>CANPWC010000153.1 GCA_947581905.1 uncultured Acetatifactor sp.
AACACGGAAGTGAAGCTCCTGTCCATCCAGGTGGAGCAGCAGGCGGCTGCAGGTTCTCCCAACAGTGAAATGCAGCCCGCGTCTGCGGATGCCGTTGAGGCTCCCAACAGTGAGGATTCCTTTACTATATCCGCTGCAGGGGAGGATTTGGAAGAGGCGCTTGCGCCAGCCCCGATACCTATGCCGCAGGCGTCTTGTGCCCCGGAGGACGTGGCGGATCCATCCGATGTCCCCGAAGAAGCCGAAACGCCAAAGATGCCTCCAGCGAAGCTTGAGGATGCCTCCAGCGAAGCCTGAGGATCCCTCCGGTAAAGCCTGAGGATCCCTTCGGAGCAGCCTAACGTTTGCTGAATCGCCCTTTGCCGGCAGATTGCTTTCGCATCTGGACCGGCCGCGGATGAGGAATCCGCAAAATAAAAAAGCTTCATCCTAAAAGCTTCCATAAATGAAACAAAGGCCCTACAGGAGCGTCATCCCCTGTAGGGCCTTTGTTTGTACGCGTTTATCCAGCCCGTTCTATGGGGCGGGCCAAACCACATATATTGTGCCAAAGATATGGAGCGGATGTGTGGGAAAGAAATGAAGGATCAACCAAGTAAGCCGCCTGTCCTGGAGGGGAGAGGACGGGAGGCGTTTTGCCGCCTCCTGCAGGAAGCCTTGCTTTGCTCCTTGGAACGTCAAAAGCTTTTGACGGCATCGCAAAAAGAGGCATGTTTGCGCAAGCTGGGGCTGCAGGTGAAAAAGGGGGCTGCCGATGAATGAACCAAGGGCGATGGGGATTCGCGGGACGCATGCCCCGAAGCAAGTGGCGGCCTATTGCCGTGTGTCTACCGACAAGGAGGACCAGGCCGGGTCCTTTGAAAGCCAATGCCGTTTTTTCCGGCGCTACATTGATTCCAATCCGGATTGGGAACTGTTTGGCATATTTGCGGATGAAGGCGTCACAGGCACGAACACTTTGAAGCGCAGGGAATTCAACCGGATGATCGAATGTGCCAAGGAAGGGAAGATCGACCTCATCCTGACCAAAGAAATTTCCCGTTTTGCCAGGAATACCTTGGACAGCATTTATTATACCCGGGACTTGAAAAGGCACGGCGTGGGCGTCTTGTTCCTGAACGATAACATTAACACCCTGGATGGGGACGCGGAGCTGCGCCTGGCCATCCTTTCTTCCATCGCCCAGGAGGAAAGCCGAAAGACCTCTGAGCGGGTGAAATGGGGACAGAAGCGTCGGATGGAGCAGGGGGTGGTGTTCGGCAGAGACCTGCTGGGCTACGATGTACAGGATGGGAGGCTTGTGGTCAACGAAGATGGCGCTAAAGTGGTGCGCCTCATTTTCCAGAAATTCCTGGAAGAGGGAAAGGGAACCCATGTGATCGCCCGAGAGCTAGCCGAAGCCGGCATATCGCCCCTGCGCGGAGGCACATGGCAGGCGTCCGGCGTCTTGCGCATCCTGCGCAACGAAAAATACTGCGGGGACCTGGTGCAGAAGAAGACCTATACGCCGGACTTTTTAACCCATGAGAAAAAGAGGAACGAAGGACAGGAGGATTTGGTGGTTATCAGAGGGCATCATGAGCCCATTATCTTGCGGGAAGCCTTCGAGGAAGCGAATCGGGTGTTGGATGAGCGCTCCCATTTCCAAACAGGGATGGCGAAACACAGTAAGAGGCATCCTTTTTCCGGGAAAATCAAGTGCGCATGCTGCGGCGCAAGCTATGTGGCACGTTATAAAAAAAGGATGGATGGGAGCGTCAGGCGTCTGTGGAGGTGTTACAACGCGGTCCTCCATGGGAAGCAAAAAACGGGGCTGAATAGCGGAAAGAATGGCTGCAGCGCTCCCAGCATCCGGGAGGAAGAGCTCCTAACCGCCCTTTACCAGGCCCTGGAACGCTTGGTCGACCTTGAAAGGGAGGTTAAGGGGCCGGTCCAGTCAGCCCTTTTGAAAGCCGTAAGGTTTCACGATGCGTCCGAACCCGGCCTGCCCGCGGTCCCTCTCGACGCGGATTTTTTTGCACGGGTCGAAAGCGCGGTGGACGGACTCCTCTTCGGAGGGAGGCGCCTGCCTAACCATGTCCTGGAGCCTTCCTGGGAACCATGGGATCCCGTAGGCCTTTATCAGGAACAAACTTTTCTTTTCAGGCAGCTTTTGGAACAGGTGACGGTTTCCGAAGACGGCGGGCTTCAAATCACTTTCCGGGGACTGCCCGCATGCCGCGTCGACCTGGAGGATGGATCATGACCGTTTCTTCTGTACCGATATCGGTAAGTAGCCCCGCCACTTCCTTATAAGGCATGGTATAGCGCTGGGAAAGATAGCGCATGCTGGCGGACAGCTCTCCGTCGGGGCCCCCGAACTGGGAGATGATGACCTGGGCAAGCTTGGCGTTGGGTTCCTTGATTTTCACAGGGAACTGCAGTCTTTTCTCATAAATCCACATAAGCTAGCACGCTCCTTCCCATGGAAGGGGGGCCATCCCCCATGTCCATTCCGTGTCGCATTTTGCCTCTTTGGCGGTGATCGGATCGTACTTCCGGGAGAAATCCGCCGTCATCTGATTGCGGATCTTGGCGTAATGGTTGAAGTATTCCAGGGCTTTCCTGTCATCGGGATGGGTGTCCAGGTACTCCGTCAACTCCACGACCACGAAATCCACGACGCCAATGTCATGGAACATCTGTTCTTTCTGGTTCATGAGACGCATCTCCTTCCCGTGAAAGGCAGATCGAGCTCCGGAAAGATGGTGCCGGACTGGTAGGCGGCTTCCAGGTCGTCGCAGATTCCCTTGAAGCGTTGCATGGGGACATAAGCCATGGCGATGGGGAAGCTGTCGAGGGGGAAGCTGTCAATGGTTTCATCCATACGATATTCCTGCATGATTTTCCTTTCATATTTGGTTGCTTTTGTTAATATTATAGTATGTTGCAGGCACGGATCCGTGACTGGCGCGCGGGGACGTTTTTTTGTATGGCGCGGAGGAAACTGTAGCAAACTGTTACAGGCAGCAAACTGTTACAGTTAGTAAGCAAGCTTTCGGAATTTCCTTGAAAAAAACATCCCAAGAAGGTACAATGATTCTGCTGGCGTAAATCGCGGCTGATACAAATTTGATACAAGGACGGGGCAAACTTTAAAAAGAGCAATGGAAAGGAGAAAGGATGTTTGGAGGAAGCCTATGATTAGGATACTGATCGCGGAAGATGAAGAACCGATATCCAACTTGATCCGGGTCAACCTGGTACGGGCGGGCTATTCCTGCGTCTGCGCCCTGGACGGCGAGAAAGCCGCGGACTATATGATGAACGAGCATTTCGACTTGGTGCTGTTGGACATCATGCTGCCGGGCATCGACGGTTATGAGCTGATGGAATATGCCAGGAGCATGGAGCTGCCCGTCATCTTCTTAACGGCCCTGTCCACCACGGAGCATAAGGTGAAAGGGCTTAAGATGGGGGCGGACGATTACCTGCCGAAGCCTTTTGAGATCGTGGAGCTTTTGGCCCGGGTGGAAGCGGTGCTTCGCAGGTATCATAAGACGGAGAAGACCATGGAAGTCTTTGACATTACCATAGATACCGCTTCCCGGACGGTGAAGCAGGACGGCAGGCTGGTCTCCTTGACCATGAAGGAATTCGACCTGCTTTTATTGTTCGTCCGCAACCGCAACATCGCCCTTTACCGGGACACGATTTATGAGAACGTCTGGGGAGGCGAATACATGGAGGAAAGCCGGACGGTGGACCTGCATGTGCAGAGGCTGAAGAAGAAGCTGCACTGGGAAGACCATATCGTCGCCGTCTACAAGGTGGGATACCGCCTGCAATAAAAGACCTTTTGGAACGGGCGCGGGACGCCCGGAGGATGGGCATGAAATTTTCGGATAAACTATTTTTTTCCATGACGGCCTTGATGACCGCGTTCTTCGCCATATTCGGGACCTGGATATTGGCTTCCTTTTTCCAGAACCTGGTGAACCGGGAGCTGGAACAGGGCAACGTGGAGAGCCAGATGTTCCAATACCTGTTTGAAATGGCGTTTGGGGCGATCCCGAAGGAATATGGGGAGGAATATGCGTTGACCAAGGCCACGGAGTCCGTCATGGGGAACCTGGAAGGGGAGAACAACTCCTATTATATTTTCAATGCGGACGGGGCGCTTCTGTACGGAAGCTTCCAGCCGCAGGAGGAAGCGATGCAGGGCAAGTTCCAGGCGCTGATGGAGCTTTTGGACGGGCAGAGCAATTACGGCTATCGGATCGTCGAGGGCGGCGGGAAGCATTATTTGATCTCAGCCTGTTTAAGCAGCGCCAATGACGTCGTCCTATACCTGGCGGTCCAAAGGGACATCACATCCATCTTTGAAGACCGGGACCTTCTGCTGGGGCAGTACCGTTTCGCCCTGATGCTCCTGCTCCTTGCCGGAACGGTGGTCATCTATTTCCTGTCCCGTTACATCACCCGGCCGGTCCGGGAACTTAGCTTTACGGCCAGGCACATCGCGTATGGCAACCTGTCAGTACGCTCCTCAAACCAATCCCAGGATGAGATCGGGGAATTGGCCCGTAATTTCAACCGTATGGCGGACGCCCTGGTGGAACGGGTCCGGGAAAAAGAGGACGAAGCCAGGCAAAAGGAGCTGGAGGCGCGCCAGAAAGAGCTGGAAGCCAGGCAGCAGGAAGATTTCACGGCAGCCTTCGCCCATGAGCTGAAGACGCCGCTTACATCCATCATCGGCTATGCGGACATGCTTTCCACCATGCAGCTTTCGGAAGCGGAAAGGAGCGAGGCCGCCTACTATATCTTCCGCCAGGGCAAGCGCCTGGAAAGCTTGTCCCACAAGCTGCTGGAGCTGGTAGGCATGGACAGGCAGGACCTGGAACGGAAGCCTTTGAACACGAAGGAACTGGAAGAGAACATCCGCAATACGATGCGCCCGATCTTTTATGCGAAGAAGGTCCACGGCAAGGCCGCCCTGGAGAAGTGCCGCCTGTATGGGGACAAGGACCTTTTGCTTTCCCTTTTGTATAACCTGATCGATAACGGGGTCAAGGCCCTTAAGCCCGGCGGCTTCCTCCTGTTAAAGGGGACGAAGCTGGGCAAGGAATATGAGTTCAAGGTGGTGGACAACGGCAGGGGCATCCCGCCGGAGGAGATTTCCCGGGTGACGGAAGCTTTCTATATGGTGGACAAGTCCCGTTCCCGGAAAGAGGGGGGCGCCGGCATCGGCATGGCGCTGTGCCAGAAGATCGTAAGGCTTCATGGGGGCAGCCTCCAAATCGATTCCAAGCCGGGGGAGGGCACGGTGGTCCGCGTCTTACTCCCGCTGGAGGAAACTGTCTTGCCGCCAGAGGATGGCAGGGGAAAGGGGGCTAAGGATCATGAGACGGCGTAGGATCGTGAAATATACCCTTTGCATCCTTATGAGCGTCCTGTTGGTTGGCCTTGCCTTCTACCTGCCCCAGCTTGCCCTGCGCATCCAGGATCGGCAAAACCTCTCGAAATACAATTTCCAAAGCAGGACGGGCATTGATTATGAGGCGGTCAATACGGAGTATATCACGGACCGGGTCGAAAGGCTCTCCGCCCTGGCCAAAAGCCTCGCGGGA
>CANPWC010000154.1 GCA_947581905.1 uncultured Acetatifactor sp.
GGGGAGATCGCCATTATCGATGAGTTTTTTCACCCACGCTTTGTTGATATACAAAATGTTCGGATACGCCTTAAGCAAGAGGGCGTGGTGCTCTGTGAATTTGAAAAGCCCGTCCGGGCGGCGACGCCGGGACAGGCCGTGGTATTCTATGATGGGGACTATGTGCTGGGCGGCGGGACCATCCTGTAACAAGCCGTGCGCCGCGCCGCAAGCCGTGCGCCGCGCAAGCGATTGGGCTTTGGCCGCAAGCCGTGCGCCGCGCCGTAAGCTATAATTTTAAAAAGATGGGCTTCCGCTCCTCGAACACGGTATAGTGGCGGAAGCCGCATTCCTTTAGCACCGCCTCCGCCAGGGAGAAATCGGCGCAGATCCTTTCCTGGGCATGGGCGTCGGAGCCGACGGTGACGATCTCGCCTCCCATCTTCCGATAACGCTTCAAGACCTTGGTGCAGGGATGAAGCTCCCGTAAGCCCTTGGCATGCCCTCCGGTATTCAGTTCCAGCCCGATCCCTTTCTCCAGCAAAAGTTCCAGGATCCGGTCGAGCAAGTCCTGATATTTTTCATAAGAATAATCCCGGTCCTTATTCGGGCCATATCTCACGATATAATCCAGATGCCCATAGACGTCGAAGTCCGAGAACGCTTCCAGGTTGTCAATGATGGAGGTAAAGTATTCCCGGTAGGCTTCTTCCTCAGTACGCCCCTCATAAAAGGAGGGGTAATAAGGGTCCCTGCCGTGGCAGACATGGGAGGAGCCGATGAGGAAGTCGAACGCATGCCCCCTGACATAAGCCGCGTTCTTCGCGGCCACCTGGGGCTGTAAGCCAAGCTCCACGCCAAAGGACAGACGGATGCGTCCTTCATATTTGGAACGCATCTTCCGAAAGAGGGCCAGATAGGCGTCCGTATCCAGCAGGTAAATGTTCACGGGCGCTTCCGGGCTGGGCGGGATGTCGATATCGTGGTGTTCCGTGAAACACATCCGCGCAAGCCCCAACTGGATGCCGCGTAGAATCATGCTTTCCATGTCCGCCGTAGAATCGCCGGAACAGGAAGAGTGCAGGTGGAAGTCAGAAACGATGGGCATAAGCGAAGCCTCCTTTGGGAACCTTTACGGCCCCGCGTCCATTATAGGGAAAAAGACGCCGCTTGTCCAGCCCTATCTTGGGATTTCCTTGCCCGTGGCGAAAGAAAGCCCCAGATAGAAAAAAATTGAAAATTTTGCAATTCGGACTTTGCTAGCTGGTGAATTTGTGTTATACTACTAAGGACGTTAATCATGGGGGCATGCGCATTCCGTAAAGAGGGCGCGGCCTGCCTCGAATTAATCAGTTTTTTTATTATAAATGGAGGGCTGAAAACATGAGTACTACTTCAAAAGCGAGCCAAAGAATCACCGCTTTGCTCGATGACAACAGTTTTGTTGAAATCGGCGGACTTGTCACTGCAAGGGCCACTGATTTTAACATGAAGCCGAGTGAACTGGCATCCGACGGATGTATTACCGGCTATGGAGTGATTGACGGCAATCTTGTGTATGTGTACAGCCAGGATGCGGACGTGATGAACGGTTCCATCGGCGAGATGCACGCCAAGAAGATTACCCGCCTCTATGACCTGGCAATCAAGATGGGCGCGCCGATCATCGGATTGGTGGATTCCGCGGGCTTACGCCTGCAGGAGGCGACGGACGCCCTGAATGCTTTCGGCGAGATTTACATGAAGCAGACGCTGGCCAGCGGCGTGATCCCTCAGATCACCGCCATTTTCGGCAGCTGCGGCGGCGGCTTGGGGCTGTTCCCCACCATGACGGATTTCACTTTCATGGAAAAAGATAAGGCGAAGCTGTTCGTGAACGCGCCTAACGCGCTGGACGGCAACGTGATCACCAAGAACGACACCTCGTCTGCCGACTTCCAGAGCAAGGTAAGCGGCATCGTGGACGTGGTCGCCGGAGAGGAGGAGATCCTTTCCCAGATCAGGGACCTGGTCGGCTACCTGCCCGCTAACAATGAGGACGGCGGCAACTATGAGGATTGCAGCGACGACCTTAACAGGGTCAATCCCGAAATCGTAGGCTGCGCGGGGGACACCTCCATCGCCCTTTCCATCCTGGCGGACGACAATCGTTTCTTCGAGGTGAAGAAGGATTACGGCAAGAACATGGTCACAGGGTTCCTTAAGTTGAACGGCGCGACGGTCGGCGCGGTCGCCAACCGCAGCGAGATCTGTGACGAAGAGGGCAACGTGTCCGAGAAGCTGGATGCGGTCCTGACTGTGGATGGCTCCCAGAAAGCGGCGGATTTTATAAGCTTCTGTGACGCGTTCGACATCCCTGTGCTTACCCTGACCAATGTAAAGGGGTATGAGGCGACGGTCGGTTCCGAGAAATCGATCGCGAAGGCGGTCGCGAAGCTTACCTATGCTTTCGCTTCCGCGACGGTCCCCAAGGTGAACGTGGTGGTCGGCAAGGCATATGGCACCGCTTATGTGGCGATGAATTCCAAGGCGGTCGGCGCTGACGTGGTAATGGCATGGCCGAACGCGGAGATCGGGGCTATGGACGCGCGCCTGGCGGCGAAGATCATGTATGAAGGGAAAGGAGCCGACGTCATCAACGAGAAGGCTGCGGAATATGCCGCCCTGCAGAATGGCGCCACAAGCGCGGCCAAGAGGGGGTATGTGGACCAGATCGTGGATCCGGCGGATACCAGGAAGTACGTCATTGGCGCTTTCGAGATGCTGTACACCAAGAGAGAAGACCGTCCCGACAAGAAGCATGGAACAGTTTAGAAAGGATGATTTAAGATGAAGAAATTATTGGCTTTGATAAGCATGATCACCTGCATCCTTGGCTTGACGGCTTGCGGCAGTGAAAAGGTCTATACCGAGTATGAATCCCAGAAGGTCGCTTATGCGAAGCAGCTTTCCACGGATACCGTGATCCCGATGCTGCAAGGCTTGATCGACAATGAAAAGGGCATCCATGTATTGGACGACTTCACCGCGGAAGAGGTCGCCTATCAGATGGGCAGCTCCTATAGCATCAACGTGGATGGATATGCGGTGATCAACGGCGCTTCTTCCTTTGAATCAGGGCTTAAGGAGATCGGCGCCATCAGCGAGGTCGGCACGGCGGATGCGACCATTGATGAACATCAGATCATCGTCCATGTCCCGATCAAGGGCGAGAAGAAGGACGCGGAGCTGGAGGCGATTTTTTCCAATGACATGTTCATGAGGCTCAAATCCGTGGCCCTCAACCCCAAGGCATCCATGGGAGAGCTGATGACCAATGCGGCGTTAAATACATTGATCGGCATGGGGACCGTGTTCCTCGTCCTGATCATCATCAGCCTTGTGATCTCTGCATTCAAGGTGATCCCTTCCATCCAGGCGAAATTCGTAAAGAAGGCGGAGCCTGAGAAGAAGGAAGAGGTAAGCGCTCCTGCCGCTCCCCCTGTCGTGGAAGAGGAAGAAGAGGATGATTTGGAACTTGTGGCCGTCATCGCGGCCGCCATTGCGGCAAGCGAAGGGGCTGTAACTACGGATGGCTTCGTCGTACGCAGCATCCGTAAGATAAACAGGCGTTAAACGAAAAGAAAATATTGGAGGAATTTAAAATGAAAAATTATACCATCACAGTGAATGGAAATGTATACGATGTAGTTGTAGAAGAGGGTTCATCCCAGGCAGCGCCTGTAGCGGCCAAAGCTCCCGCAGCCCCCAAGGCCGCCCCTAAGGCCGCCCCTGCCGCCGCTCCCAAGGCTGCCGGCGCCGCAGGCAGCGTCCGCATCGAGGCCGGTGCCGCAGGCAAGGTATTCAAGCTGGAAGGCAAGGTCGGCCAGGCCGTGAAAGCCGGAGACGCCGTCGTGATCCTGGAAGCCATGAAGATGGAGATCCCTGTGGTCGCCCCCCAGGATGGGACCATCGCGAGCATTGACGTAGCCGTTGGCGATCCTGTTGAAGCCGGCGCATTGCTGGCGACCATGAACTAACCGCGGACAGGGCGCGCGGACGGCTTATGGATCCTGCGCGGCCATTGATACGGTGAAGAGTGAAGTTTCATCACAACAGGAGGTCAACAAATGGAATATATAGCTAACACACTAGACAACCTGATCCATCAGACGGCGTTTTTCAACCTGACCTGGGGAAACTACCTGATGATCGTTGTCGCGTGTATCTTCCTTTATTTAGCGATCGCCAAGGGGTTTGAACCGCTTCTTCTGACCCCGATCGCGTTTGGCATGCTGCTGGTCAATATTTATCCGGACATCATCTTAAGCATTGAGGATTCCGCGAATGGGACGGGCGGCCTGCTGTACTATTTCTATCTGCTGGACGAATGGGCGATCTTGCCGTCCTTGATCTTCATGGGCGTAGGCGCCATGACGGACTTCGGCCCCTTGATCGCCAACCCGAAGAGCTTCTTATTGGGCGCCGCGGCGCAGTTCGGCATTTTCGCGGCATACTTCGGGGCGATCTGGCTTGGCTTCAATGACAAGGCTGCCGCGGCCGTTTCCATCATCGGCGGCGCAGACGGGCCTACTTCCATATTCCTTGCCAGTAAATTGGGACAGACGGCCATATTAGGGCCGATCGCCGTGGCGGCATATTCTTACATGTCCCTGGTACCGATCATCCAGCCTCCTATCATGAAGCTGTTTACCACGGAGAAAGAACGCAAGATCAAGATGGCGCAGCTTCGTCCGGTATCCAAGCTGGAGAAGATCCTGTTCCCGATCATCGTCACCATCGTCGTGTGCCTGATCCTTCCTACCACGGCTCCGTTGGTCGGCATGTTGATGCTGGGCAACCTCTTCAGGGAATCCGGCGTGGTCCGGCAGCTCCAGGAGACCGCATCCAACGCTTTGATGTATATCGTCGTCATCCTGCTTGGAACCTCCGTAGGCGCGACCACCAGCGCGGAAGCGTTCCTGAATTTGGATACCCTTAAGATCGTTGCGCTTGGCCTTATCGCTTTCATGTTCGGTACGGCTGCCGGCGTGATCTTCGGCAAGCTGATGTGCATAGCCACGAAAGGCAAGGTGAATCCGCTGATCGGTTCCGCCGGCGTATCCGCGGTGCCCATGGCAGCCCGCGTGTCCCAGAAAGTGGGCGCGGAAGCGGATCCCACCAACTTCCTTCTGATGCACGCCATGGGGCCCAATGTGGCTGGCGTCATCGGGACGGCAGTAGCGGCCGGAACCTTTATGGCGATATTCGGCGTTTTCTAAGTTGCGTATGGTCCATCCGCCGGCCGGATAGGCGGCGGATGGGAGGAACTCTCGGCGGCGGCCTGCAGGCCTATATCGCCTGCAGCCAGGCCAGGGGAAGCTTCCCGGGCGGGAGCCTTCCCGATCAATTATGTGGAGGAAATTGAAATGTCAGAACAAGTCAAAAAACCGATTAAAATAACGGAAACGATCCTGCGTGACGCCCATCAGTCCCTGATCGCCACCAGGATGCCCACCGATTTCATGCTTCCCATCGTGGAGAAAATGGACCAGGTCGGTTATCATTCCGTGGAGTGCTGGGGCGGCGCTACCTTTGACGCGTCCCTGCGTTTCCTGAAGGAAGATCCGTGGGAGAGGCTCCGGA
>CANPWC010000155.1 GCA_947581905.1 uncultured Acetatifactor sp.
ATCGTGGCCTCGGGGAACTTGAAGGAGCTGCCTTAGGCTGACCTCCAGCTCCCGGCTATAGTAGGGCTTGGGATATACATAAAAATAGCCCTCCATGGAACGGCTCTCCATCATTTCGGAGGTCAAAAACAGGTCCGAGCAGACCAGGTCCACTCCCAAGATATTGTAATATCCCCGTTTCCCCCCGGTAAAACGAAGGGTACGAATGATCCGTTCCCCCCAGCCGACCTGGAAGACGTCGTTGCGGTAATAAAGGTCCGTCACGCCGCTTGCCGGGGAATCCTTGAAGCGTAAGTACCTGCTGGTCTGGAACTTCACCTTCACCATGGGCAGGGGCAGCCATTTCCGGTTTTCAATGACCTCCAAAAGCTCCCCTTCCTCTTTTTCAAAAATATAAGGAGAAGAAAAGCTCACGTCCACATACAGGTCCTGGTTCCAGAAATTCTCATAAATCCGGCGCTGCAGTTCAAAGAACAAATAGGCCAACAGGGCCATTCCGATTATCTTGATCATTTCTCAAAATCCTCTGTGGGGACGGTCACTTGGTTCAGGATCTGTTCGATCATGGCCTGGGATTCGTTCAGCCTGCCGAAGCCATAACTCATGACGATCCGATGGGCAAGCACCGCCACCGCTACCGCCTTGACATCATCCGGCGTCACGAAGCCGCGGCCGGACAGGTAGGCATAAGCCTTGGAACAACGCATCAAAGCCAGGGTCCCCCTGGGGCTCACCCCCATGGCGACGTTATCCTTCCTGCGGGTGGCCTCCACGATATCCACCATATATTCCCGGACGCATTCATGGACGAAGACATGGGACGCTTCCTTTCTGGCTTCCAGGACGGTCTGGCTGTCCGACACCCTCAAAAGCTCGTCCAAAGGCTCTTTCTCCATATAGCGGTCCAAAATCTGAAGCTCCTCTTCCTTATCCGGCAGCCCCATGGACAGACGCATCATGAAGCGGTCCATCTGGGCCTCCGGCAGGGGGAACGTGCCGGAAGATTCCACCGGGTTCTGGGTGGCGATGACGAAGAAAGGGCGCTCTAAGGGATGCGTCACGCCGTCGATCGTCACCTGACGCTCTTCCATACATTCCAACAAGCCCGCCTGGGTCCTGGGGGTGGCACGGTTGATCTCATCCGCCAGAAGGATGTTGGTGAATACAGGTCCCTTACGGAGCACGAATTCCCCTTCCTTCTGGTCATAGATGTTCAAGCCTGTGACATCCGAGGGAAGCAGGTCCGGGGTGAACTGGATCCTGGCAAACTGCGCGTCCAACGACTTCGCCAGGGTCTTCGCCAGCTTCGTCTTGCCTGTTCCCGGCACGTCCTCCAACAGGACATGCCCATCCGACACCAGCGCCACTAACAAAAGCTTCGCGACCCGCTCCTTGCCGATCACGACCTTTCCCACGTTCTGCAATATCCGGTCCGTCAATTCCTTTCCGTTCATCTCCATCCCTCCTCTCCGTCCTCTAAGAGGAACCGGTTCAAATACGCCCCCATCATCACGATATACATACAGAAATACAGCCAAAACATCACGATCACGATGATGGAAAGGCTGCCATAAATGCTATATGCCCCGGTCCTGCTTACATAGAGGGAAAATCCCCAGGAAAAAATGCTCCAGATCACAGCCGCGAAGCAGGCCCCCGGGACTTGGTCCCGGAAATGGTGCTTCTTATCGGGCACATAAGCATAAATGGCGGAAAACAAGATGGTTAAGACCACCCACACCGCCAAAAAGCGGAAGTTCCTTAAGAAAGAGATCAAAACCCGGATCTGGGGCACATAATGGATGACCAGGTCCAAAAGCTGATTGCCGAATACCATGAGGAACAGGGATAGGATCAGGATGACCAGCATGATGATGGTATAAAGGGAAGCGATGATGCGGATCAGGAAATAGTTCCTCTTCTCCTCCACTTCATTGATGGCGTTCAACCCCTGCATCAGGGCGAGCACCCCTTTCCCCGCGGACCACAGGGTGGTTAAGGCCGCGATGGAAAGGATGCCGGCGGACCGGCCGTAAATCTCCGATACCAGGCCCTTCGCCAGGGGATCAATGGCAGCCGGGACCACGTCCACGATGGCCGTCACCAGGTCTTCTTCCGACAAAGGGGTAAAGGGAATGATCGAGCACAGCAAGATAAGCATGGGGACGATGGACAAAAACAGGAAAAAAGCCGTGCTGGCAGCATAAGCGTTGATGTTCTTACGCCCGGCCTGCTTCGTAAATTCGCTGACCATATGATACATTTTCTTTATCATGCTTCCTCAATCCCCGTTTCGATAATCCATTAACGTACATCCATAATAGAAAAAGCGCAGGATGTCTTCCGCATCGTGGCCGTCCAAGGCCATGTCCTTGGCCCCGTTCTGGGACAGCCCCACTCCATGACCGAAGCCGCCGCCTGTCAGCTGGTATCCCTGGACGCCCCCATTCCCGCGCGCAAGGTCGATCACGAAATAAGCGCTGGGCAACAGGCTAGGCATGGAGGATTCGCTTCCGTCCTGGCGGACCACTTTCGTCTTTCCATCATTAAGTATGCAACGGATATTGTACTCTGTCAATACCTTAACGGTCGCCTTTTGCCCCTGGACGACAAGCTCGTTTGCTATGCCGCCGGCGCCCCTTGACGCCACGTAAAGGTCCTCTATGTCCCCAAGCTCCGGGATCGGCCCGCTCTCATATTCCCCATTTTCTTTAAGGGTCAGCACATTGGACGCGTTCGCCTGGCAACGTTCCTTAAGCCTTGATAAAAGGGCCTCGCCGTCCAAGTCCTCCACCGTATAGGTCCAACGGTACCAGGCCTCCTGCCATTCATAATCCTCCTCATCCTTTTGCGTGATGAAGGCGCGGAACGCCCCCTCTTCCATCAGGTCCTTAGCCTTTTTGCCTATCTTGGAGGGGTCCTCCCCTTTCTTTACAAGCTTCAAGGAAGAACGGCTGATCGGCTTAGGGGACAGGTAAGGCGCGTCCTCTGCCTGCGTCCCCCATACGCCCAGGTCGCTGCCGATGCCGCAGGACGTGGAATAATAATAGGTCTGGGCCGGGGTCGCCCCATCCTCCTCAAAAAGGATCAGCCCATAGGTCTCTTTCACCGCTGCCGTGGACGCTTCCTGTTCCAGGATGTTGTTGTAGACCTGGTAGCCTGTGCTGTCGTCCACATGGGCCCCGTATTGCGGATATCCGGCATGCAGCATCCTGGCATAGGCATAGGTCCTGGCGCAGATCGCCTGGGATTTCAAGGCTTCCATCGGATAAGACGCCGGCATCTCGCTGGGCACCACGCTATACAGGTACTCTTCCAGGGGAAGCTCGTTGATGACGACCATTCCCTCCTGGGCCATCGACAGCTCCAGGCTGCCTCGGTAAGAAGGCGACCCCTGGCTGCGTTCCACATTCGTAAGGGTCAGCTTCCCCGTCAGGGCGTCCGGCACGACCTTGACGCGGCTTCCTGTAAAGAAAGGGCCGCCAGCCTCGATGCTTAAGGTCTGCCCTGCCTGATAGGCCAGGACGGACTCTTCCGCCTCCCCATACCGGACCGTAAAGCCCGTATCGCAGGTTATGTCCACCTGTTTATGGAACAAGCCCTGATAGCCGCTGTTTTTCAATAAGACGCGCACCAGGTCCATCGACTCCTCCCTGGCGATCAGGATGCCGCAGATCTCCCCTTCCTCCAGGACGAAGTCCGCGGACGCATAGCCGATCGCCAGATCCGAAGCGGTACACATGGAAAGGCTTTGGTAGAGCCGATAGCCCCTTACCTGGCCAGACAATGGCAGCCTGCCATAGCCCTCCACCTCCACCATGCCCCCATACACCGTCAGGACCTTTCCGCTGATCTTCTCTTCCTTAGTATGTATCTGGACCACGCAGTCGTTCACGAGTTCCAAGTCAGCGATCTGCCCCTTGGCTTCCTTGGGCGCTGTAAAGCCCTCCCCATAAGCATAAAGGCGCTCTTCGCCGTCCTCAAAGACCTTAAGCTGCCTGCTTCCCGCATCCAGGACCCACACATTGTACGCGGTCCTGGCGACCGGGATGGGGATGGGTTCCAGCTTCCCCTCGTCCCGGAAGAAAAGCACAAGCGCCCTCCCGACCAAAAGCAAGGCCAGCAAGACCAGGCCAAGCAGGCAGGCAAGCGCCTTAAGCTGCATCCGTTGCCTGTCCGTAAACTCCACTTTCTTCATAAGCCGTCCTTTCCTGGGCGAGGCAAAGCTTTCCATGCTCCGACTGCCCATAACCGTTTGGAATGGCCGTCCGCGTAAAAATAGGGCAGCCACAGGACTGCCCACTGTATCCAATAGAAATTATGCCGTTCGCCCGAAAGAAAGAACCACCCGAGGTGCCGTTTCCTGCCTTCTGACTCCTAGCTCGCGCCAGGTGGGTACAATCCGCAACCAAAGCTTTTGCCTTCCCTTCCAATCCTCGCGATGAGTGAGGGCTTGACAGCCACTTGGCAATATAGGAATCCCGTTTAAAGTAATGTAGGTTCAAAATGAACAGGACTGATCGAACACCTCAGGCTGGTTTTATTATAACCAATCCGAATGGAATTTACAATAGGAAATTTATTGCTTTCTTAAGAAATCCTGATAAGCAAGCCGTATCCCCTCTTCAAGCCCTGTGGCGGCGCTCCATCCCAAGGCATTCAGCTTGGATGTGTCCAAAAGCTTCCGGGGCGTCCCGTCCGGCTTGGAAGCATCCCAAAGGATCTCGCCCCGGTACCCCACCACGCCTGCCACCATTTCGGCCAGTTCCCGGATGGAAAGCTCCTTGCCGCTTCCGACGTTTACCGTTTCGTCCCCGGAATAACGCTCCATCAGAAACAGGCAGGCGTCCGCCAAGTCGTCCACATAGAGAAATTCCCGCATCGGCTTCCCGCTCCCCCAACAGACCACTTGGGACGCGCCGCTTCTTCGGGCTTCATGGAAGCGGGCGATCATCGCCGGCAGCACATGGGAACGGGTCGGATGGTAATTATCGTTCGGGCCATAGAGGTTGGTGGGCATGACGGAAATGAAGTCCGTCCCATGCTGCCTGTTCAGGTATTCACAGTATTTTAAGCCCGAAATCTTCGCCAGCGCGTAAGCCTCGTTGGTCCGCTCCAGGGCGGAGGTCAACAGGCACCCTTCCGTCATGGGCTGCGGGGCCATCCTGGGATAGATGCAGGAAGACCCCAGGAACAAAAGCTTCTTGCAGCCGCACAGCCACGCCTGCCGGATGACGTTCATTTCCAGCATAATATTGTCATACATAAAATCCGCCGGAGCCTGCCGGTTGGCCTCGATCCCTCCCACCCGCGCCGCCGCCAGGAAGACATAGTCCGGCTTCTCTTGCCGAAAAAATTCCTCCACTTGCGCTTGCCTGCACAAATCCAGCTCCTTGTGGGAACGCCCCACGATCCTTTGATAACCCGCTTTCCGCAAAGCCCTTACCAATGCGGAGCCCACCATTCCATCCTGCCCCGCCACATAAATCTTCGCCTCTTTTTCCATAGGAATCCTCATTCCGGAGCGTTTACGCGATCAAGGCAAGAGGAGACTTCGCCTCCTCTTAAGAAATCGCGAATGCGATTTCTAAT
>CANPWC010000156.1 GCA_947581905.1 uncultured Acetatifactor sp.
GCGCCGCCCTGATGGGCAAGATGACCGGCGGCTTGGGAGGAGGATTCCCGTTCTGATGGACCTGTACAGCGGACATATCAATAAGTTGATCGAAGAGCTGGCCGCCTTGCCCGGGATTGGCAACAAGTCGGCTCAAAGGCTTGCCTTTCATTTGATCAATATGCCCCAGGACAAGGTGAACCGTCTGGCGGGGGCGATCCTGGAGGCGAAGGAAAACGTCCGGTATTGCAAGGAGTGCTATACGCTCACGGATCAGGAGGTCTGTCCCGTATGCGCCAACCGCAACCGTAACCATGGCATGATCATGGTGGTGGAGAACACCAGGGACCTTGCGGCCTATGAGAAGACGGGGAAATACGAGGGCGTTTACCATGTGCTGCACGGCGCGATCTCCCCGATGTTGGGCATCGGTCCGGGCGACATCAAATTAAAGGAATTGATCGAGCGCCTGCGGGGGGATGTGGAGGAAGTCATTATCGCCACCAATTCCAGCCTGGAGGGAGAGACGACCGCCATGTATATCAGCAAGCTGATCAAGCCCATCGGAGTCAAAGTCACCAGGATCGCCAGCGGCGTGCCCGTGGGGGGCGACCTGGAATATATTGACGAAGTGACCTTGTTACGCGCCTTGGAAGGGCGGACGCCGATGTAGGCGGGAGAGTGGGACGTCGTGCCGCGTCGCGCGGCCGGGAAAGAGGGAACATGAAAGTTGAGATCACAAGCTTCGGCAAAACGAGGGACGGCCGGGCCGTTTCCCTTTATACGTTATCCAATTCAAAAGGGATGAAGGCTTCCTTTACGGATTATGGCGCGATCCTGGTCGCCCTTTCGGTACCGGATGGAAATGGCGCCTTGCGGGACGTGGTCCTGGGCTTTGATACGGTGGAGGGATATTTTGACAATCCCAGCTTCTTCGGCGCGACCATCGGCCCGAACGCCAACCGCATCGCGGATGCCTGTTTCTCCATAGATGGGAAGACCTATCATATGGATGCCAACGACAATGGCAATAACCTCCATTCCCATGCAAGCCTGGGCTTCCACAAGAGGTTGTGGCAGGCACAGGTGACGGAGGAAGGCGTCACATTTTCCATAGAGGACGCGGATGGCGCTTTAGGCCTGCCTGGCAATAAAAAGATGCGTGTAGCCTGCTCCCTGGATGAGGAAGACGGCCTTACGCTGCATTATCATGGGTCCAGCGACCAAAAGACCATCTTAAATCCCACGAACCATACTTATTTTAATTTAAAGGGGCATGGAAAAGGGGACATCGAGGACCACAGGCTGTGGATGGCCGCTTCTTGCTATACTCCTGTGAGGGAGGGTTCCATCCCTACGGGCGAAGTCGTCCCGGTCGCAGGGACGGTAATGGACTTTACGGAAAGCAAGCTGGTCGGCAAAGAGATTGATGTGCAGACAGAGCAGCTTCTGGTCACGGGCGGCTATGACCACAACTGGGTCATTGACGGCTGGGATGGCACGCTGCGGCATTTCGCCACCTTGGAATCCCCGGACGGCCTGCTTAAGATGGACGCGTACAGCACGCTCCCCGGCTTCCAGTTTTATGCGGGCAACTGCATCCTTCCACAGGTAGGAAAAGACGGGGCCCGTTATGGGAAAAGGAGCGGTCTGTGCCTGGAAACCCAGTACTTCCCCAACAGCGTCAATCAGGACAATTTCCCTTCCTGCGTGTTCGGGCCAGGGCGGGAGTATGATTCCATCACCGTCTACCGCTTCGCGTAAGCGCGAACATTGTCGGAAACTTCTTTGGACGAGGCGACAAGGAACGCTAAAATACCTCGCGCGCCAGTGCTATGATGATAGCAAAACTGGTGTGGGAGGTATTTTTATGGAATTGCCAAAGAACATTACGCAAATCGGGGAAGCGGACCGCCATTGCCGGATCTACGTGGAAGACTATGTGATTTCCTATATCAGGCAGATCAATCGCCTGGCGGAGGATAAAAAGATAGGGCTGGCCCTTTATGGGACGCGCAAGGAAGAAGGGGATGTGGCGTATCTTTTCTTTTACGGCGCATGCAGGCTGGAGCTTTTGACAAAAGAGGTCAGGCACTTGTCACAGGCGCAAGACCAGGAGATCGAGAAATTGCGGCAGAAGCATTTTCCCCAGCATCGTTTCCTGGGATATTGCCTGCTTAACGGGGAGATGGTGGACGGCTTCCATGTATGTGAGCAGGGCATCTGCAGGTACATAACAGGATATGCTTGCTTCTATGAAAAAAATGACAACATGCTTGCCTATATGTTGGATTCCAGGGGCGGGGAAGCGGAACCGGAAAAGGTGGACCAGGAAAAATATGATGCGGTCCGCAAGCGCCAGGAAGACCGGCGGGAGGAGTAGCGCAGCCAACAGGGCAAGACTGCGCGAGGGAAAGAGGAGGGTTGGCTTTCCCAAAGGAAGCGGGACCTGAAAGGGGACGCGGCGGCGGATGGGAATCAAGGAGAGGAAGATTCCACATTGGACGGGGAACATGCCCCCAGGCGCTTCCTGGGCAGGGAGAGGCTTGGCAGAGAGAAACTGGACAAGGAAAGGCTGGGCAGGCAGAGGCTTGGCACGGAAAGACGTTATGCCCAGGAAGGGGAGCAAAGGCCGGCGGGCGTGCGTCCTGGAACGATGCAGCTTATGAGGCTGTCCGTCGTGGGGGTGTTCCTGTTGCTTTGCGTGGTAGGATTCGGCTCCCTCAATGGGACCGGCGGCCTGGACAGGCTGCAGGGAGCCGCGAAGCAGCTTTTTGCTGATTTGACGCGGCAGAGGCTTCCGGATTCCGAGGAGGTCGTCACCGTGATGAATGAGGATGGGCAGGAGGACAAGCTATATGCCCAGGATCAGTTGGCGCAAGCGCTGAAAGAGGAGAACGCCCAGCAGGGGGATGGCGGAAACGACTCCATACAGGATGGCGACCTTGCCGGGACGGCCTTGACGGATGGCGGAGCAGGGACGGCTGATGGGGCAGCCTTACCGGATGGAAGCCAGGCGGCCGCAGATGGCGCAGGGGCGGCGGGAGACGCAGCCTTGGCAGATGGCGGAGCAGGGACGGCTGATGGGGCAGCCTTACCGGATGGAAGCCAGGCGGCAGCGGATGGAGCAGGGGCGGCGGGAGACGTGGCCTTGGCAGATGGCGGAGCAGGGACGGCTGATGGGGCAGCCTTATCGGATGGAAGCCAGGCGGCAGCGGATGGAGCAGGGGCGGCGGATGGCGCGGCTTTGACAGATGGCGGAGCAGGGACGGCAGATGGGACAGCCTTGGCGGATGGCGCAGAGGCGGCGGATAGCGCGGCCTTGGCAGATGGCGGCACGGCGGCATCGGGTGAAGCGGCGCAGGCGTACGGCAGCGCCGGTGCATCAGGCGACGCCGCCATAGCGGACGGAGCCGCCGCGCCCCCTTCCGAAGCCGCCTATGATACAGGCTCGGACGAGGTCCAGGAGGCGCAAGGGCCCGTAGCTTATGTGATCCAGAAAGGGGATACCCTGATCGGCATCAGCAAGAGCCATTATGGGACGGACGCCTGGGTGTCTGAGATCTGCAAGCTGAACCATATTGTCAATCCGGATGATATTTATTTTGGACAAAAAATTTTACTTCCTTAAGCGAGGATAATATGGTATACTTACAACGGCACGCTTGCTGGGGCATGGATGCCAAATGGCGGCAGGTCGGTATTGGAATGGGACTGGTAAGGGGTTTTCGATGCGAAAGATAATGGATTACATCAAGGAAAAAAAGGCGCTGCTTTTTGATAGTTATGAAGGAAAGCTGTTTCAGCACAGGCTGAACGGTTTTTTGGCGGCAATGGCCGCCGTCCTGGTTGCCTTAGGCGTCTTCCTGTTTTTTGTGGTGCAGTGGCGCAGCCATGTGTTCACTTATTATGATGTCGTTAGCAGCGTCCCCCGGGAACATGTGAATGGGACGGAGGATATCCGGTTGGGGAATGCGGTCATGACTTATAGCCGGGATGGGGCGCATTGCACGGACTTAAGGGGAAGCGTCTTATGGAACCAGACGTTTGAGATCCAGGATCCCCTGATCGATGTCTGCCAGAACGTGGCGGCGATCGCTGACTATAATGGCAGGGACGTTTATGTGGTCAGCGATTCAGAGATATTGGGGAATTTCGCGACCAATATGCCGATCCGCAATATCGCGGTATCTGCAACGGGGCGGGTCGTGGTCGTAATGGCGGACACGCATGTGACTTATTATAAAATATTCGCGCCCGACGGCACGGAGCTTTATACCGGGGAGGCGACCATGTCAAGCAGCGGGTATCCCACCGCCCTTAGCCTTTCACCGAACGGGGAGCTCATGCAGATTTCTTATACCTACCTGGACGCGGGCGCTTATAAGACGAATGTGGCGTTCTATAACCTGGGGGCGGTAGGGGAAAACAAGACGGACTTCTTCGTGGGGACGTATATCTATGACCTTTTCGTGCCTTATGTGCAATATATGGATGAAGAGACCAGCTTCGCGGTGAGCGACAGCAGGCTGATGATCTACAAGGGCTCCCAGATCCCGGTGCTTTTGACCGAGTTTTTATATACGGACGAGGTCAAGTCCGTTTTTTACAGCGAGGACTATATAGGGCTCGTCTTTTATGGGGATACAGGGAATTCCGCGTATAAGATGAATGTCTATGATGTATCCGGCAAGCAGGTCGGAACCTACTATTTTGACGTCGAATACACGGACATCTTTTTCGGGAAAGGATATTTTGCTGTTTATAATGACGCGGAGTGCGTCATCATGACGTTGAATAATGTCATAAAGTACAGCGGGGCGTTCGACCGTTCCGTCAGCTGCCTGATCCCTTTGAATTCATCTTATCGTTTCCTGGCTGTGACGGATGAATCCATTGATACGATCCAGTTAAGGTAAAGCCCTGTAAATCGCGCCGGGAAGAGGGCGGCAAAGCGGCCCCGGCGGTCACTAAGGAGGATGCGCATGAATCTGCTCGTTGTCTTTTTGCTGTTGGTGTTGGCGTGGAAAGTGTATGAGGGATATCATAAGGGGATGGTGCGGGAGATCATTTCTTTCGTGTCCCTGATCGTCCTGTGCATTATGGCGGTATTGCTTGCAAGCGCCTTGCAAAGCTATACGGAGAAGGAATTCGTCGGCGTGGCGGTATCCGTGCTTTTGCTGGTCGTGATCCTGATAGCCCATCACCTTTTGGGGCTGGTCTTCTTCTCCGCCAAGCTGATCTCTAAATTGCCCATCATCCATGGGCTGGACAAGCTGCTGGGCATCGCCGTGGGGGTTATGGAGACGGTCATCTTGTTATGGACGGCTTATACGTTCCTCATGACGTTTGAAACGGGGATGCTCGGCCAGATGGTCTTCGCCTATACGCAGGACACCCCGATCTTGCTGATGCTTTATCGATGCAACCTCCTGGCTGATTGGATCAGCAGCATCCGTGAAAACATATCGTTCCTTCCGTTATAAAAGGGGAATCCTAAGGGGCTTAAGATGGCAGGCAGCTGACGGTTTGCCCCCGGAAGGAAATCAATATAAAAAATCAGTTGACAAGAGATTTCTTTTAATGGTATAATTTAGTTCCACCTCGAAAAA
>CANPWC010000157.1 GCA_947581905.1 uncultured Acetatifactor sp.
GCTCCCCCGTGCGGATGGAAAGCTCCGCCACCTGGTCCACCGCCGCCATGAAGCGATAACGCACGCTCCTGCCCCGGTCGTCCCGCACAGGCTCCCCATCCAGGCAGACCGTGTAAGAAAAGTCCTCACAATCCACGTCCAGGCCCAGCTCCATTTCTTTCCCAGGCTCCCATTTCCCCAGGCCCAGTTCGCATACCGTCCTGTGGCACAGCCTCCCCTGGGGGCGGAACAAGATACGTACCGCCGTCTGGTGCTTCTTATTGCAAAGCTCGACCTGCAGGGACTTCCCTTCCTCCAAATCCTCCACCGTAAGGCGGAGCCTGACGAAGATCTTACGAGAACAGGGAAGCAGGCGCACCAGGCGGGCGTAATCGTAAGGCTCCCGATCCTCGACCACAAGCCGCCCATCCTGGGCGGCATCTATACGGCACCAGGCAGGCTTGTAGAGGTTCCATTGCCGCAGCGTCTCCTGATCGAACCGCTCTTCCAGCACGTCCCCTTCCTGCCTGCCCGTTATGGGCACCGGCACCCTGGCAAACCAAATATCTTCTTTATTTACCGAATAAGTAAGGTAGAAATCCCCATCCGGCACCGGAAGCCCTTCGCTGATCCCGCGCATATACTGGGGCCCTAAGTCCTTGCAGAACCCGGCATAACGGATGGGCGGCACCTCCCCATGCAAAAGCAGCAGGTCGTCAAAGGCAAGCCCGTCCTCCGAAGCAGCCAGGCATAAGGGGAAGCGATGCTGGGTCTCCAGGGTAGGGTCGTAAGCCAGGGCATACCGTCCATCCGAAGTGCGGCAGCCCCAGATCTTCTGCCCGCTCATCACCAGGCTGGGAGACTTTACCGGCTCTTCCCAGCTCTCTCCCCCATCGTGGCTTACCGACACGAAAGAGTGCTTCCACAATCCCACCACTTCCTCGTCCGTGCGGTGGTACCAGTTAAAAGCCTGGTAAGTGCCTCCCCTAGGGTGCTTTACCCGGATATAAGGGTCCCCGTCCCCGTTCTCCTCCGCCCATTGCTGCACGGCCAAGGGATTCTTAAGCAGTTCTTCACAGGCTTCCACGAAAGCCTGGTCCTGGCTTCGCTGATAGGCAGGATAGCGAAGCTGCCCTGGGTTCCAGCCACCCTGCCAATTCACACGGATGAAAAAAATATCCCCCATCGACCCGTCCGGGAAAAGCCTGCGGACCACGCGGCCGATGCCGCGGCAATCCCAGTTGGTCATCCACATCTGGGGGGACCAGCCGTAGAAGCCGGACAAAAGCATCACGCCGTTACGCGCATAATAAAAAGCCATCCTCTGGTGCATGAACGCCGGGGTCCTCTCGGCAAATACATGCCTCTCTCCCTTGGCGTCCGTCACCTCGCATGGTTCGATCCAATATTCCGGGAAAGAGACCGTCTTTCGGTCCCAATCCTTTCCATCCAGGGAGCTTGCCAGCACGGACACCCCCGCGCCGGCATGCTCATGCTCCGGGTTGGTCAAGTATTGGATATAAAACCTTCCCTCATACCATGTCAGGTCCGGCGCATGCTTGTAAGTATGCCCGGTCCCATCGTCCGTCCACGGCTCCTGCCTGTCCGCACGCGCCACCTGGTACAGGTGGGCCCCTTTGACGTAAGGGATCTGTCCATGAAAATAATCACAGTTCGGATGCACTGTTCCCACATATCTCGGTAAATCCGTCTTAAGACCGCCCATATCTGCCTTTCTCCCGATCCCGGGACGACGCCCATCCGGGGGCGATTCCCCGAAAACGCCGAACAAAGGGCGGCACAGGCCTCCCTTCATTCGCTAAGCGCCCATAAATTTTTAATCTGTCCATTCAAGACGTCATAAGCCCATTGCTTCCCGCTGGTGCTTAGACGGTTCGGATCGTTTACAAAGAAACCATCCTCATCATAGCCTGTAAGCAGGATGAAGTGTCCCGTCGTGGTAAAATCCCCGGGGCGCATGCTGCATACGATCAAACTTCCCGCGTCCAGCGCCCGCTCCATGACCCCCTGGTCCAACGGGATTTCTTCCCCCTTAAGGCCAAGCAGCCCGGCGCCCCTGGTCCAAAGGTCCCAACTGGTCCCTCCGTCCAAGAAGAAGCCGTTCTCATAGGCGAACTCGGCCATGGTGCGGGGATTCTCCGTAAGGTCTCCCGTAAAATACAGGTAAGCCATCGTCAGGCAGGTCGGTCCGCAGCCTGCCAGCCCGATCATGCTGTCCCCATAGAGGTTGTAACCCCAACGCCTGTCCCACTGCATCAGGAGCGGGACCTTGCCCGGCTCATAATCCTGCGTCAGGTCGATGGGCTCATTTTTGTACGTTTCGCGGTCCGGGTAGCCCAGCACGAAGTCCATCGCTTCCTCATTGTGCTCTAAAAGCCCCTGGAGCCCCAACAGATCTTCCCGGGAACTGCCGGATACCACATCCTGCCCCAACAGCTCCACCACATCTTCGTACTCTTCGGCCGCGATTTCCTGCTGCCAGTCCTCCTTAGGCCCGTCCTCCTTGCCGCCAAAGCCATGCAGCGCCTTGCCAGCCGCCCAATGCAGCGTCCAGATGACCGCGCCCAAAAGGACGACGAGCCCAATGCTCTTAAGCCTCTTTTTCCATAGATTCCTTTTCTTCCGGGCCCTTGCAGCAGCCTTCCGTGTTCTCTCAACCATCATAGGGACATCCTTTCCTTTCTCCTGGCCCGACCGCTTACCAGTCTTGCCAGTGTAAGTATAAATCAGGGATGTCTCCTCTTCTTCACTTTTTCCTCATGCAATTCTTGCGAATTTCTTCGGAAATCCTAAATTTTCGCGCAAGGAGCCAGCTGGGATGGACCAGCCAGCCGGGCTGGTCCAACAGCCGGAGCTGATTCATCGGCCTGACTACTGCCTGCCGGGTTGGTCCGCCTGCCGGGGCTGGCCACTGCCTGCCGGGTTGGTCCGCCTGCCGGGGCTGGCCACTGCCTGCCAGCTCCTGCCCTGGGGCCTCCAGGCTAAGCCTGCTTGGCCGCCAGTTCCGCCGCGAGGGCCGCCACGCGCCCCCTGCCCTCTTCGTCCAGGGCGGATTTCAGGGTCACGTTGTTCTCCGCAAAGGCAAGCTCCTTGGAATTTTTAAGCATCTCTTTCATCACGCGCATCGCCGTAGGGGCCCAGGAACCGTTCTCCACGAACGCCACGGTACGCTTCTGGAAGTTCCGCTCCACAAGATGGTCGATGAACGTCTTCATGAACGGGAAGATGCCCGCGTTATAAGTGGTGGTCGCCAGCACCGGGCGGTCGTAACGGAACGCGTCTTCCACCGCCTCCGCCATGTCATCCCTCGCCAGGTCATGCACGGACACTTTCACGCCCGCTTCCTCAAGCTTGCCGCACAACAGCTCCACCGCCTCTTTCGTGTGCCCATAGACGGAGGTATAGCAGACGCACACGCCTTGGCTTTCCGCCCGATAGGAAGACCAAGTGTCATACAGCCCCAAATAAACGCCCAGCTCCTCGCGCAGCACAGGGCCGTGCAAAGGGCAGATGACGGAGATGTCCAAGGCTGCCACCTTTTTCAACAGGTTCTGCACCTGGAAGCCGTACTTGCCCACGATGCCGATATAATACCGCCTCGCCTCGCAGGCCCAATCCTCTTCCACGTCCAAGGCCCCGAACTTGCCGAAAGCGTCCGCGGAAAACAGGATCTTTTCAGAAGATTCATACGTCAGCATGACTTCAGGCCAATGCACCATGGGGGCGAACACGAAATGAAGCTCATGCTTCCCCAGCGAAAGGGCCTCCCCATCCTTTACTTCCCGCTTCTTGTCCACGCACAGGCCGGGGAAGAACTGCCCCATCATGGTAAAGGTCTTGGCGTTCCCTACCACGGTGGCTTCCGGGTACTTCTTGACGAAGCTGTCAATGGAGCCCGCATGGTCCGGCTCCATGTGCTGCACCACCAAATAGCTGGGCTTACGCCCTGCCAGCGCTTCCTCCACCTTGCCAAGCCATTCTTCCGTCTTGGATGCGTCCACCGTGTCCATCACCGCCGTCTCCTCATCTAAGACCACATAAGAATTATAAGCCATTCCGTTGGGAACCGTATACTGTCCCTCGAACAAGTCCACCTCATGATCGTTGACCCCTACATAAAGCACATCATCCGTCACATGATCCATCTTCAATACAACCTCCTCATGCAGGCACCCCTGCGTTTTTTTCCATTATATAGTCCCATAGGGATTCCTGCAAGCCCTTTTTTCCGATCAATCCCCATTCTGTAGCGTCACAGACAGCCGCCCTTTACATTCCCTCCAAAAACCTGTATAATCTGGAATAAGCCCCGGCATGGCAGGAACCTGCCGGATGGGGCCAGGGAGGAGACGCGCCGATGGAACGGATACTGGTCATAGAAGAAAACCTGGAACTGAACAATCTGCTGTCGGAAGCGCTGCGTGGCCTGGGGTATTCCTGCACGCAAACGTTCTCCAGTACGGAGGGCGCTTTCTGCGCGGAACGCGAGCCTTTCCACCTGGCCATCCTGGACGAGGCCGGCCTTGATACAGGCAGCGGGAACGCCCTGGCGCGCATCCAGGACTGCCAGCCCATCCCCGTCCTTTTGATCGCCGCCTCCCCCGAAGAGCCTTTCCAGTTCCGCATCGTGTCTAAATGGGCCGCGCCGGACGCGGCAGGGCAAACCGCCCCGAAAGATACGGGGACGCCGATTGAGGAAAGGATCGCTTCCGCGATCGGGCAGCCTTCTTTCCCCCTTCTGGCAAAGCCTGTGGGGAAACGGCTGTTGGAATACCAGGGGCTTAAGCTGGACCCGGAAGCCTGCCTCGCCACTTTCCAGGGAAAGGAAGTCCCCTTGACGCGGCAAGAGTTCAAGATCCTGGAGCTTCTTTTCACTTCCCCGGAACATGTCTTTACCAAGGAAGACCTTTACAATTATGCCTGGGATGATTTCTTCGAGGGGGATGAGAAGACCGTCAACGTCCATATCAGCAACATCCGCAAGAAGATCAAGGTCTTCACTGATTTCGACTACATCCGCACCGTCTGGGGGCAGGGCTTCCAAAGGAATCCTGACCGCGAACTTTAACTTTCCATTGCAGGGGAGGGGATGGTTGTGGTAGAATGTCGACAGTAAGGGCGTCTGTCGACTTTTGAATTGGATGTGCGCCTATCGGCGCACGGAAACATGGTAGAATGTCGACAGTAAGGTCGCTTATAAGGAAAAGGGTGGAACGATGGCGGAAGCAGTCTTGATCGTAGATGATGAGAAGGAAATCGCGGACCTGGTAGAGGTATACCTGCGCAACGAGGGCTACCGGGTCTTCAAATATTACAATGCCCATGACGCTTTGGACTGCGTGGAAAGGGAAGATTTAAGCCTGGCGGTGCTGGACGTGATGCTGCCGGACATGAGCGGCTTCGAGCTGTGCCGGAAGATACGCGACAAGCGCCTTTTCCCCATCATCATGCTGACCGCCAAGGTGGAAGACATGGACAAGATCATGGGGCTTACCCTGGGGGCGGACGATTATGTGACCAAGCCTTTCAACCCGTTAGAGCTGATGGCTCGGGTCA
>CANPWC010000158.1 GCA_947581905.1 uncultured Acetatifactor sp.
GCGTGTGGCGGGAGAGTCCAAGTATCCGCTTAAGAAGATGCTGGCGCTTGCCTTCGATGGGATCTCCTCGTTCAGCATTAAGCCCATCAGCCTGATCCTGGCGCTGGGCCTGTTCATCATCGTCTGTTCGGTGCTGGCGGCCGTCTACGCCCTGGTCTCTTATTTCTCAGGACATGTGGTCCCCGGCTGGACGTCTTTGATACTGTCCATCTGGTTTTTGGGAGGCCTGCAGCTTTTGGCGATCGGCCTGGTGGGGCAATACATTGGAAAGGTTTACATTGAGGTGAAACATCGTCCCAGGTACAATATCGAGAAAATAGTCATGTAAGGGGAGCGGCGTTTGCCGGGATTGGATGGACCTATGGAACGGAAAAAAAACATTGCTAACATCGCGATGGGGATTGGGGCGGCCTGCATCCTGGCCTGTGGGGTCACGTTGCGGATCCTGGGCATAGAGGGCGGAGAGGGCGCATCGGCTTACTTTGACATGGCCAAGGTGGCCCAAGGCGCAACGATCCCTCAGATTGCCCAGGGGGCGGAATATTTTTACGTGAAATTCCTGCACTTCACCCTGTGGATGTTCGGCAACAAATGGATGGCCGGCGTGGCCATGCAGATCGCCCTGCAGTCTTTGGCAGGGCTCTTATTCGCCCTTGCCGCCTGGTCTTTATCCGGAAGGCTGGCTGCATTTGCGGTTTTTGCGCTTTTCCAGTTCCTCCCGTGGGAGATCGCAAGGGGCGTCTCGTACGGCCCGGACATGCTTTATCTATGCTGTTATTCCCTGGGGCTGCTTGCAGTGGCGTTTAGCCTGCGGGTATGCACGAAGAGTTATTACCTGGCCGTGCGCGCCATTTCCTTAGCGTTTGCCGGCGCGATCATCGGCGTGGTTTCCTATTTGGATCTAAGCGGGGCTTCCCTGCTTGCTTTCCTGGCCGGCGTGTGGCTTACGGAAATCGGGAAGCGCAAAGGAGGACGGCTTCGTCTGGCGGCCCGCCTGGCTTTCACGATGGCGGCTTCCTTCCTTGTGTTTTTCTTATGCCTTACGTCGGACGCGTCCCGCAACGGGCGGGCAGTAGGCGCTTCCTGGACGGCCTGGCTGGATTTATATCGTTTCAAGCCCGATGTGGCGAAAGCGTGGCTTCAAGGGGATTTGCTGCTGCCGGGGCTTTTGCTGTTGGGCGTCCTTTTCTTGGGCCTGGCGGAGTTTCGGCGCGATGGCAGCCCACAGCGGGCCTTGCCATGGATCCTGGCCGTGTTGGCGCTGTTTTCTTTCGAGGTGTGCGGGATGACCCGGGAGAGGATGGATGCGTTTTTCCAGGCGGTATATGGAGGGGCGGCCCTGATGGGCGGCGTGTTGGCCGGGCTGTTGCCGTTCGGACGCAAGGCGGAGGAAGAAGAGATACCGGCTACAGAGCTTGTGCTGAATGAGGTCATGATCGAGGACCTGGATGCGGAGCGCAAGGACGGCGAAAAGATTGGAAAGTCTGCCTTAAAGGATGGGATAGGCGCATCGGGCGCGAAAGAAGCGCCAGGTACGGAAGATGTATCAAGCAAACCTGGTAAATCCGGCAAATCCGGGGCGGAAGCCGCGGCAAACGAGGAGGATGCCTCGGGGGATAAGAAGAAGGAGCGCAGGCTGCCTGGAAGGCGCAGGAAAAAGGGGATGGATTATGCCTATGAGCCGGGAGAAGGGGAGATGGACTACGATGTGGATGTGTCGGAACAAGACGACTTCGACGTTTGAATTATTTGTCTGAAAGGCATAAATTTTTTCCAAACGGCAATAATGGATAAGGCCCATGGGACGTAAAGAACCGTCCTTTGGGCCTTATGTGTTGCCGCGTGAAAGCCGGATGCTTTCTCATGCCGAAAGGATGCCCCAAGATGCGGCAGGAAGGGCTAGGCATGGCGGGGCTGATGAGGGCGGGCAAGGCCGGATAGGATGGGGCGGGGAAAGGAAAGGCAGGAGGCATAAGCATGGCGGACCGGGAAGAGAGAGGCAGGAAGGCATAAGCATGGCGGACCGGGAAAGGAAAGGCAGGAGGGCTTAAGCATGGCGGACCAGGAAGAGAAAGACGGCAAGGCAAAGAAAGAGGAGCATCAGGATGGACGGATCGAACAGACCGGCCAGCTGACCCTGGATGAGAACGCGCAGAAGCATAATATCCATCTTTTGACCATCATCGGGGAGGTGGAGGGGCACGACAATCTGGCGGGGAATGCCAAGACCACGAAATACGAACATATCCTTCCGCAGCTGGCGGCGATTGAGGACAGCGACCTGATCCAAGGGGTCCTGGTGCTTTTGAATACCATGGGAGGGGATGTGGAGGCTGGGCTGGCCATCGCGGAGATGCTGGCTTCTTTAAGCAAGCCTACCGTGTCCCTGGTGCTGGGCGGCAGCCATTCCATCGGCGTGCCCATCGCGGTGAGCACGGACCGCTCCTTCATCGTGCCCTCCGGGACCATGGTGATCCATCCCGTGCGCATGAACGGCATGGTCATCGGCGTGCCGCAGACGTTCGATTACTTTAAGCAGATCCAGGACCGTATCACACGCTTCGTGTGCAGCCATTGCCGGATCACCCAGGATAAGTTCGAAGACCTGATGATGGAGACCGGCGTGCTGACCAAGGATGTGGGCACCATCCTGGTGGGGGAGGAAGCGGTGCAAAACGGGATCATTGACGAGGTGGGCGGGATCGACCGGGCGATGCGCTGCCTCCATGGACTGATCGCTTCCGGGCAGGGCGGGCCCGATGGGCGATGAAGCGTTAGAAAGGATTCGGAAGCAAGGCTTTCAAAAATTCTTGATGACAAGAGGAGATAAAAATGATATACTCTTAAGAGGCATGAATGGAAATCAGAGATAAGGGGTAAGGAATATGGCATCAACATCCGGCAATCGGACCTCTTCTGGCAGGAAGAAAAGCCAGGCCGCCGGCAAGAAGCCTGGCACGGCCGGCACGGCGAAAAGAAAAGCGGGCACGTCGAAGAAGGCGGGCGCTTACCAGGCGCAGCAGGATTATGAATTGTTCCATGAGATCGGCCTGATCGTCTTGTTCGTCGTGATGGTGATTTTATTTTTGTGTAATTTTGGCATCATCGGCGTGGCAGGAGACGCGGTCAGCGGCTTCTTATTCGGCTTGTTCGGCTTTACGGCGTGGATTTTCCCCTTGGCGCTTTTTTTGGCGGCAGGGTTTTGGTTCGTGAACCAGGGCAGCCCTACGGCGGCGCGTAAGCTGGCGGCAGGGGTGGTTTTGTTCTTTTTATTGGGCATGGTATGTGACTTGATCTTTGGCGTCTCGTCGGGGATGACTTCTTATGACGTGAAAGAACTCTTTCAAGCCTGCCGTGAGCTCAAGGGGGGCGGCGGCATCCTGTCCGGCAGCCTTACCTATGCGGGGCTGAAATATTTCGGCATGGCGGGGACTATATTGATCCTGTTTTTGGGGATTGCGATCTGCGTGATCTTGATCTCGGAGAAGCTGATTTTAAGCATCCTGCGGGAAAGCGGCCTGCGGCTGCAGGCACAGTCTAAGGAAAACCATGAGCGTCGGCGCGAGATCGCGCTAAAGCACAGGCAGGAGCTTCGGGAACGTTATGATAGGGAAGAAGAAGCATACCTTTCGCGCAGGCGTAAGGAACAGGAAGCTTATGACGAAGAAGAGGACCTTGAGGAAGAGGGCGACGATGAGGAAAGGTACCTAAAGCCGTCCCGTCCGTCCCGGTCCGAACGTTCCCGCGTGGAAGCGGCCAAAAGGAATGGGAAGGAGGAGCGCAGGCGCAGGCAGGAGGCAAAGCGGGCAAGGGCCCAGGAGGAAGAGACCGAGAAGATCCTGCGGATGGACCGGCGCGCGGTAGGCGTCACCATAGACACTTCCCTGGAGCGTCCGGCGCATGCGAAGCGGCGGGACGATATCCATGAGATTACCATGGAAGGCTTGGACGGCCTTGCACAGGACCAAAGCCAGGGCGGACCGCAAGAGGAAGAAGACCTGCGTGTCGACCAGATACATATTAAAAGCTCCTTTGCCCAGGGGGAAGGGGAAGCGTCTTGGGAAGAGCCTGCCGAGGGCTGGGAGGATGCCCCGGAGGATGGATACGAAGCGGATGGCGGATACGAAGCGGACGATGGATACGAAGCGGATGGCGGATACGAAGCGGACGATGGATACGAAGCAGACGATAGGTACAAAGCGGGCGATGGATACGAAGCGGATGGCAGATACGAAGCAGATAATAGGTACAAAGCGGACGATGGGTACAAGTCGGACGATAGGGATAAAGCGGACGGCATGAGCCATAGGCAGGAGCCGGATAGGGATGGGCTTTCCGAGGAGGCCAAGGCCATTCCGGTGCATAGCGAGGCGACTGCCGCGAAAGCGAAGCGCCCCGTGGCAAAGCTTGCCGCGGATAGCGACGCCACTCCCACGGAGAAGGAGATCCATCGGAACATGGCGCGGAAGGAGACGAGGCGCTACCAGTTCCCCCCTTTGTCCAAGCTGAACAAGGGAGCGGACCGTTCCGTGGATTCCAGCAGGGAACTGCGTGAGACGGCCATGCGGCTGCAGCAGACCCTGGCGACGTTCGGCGTGAAAGTGACGATCACCGATATCAGCCAGGGACCCAGCGTCACAAGATATGAGATGCAGCCGGAGCAGGGCGTCAAAGTCAGTAAGATCGTCAGCCTTGCGGATGATATCAAGTTAAACCTTGCCGCTACGGACATCCGCATTGAAGCGCCCATCCCCGGCAAGGCGGCGGTAGGGATCGAGGTGCCGAACAAAGAGAATATGATGGTCGCCCTGCGGGATCTGTTGGAGAGCGAACAGTTCCGGAAGTTCCCGTCCAATGTCGCTTTTGCCGTTGGAAAGGACATCGCCGGGCAGGTGGTGGTGGCGGATATCGCGAAAATGCCCCACCTGCTCATCGCGGGCGCCACGGGCATGGGCAAATCGGTGTGCATCAACAGCCTCATCATGAGCATCCTTTATAAGGCCCATCCGGACGACGTCAAGCTGATCATGGTGGATCCCAAGGTGGTGGAATTAAGCGTATACAATGGCATCCCTCATTTGCTGATCCCAGTGGTCACGGATCCGAAGAAGGCATCCGCGGCCCTGCATTGGGGCGTGTCCGAGATGAATGACCGTTATAAGAAGTTCGCGGATTATAACGTGCGTGACCTGAAAGGCTATAACCAGAAGGTGGAAGCCATGATGAGCGAAGGGAAGCAGGACGTCCCGCCGAAGATGCCTCAGATCGTGATCATCGTGGACGAGCTTGCGGACCTGATGATGGTCGCCCCGGGAGAGGTGGAAGAGTCCATCTGTAGGCTGGCCCAGTTGGCCAGGGCGGCTGGCATCCATTTGATCATCGCCACCCAGCGCCCCAGCGTGGACGTCATCACCGGCTTGATCAAGGCGAACATGCCCAGCCGCGTGGCGTTTGCGGTATCCAGCGGGGTGGATTCCCGCACCATCCTGGACATGAACGGGGCGGAGAAGCTTTTGG
>CANPWC010000159.1 GCA_947581905.1 uncultured Acetatifactor sp.
TAGCATGGCGTTCCCCTCCTTATCGCTGCCCGGCATCCTGCTGCAGGACTTCCTGTAACTGCTCATAGGTGACGCCGCATTTGACGGCGATGTCCCTGGCGTAAGATTGGCGGTAGGATTCCATGCGTTGGATGCGGAACGTGCGCCGCCTGTCCTCCCCCTCCCCGACGACGCCCGCGGTCAGGCTGAAGAAGCTGCCGGGCGGCAGCCCCTCGAAGATTTCGTGGAAATGCGTCACCAGCCCGCCCACACAGCGGCGGCGGTCCAGTTCCGGCAGCATCCGCGCCAATAGGAGGACGGCGACCATCCTCTGGGTGCTGGTGAAAGGTTCGTTGAGCAGGACCATGTCCCCGTCGCTTAACCGCTCCAGGATCCCCCGCATCCGGGAAAGCTCCTGCTCGAAGCGTCCCACGGTGGCCGCGTCCGCGTCATCCTTGCCGAATAGGGTATGGATATGCCGGACCATTTGCAGCGTCGCCTGCCTGGCAGGCACGAACATGCCGATCTGCGCCAGGCATTGCAGCGTCCCGACGCTCCTTAAGAACGTGGTCTTGCCGCCCTGGTTCGCCCCGGTTAATAGGAAGATGCGGCCGCCCTCCTCGCTAAACCCGTAATCGTTGGATACCGCGCGGAAGCCTTTCCCGGCAAGGAAGAGGTTCACGCCCAGCGTCATGTCGTAGGCGTCTTGGACCTGCCAGCCCGTTTCCTCGAACTTCGGCATGGTAAAATAGAAGCCGGAGCGTTCATATTCCCGCCGGAAACGGACGCAGGACAGGTAAAAGGTAGATTCGTTGGCAAAAAGGAAGTAAGGCCAGAAAGAGAAGTCCCGGTTCTCTTCAAAGAGGCGGTTGGTTTCCGTAAGCAGGGTTGGGGACGCATGGACGGCATATTCCCAGAGCTTGCGGTCGAATTCCGTCAGATCGTTCTGGAAGACGGCCACGGAGAAATCGTAGTCTTCCAGGAACAGGGCGGAGGCTTCCTCCAGGCGTTCCTGGAAGTCATAACAGGTCATGGAGGCATCCTCATTCGTTGGAACTTGTTCCGGAAGCACGTCCCCTTCGGGGAAGACGGCATTGGTGCAGGTCTGCTCTTCATTCTTGTTGAGCAGGAAGAACTGGGGCGTCTTTGCCTTAAGCAGGGCAAGGTAGGCTTCCAGTTCCACTTTCCTTTGCCGGGCCGTGGCTCCCAGGACGCTTTCCGAAAGCCCACAGGCCCGTTCCCATAAGGGAGTGCCCTGCGGGATGCAAAGGAGCAGCCGTTCAAAAATGTCGCCCATGTCCGTATAAAATTCCAAAAGCATCTGGAGATGGAAAATCTTGCGGCCGGTCTCGTCCTTGATGCTGCGGATGCGCCCTAAGCGGCGCTGGACCTCGAAAATGTTGGAGGCCAGCTCGACCAGCACTTTGTAAAGGGTGGCGTTTTCCCAGATGCAGGAAAGGATTTCCTGGCGGAAGAGCACGGTGGATGGCCTGATGCAGGGGTGCAGGAAGATTTTCTCAAAATTATACTGCTCCCCGAAGCGCCCCAGGCGGAAGACCTCTTCATAGAGATAGCGGAGGTTTAAGTCCGCCACATAATCCTCGTCGCGGCCGCTTGCGGCCGCGTCCCATTCGTCAAATGCTTCCTTGCTGTCCCACAGCAGGCTGTAATAACCGTTTTTTTCTTTTTCCATCTTCCTTAGCTTCCCCTCATGCGCCGTCGTAGCTTATTCTCCCTGGGCCATCTTGAGCTGGGCGGTGACTAGGTTATAATAAATCCCTTTCTTCTCCAGCAGCTCGTTATGGGTCCCCATTTCCGCGATCCCATGCTTGTCGATGACGATCAGCCGGTCCGCGTTGCGCAGGGTGGAGAGGCGGTGCGCGATGGCGAAAGTGGTCCGCCCTTTGATTAGGCGGTCCAGGGCTTGCTGGATTAGGAACTCGCTTTCCGTATCCAGGGAGGAGGTGGCCTCATCCAGGATCAGGAGGCGGGGATTGTTCAGGATGGCCCTGGCGATGGAGATACGCTGCCGTTCGCCTCCGGACAGGTTATAACCGTGCTCGCCCACGTAAGTATTGTAGCCATCCGGCGTCTTGCAGATGAAGTCGTGGGCGTTGGCAGCCTTCGCTGCCTGGATGACCTCGGCCAGGGAGGCATCCTGCTTCGCGAAGCGGATGTTCTGCAGGATGGTGCCGGAGAACAGGAACGTCTCTTGCAGCACCACGCCGATCTGGGAGTGCAGGCTTTCCATCTTGATGTCGCGGATGTCAACCCCGTCGATGGTGATCCTGCCCTGGTCCACATCGTAGAGGCGCATGATCAGGTTGATCAAGGTGGACTTCCCTGCGCCGGATGCGCCTACCAGCCCGATCATCTCCCCGGGTTTAACGTCGAAATTGATATTTTCCAGGACGGGTTCATAGGTATGATAACCGAAAGAGACCCGCTCGAAAGTAAATGCCCCCTGGATGGGAAATTCCTTGCTGTCCTCTTTATCCACCAGCCTGGGCTGCTCGTCCAGCACGTCATAGATACGGTTCAGGCTGGTGAGCATCATCATCAGGGAGCGGGGCAGGTGCGTCATCCAGCTAAGCGGTCCGAACAAGTAACCGCAGTAAGTGATGTACTGCACCAACACGCCGATGGTCATTTTGCCGTTTAGGACGTCCATGCCGCCGAACAGCACCGCGATATAGGAGCCGCATCCCATCAGGAACGTGAGGATGGGGAAAAAGATCGCCCAAAAGGTCTCGTTCTTGCGGTTAATGGTGGCGAACTCCCGGGTCTTTTCCATGAAGCGCTGAGATTCCCGTTCCTCTTTCCCGAAAGATTTCACCACGCGGATGCCGGAAATGATGTCCTGCAGGCGGCTATGCAATTCGTCCGACTTCAGCCACTGCTTGTGGAAGATCGTATGGATGTAGTGGTGGAACGACTTGGAAAGGACGAACACCACGGCGATAAAGGCCAAGGACAATAGTGTCATCTGCCAACTGATGAGGAACATGACGACCAGGGACACGACCATGGTTAAGAGCGTGGAGAACATGTCTCCGAAGACCTCTTCCATGAATTGCCTGATCTGGCGGGTGTCCCGGGATACGCGGTTCATCAGTTCCCCTGGCTTCCTGTTGTTGATGAAAGACAGGGACAGGGACTGGATCTTGAAGTAAAGCTTCTTACGCAAGGTCATGCTTAAGGAAGCGCCCAGCTTCACACAGTTCCAGTAACGGATCACTTCCAGGACGATCCTGGCGATCAACAGGAAGAAGGTGACGCCGACAAAGAGCCACAGGTCGGTCCAGGTGCCCGTCCCGGTGGAAAGGGCATTGTCGATGAAATCCCGCTGGACCATGGGGCTTAAGAGGTTGATGGCGGCGACCAGCATCATCAATAGGGAGATCAAAAGCAGCTTGCCGATGTAATCCCCGCAAAGCATGAGGAACTTTTTCAGGACGTCCGCCTTGCCCTCGCAGTAAGGGCATTTCCTGGTACCGGGCAGGGCGCGCCCGCATTTTTCGCAATACTTTTCATATTCCATGCTGTATACGCGTTCTTCTTCGCCCGGGACCTTGCCCTCCTCCAAGGCGGTGATGATCTCTTGGGCCCCTCGGGCTATGTAGGAGACGCGTATAATGTGGCGCATGGAAAACCGGGCCGCGCAGTGCTGCGTGCCGTCCTGGGTGATGACGTTGATGATGCCGCTGTGGACCTGGTGTTCGCACTTGATCTTCTTACAATCCGCCAGGTCATAAGAAGCGACGACCTTGTCTTCGTCAAGCGCCAGGAAGCGCCTGTTGGTGACGGCAAGCCAGATTTGGGAGGTATAGGCTTCCTTTGCCGTCTTGGTCTGATAATCATACCACAAGTCCACCGGCACACAGTACCAGAGCTTCTCATCTGCCTGGCAGGCCAGCGCGGACATTTGCTGTGGCGTTAGCGTATATAATAATTTCATGTTGCTCCTTTTCCTTAAATGAACAGATCAAGCTTTTTGCGTTCCATGACGCTTAGCTGGTAAAAATCAGGGATTTCATATCGGTTGCCGTCGATATCCGTGATCAACAGCCTGGAATCGCCCAAGGTGACGACCGCGTCCCCGCTCATCCGCGTCGTGAAGCGGCAGGCGCCGAAGTTGGTTGCCACGTTCCAATAAGCATGGCCGTACTCATCCTTGACGTCAATCACTTTCGTGATGATGGGCATGAAATAGCGTAGCCTGACCTGTTCCCGGATCATTTCCTGCTGGTCCTTGTCTAGGTCGGACAGTTTCTCGATCAGGCCGATTTCTTTCGCTTTCTCGTCCGCTTCCCGGATGGAGAGGAACTCGTCCGGCTCGGTTAAGGGAAACGTAAGGTAGACGCCGACGCGGGAGTATTCCTTTCCCCCATATTGCAGGGAAAGGAAGCCCCCTTCCGTCCGGGCGAAGCGGGCGTTGTCCTTGGTCAGGAAACGCATTTCCAACAGTTCTTCCGATTCTCTCTTCAAAGCTTCTTCATCAAATTCACGCAGGTCTAACAAATCCTGTTTATCTTGTCTGGGTCCCATGGATATCCTTCTTTCTATTATAAATGGTTTTCTCGCCTATTCGATGCCCCGCATGGCTAATGCCTTGGTCTGCAGCTCAGTCAGCTTATAGAACGTCCCCCGCTTCTTAAGCAGCTCCTCATGGGTGCCGGATTCCGTAATGCGCCCATCATCCAGCACGATCAAGTGGGACGCGTTGCGCAGGGTGGAGAGGCGGTGCGCGATGGACAGCACCGTCCTGCCTTTTTCCAGCTTTTCCAAGGATTTCTGGATGGCAAGCTCGGTCTCGGTGTCTACCGCGGAGGTCGCTTCGTCCAGGATCAAGATCTTCGGGTCCGCCAGGATGGCCCTGGCGATGGAGATCCGTTGCTTCTCCCCGCCGGAAAGCGCCCTGCTGGAAGACCCTAAGAGGGTGTCATAGCCCTCCGGCATTTTGCAGATGAAATCATGCGCGTTCGCCTGGATGGCGGCTCGGATGATCTCTTCCCGGGTGGCCTCCGGGCGGGCATAGGCGATGTTTTCCGCTACAGTGCCCATGAAGATATAAGTCTCCTGGGAAACCATGACCACGTTTTTGCGTAGTTCCCGGAAACCGTATTGCTTAACGTTGACGCCATCTACCAGGACCTCCCCTTCGGTGGTGTCGTACAGGCGGGAGATCAGGTTCACCAGGGTGGACTTGCCGGCCCCGGAGCGCCCTACGATGCCGAAGACTTCGCCTTCTTTGACGTGGAAGCTCACAT
>CANPWC010000160.1 GCA_947581905.1 uncultured Acetatifactor sp.
GCTCCAGATAAGCGGGCGAGCTTTTCCAGGACATCATCCAGGGAAAGCTCGCCCGCTTATCTGGAGCGGTCGCGGCATCAGAGGGCTTGTTGGTGTATAATTCCCTGGGCTTTCCCCGCAAAGGGCTGATCCGGGTGGATGGGGAACTGCTGGAGACTTCGGAGGAGATTCCTGCCTTTGGCTGGAGGGTGGTTAAGAAGCCCGTCCCTGCCCGCAGCGTGTGTGTGGAGGGGCGGCGGATGGAGAACCGCTACTACCGTTTGGAGCTGGATGAAAGCGGCCGGCTGCTTTCCCTGTATGATAAGCGCGCCGGGCGGGAAGTCCTGCAAAAAGGGAAGCGTGGCAATGAGTTCCAGGTCTTCGAGGATTTCCCCAAGGGTTATGACAACTGGGAGATCACGGATTACTATAAGCAGAAGATGTGGGTTTTGGACGATGCGGTCAAAATGGAAGCGGTTTGGGACGGGTGCCGGGCGGGCATCCGTATGGAGAGAGACTATTTAAGCTCCCGCCTGGAGCAGACGATTTGGCTGTATGATGAGAATCCCCGGATTGATTTTGAGACGGAGGCGGACTGGCATGAGCGGCATCAGCTGTTGAAGGCGGCGTTCCCGCTGGACGTGCACGCGACCTCGGCGACCTATGAGATCCAGTTCGGGCATGTATCCCGCCCTACCCATGAAAACACCAGCTGGGACCAGGCCAGGTTTGAGGCGGTCGGCCATAAATGGGTGGATGTGTCGGAGGACGGTTATGGCGTCAGCCTGTTGAATGACTGCAAGTACGGATATAATGTGGAAGGGAACGTGTTGAAGATCACCCTGATCAAGTGCGGCACGTACCCGAATCCGGAGGCGGACCAGGGCAGGCATGTGTTCACCTATTCCCTCCTGCCCCATCAAGACGGCTTCCGGCAGGCAGGCGTGATCCGGGAGGCATACAACCTGAACCAGCCCATGGACTGGCTGGAGGCGGCCGGAGGGAAGGACGCAACGCTTCCCGACGCGTTCTCCCTGGTATCCTGCGAACAGGAAAACATCGTCCTGGAAACGGTGAAGAAGGCGGAGGCGGACGATGGGCTCATCGTCAGGATGTATGAAGCTTTCGACCGGAAATGCAAGGCGGTCTTGAAGACCGGGAAGCAATACCGCGCCGCCTATTTATGCGATTTGATGGAGCATGTGGTTTCCGAATTGGACTTGTCCGGCGAGAGGCTGGAAATCCCCGTCTCCAATTTTGAAATCCTGACAGTGAAGCTGATGTGAGGGCTAAACTGTTACAGTCGCCAGCCGCTTCTTTCTCCTTTACATTTCTTCCCTACAGCGATATAATGTGCGTATCCAGTGATGAGGACCGCCACTGATGGCGAGCCTGCCTTGACGGCGGCGGCAATCATGTGGCGGTAATCGTTTGGATACGGGTCATTTTGCCCGAGGAGGAAGGAAAGCTTGTTTAGGAAGATGTGGTTGGCAGGTTCGGAAGAGAGCCAACGTTTTTATCAGAAAATAGGGAAGCTGGTCGTACCGATCGTCGTACAGAACCTCCTAAGCGCCGCCGTGAACTCGGCGGATGTCGTCATGCTCAATTATGTGGGGCAGTCTTCCATTTCCGCGGTATCCCTGGCCGCCCAATATTCCAGCATTTTATTCATGGTCTATTATGGCCTGGGCACGGGGGCGACCATGCTCTGCGCCCAATATTTCGGCAAGGGGGACATGCGCGCCATCCAGGCGGTGGAGGGGATCGCGCTGCGCTTCTCCATCCTGATCTCCGCCCTGTTTGCAGGCTGCGCCCTGGCGGCCCCAGGGTGGATGATGCGGATTTTCACCGATGACGCGGAATTGATCGAGGTCGGTTCCTCCTACCTGCGCTGCCTAAGCGTCTGTTACCTGATCTGGGGCGTGACGGAGGTCTATCTGGCGGTGCTCCGCAGCATCGGCCGGGTCCTGGTCAGCACGGTGCTGAACGTGCTGGCGTTTGCTTTCAATATCCTGTTGAACGCCGTGTTCATCTTCGGACTGTTTGGCGCGCCGAAGTGGGGAGCCATGGGCGTCGCCATCGCGACCAGCCTGTCTAGGCTCATCGAGCTGGCGGGGTGCCTGCTCGTTTCCAGGACAAGCCATGACGTCAAGCTTGATCTAAGGTACCTGTTCCTCCGCAACAAGCTCCTGTTCGGGGATTTCGTCCGCCTTTCCCTCCCGGCCATGGGCAACGACGTGATATGGGGGACCGCGTTTTCCATGTACTCCGTCATCCTGGGGCATTTGGGAAGCGACGCGGTGGCCGCGAACTCTTTTGTCACGGTGGTGCGTAATTTTGGCACGATCCTCTGCTTCGGCATCGCCAGCGCGGGCGGGATCCTGTTGGGGAACGTGATTGGGGAGGACCGCCTGGAGGAAGCCAGGCGGGACGCCAAGCGGCTGATGAAGCTGACCGTGATAAGCGGGGCCATCGGAGGGCTGATCGTCCTAGCCGCCACTCCCCTGGTGCTCCATTACGCGGATGTGACGGACCAGGCCAGGCATTACCTGAAATATATGCTCTTGATCAATACCTATTATGTGATGGGCGCGGCGGTCAACACGATGCTGATCGCGGGGACGTTCCGTGCCGGCGGGGACAGCCGCTTCGGCTTTATCTGCGATACTGTGAGCATGTGGTGTTATGCGGTGCCCTTGGGGTTTTTCAGCGCGTTCGTGCTGAAGCTTCCCGTGCTGTGGGTCTACTTCCTCATGTGTACGGACGAGTTCATCAAGTGGCCGTGGGTGCTTAAGCATTATCGGAGCGGGAAGTGGCTGAAGAACATCACCAGGGAAAATCTGTTCAAGGAGGTCGGGGCCTGATGGGCGCGAAAGCGGATGTGGCAAGGACGGAAAACAGGAAAAGGGCTTTCGGGGAAGGGATGCGGGACGGCGTGCCTATCGGCCTGGGGTATTTCGCGGTTTCCTTTTCCCTGGGGATCGCCGCCAGGGGCGCGGGCCTGACGCCGTTCCAGGCTTTTTTGGCAAGCCTCCTGTGCAATGCTTCCGCAGGGGAGTACGCGGGCTTTACCTCCATAGCCGCCCATGCGACTTTCCTGGAGATCGCGCTGGTGACTTTGATCGCCAATGCCAGGTATCTTTTGATGAGCTGCGCCATGAGCCAGAGGATGCCCCCGGGCATTCCCCTTAGGCACAGGCTGCTTATGGCGTTCGATATCACGGATGAATTGTTTGGGATCGCCATAGCCCGCCCGGGATACCTGAACCCGTTTTATACCTATGGGGCGGTGCTAACTGCCGCGCCCTGCTGGGCGTTCGGGACGGCGCTTGGGACGGTGGCGGGCAACCTCCTTCCCTTGCGGCTGGTGAGCGCTTTGGGCGTGGCGCTTTACGGGATGTTCTTGGCGATCATCATTCCGCCGGGAAAAAAGGACCGCGTGGTGGCCGTCCTGGTGGCGTTGTGCTTCGCCGCAAGCTTTGCGGCGTCGAAGCTGCCGTATCTTTCAGGGCTGTCGGAAGGGACGCGGATCATCTTGTTGACCGTGATCCTGGCGGCAGGAGCGGCCTTGTTGTTTCCCAGGGCCGCCGAGGAGGAAGCATGAAGATCAATTACCTTTATATCCTGATCATGGCAGGGGTATCCTATGCAATCCGCGTACTGCCCCTGACGCTCATCCGAAAACAGATTAAGAACAGGTTCCTCCAATCTTTCCTTTATTATGTGCCCTATGTCACCCTGGCGGTCATGACGTTCCCCGCCATTTTGGGCGCTACCCAGAGCCGGGTTTCGGGCCTGCTTGCCCTGATCGCCGGCATCCTGGCGGCCTGGCTGGGGGCGGACCTGTTCAAGGTCGCCGTGCTATGCTGCATCGTCGTCCTGGGGGCGGAAGCCTTCCTTTTATAAGAGGATGCTTATTCGGAGCCTGGAAGGATAGTTGAGGAAAAGAATAGATGAGGAAATAAGATGGAATGGGGATTTTTGTTTTTCGTAAATAGCGTTTTCCTTGGCGTGGGGCTCGCGATGGATGCGTTCTCGGTATCGATGGCGAATGGCTTAAATGATCCCGGGATGGGAAAGGGCAAGATGTGTGGGATTGCCGGCGTGTTTGCCGGGTTCCAGTTCGCCATGCCCCTGGTAGGGTGGATCTGCGTCCATACGATCGTCCAAGCCTTTCAGGCGTTTGAAGAGGTGGTGCCCTGGATCGCCCTGGCGCTCTTGGCAGCGATTGGCGGGGACATGCTGGCGCAGGGGATCCGCGGCAAAGGCGCGGAAGAAGAGGCAAAGCCGCTTGGCATCGCGGTCCTGCTGGTCCAGGGCGTCGCCACTTCCATTGACGCGTTGTCCGTCGGCTTTACCATTGCCGAATACGACTGGCCCATGGCGCTTGCGGCCTGCCTGCTGATCGCCGCCGTCACCTTTGTGATCTGCATGGCTGGGCTTATGATCGGGAAAAGGTTTGGGACCCGGTTGTCGAACCGCGCGCAGATCTTGGGCGGCGTCATCCTGATCGTGATTGGGGTGGAAATATTCGCCTCCGGGGTCTGGGGAGGCTGAAAAAGGGAAGACGACCTGGTTATGTAAAATCGTCCGCCGTTCGATGCAGAACCGTTGGACGATTGATATGCTTCATGAACGGGAGCGGCAAGCCAGAACATGCTGGCAAACGTCATCGCTGGCACCTACCTTGTCCAGCCTGCGGAAGGGCAATATGAAGTGAGCTTCATTCGATAAAGCCCGCGGCGGTTGAAGCCTTTGATGCTGGGGTTGTGTTCGGCAATGTATGCGGCGACCTCGTCAATTACCTTGTCGCCAAAGCCTGACGATGCGCACAGATCGGAGAGATATTCTAGGGGTTAATTCTTCGCTCATGCCTGCACGCTCCATTCCAACATCCGAATCAAGGTGTTCTTCAAGTCGAAAAAACAATCATCCGAACCCATCTCCCAGAGGAAACGAGTTCGGATGATATGGTTTACTGCGGGTAGCCGGACTTGAACCGGCACGGTGTTGCCACCGAGGGATTTTAAGTCCCTTGCGTCTGCCTATTCCGCCATACCCGCGGATGGATGGGGGTGGATTCGAACCACCGAAGCAATTTGCAGCAGATTTACAGTCTGTCCCCTTTGGCCACTCGGGAAC
>CANPWC010000161.1 GCA_947581905.1 uncultured Acetatifactor sp.
GACGGCATGGACCATATGGACCATGCCGTCGCCTTAGCCCGGAAATATAGTTACAGCCTGCGGATCGTGACCCTGGATGGGGAACTATTGACGCCTGGCGGCGCCATCAGCGGCGGCGTTTATAAGAACAACAGCAACCTGCTGGGCAGGCGCAGGGAAATGGACGAACTGAAAAAACAGGTCGAGGACCTGCTTAAGCAGGTGTCGTCGATCGACCAGGAAATAACAGACACCAAGGCGGCCCGCAACCGGATGCGCATGGAATTAGAAACCATCAAGGCAAGCATCCAACAGAAATCCATCGAGCAGAACACGGCAAGGCTGAACATCCAGAAAGCTAGGGAGAGGATGGAGGAGGAAGAGGAAAGCTTCGGAAGCCTGCAGCAGGAAAGCCGGGAATTGGAACAGCAGGTTAAGGAGGTTTCTACCGGCAGGCAGACCGCCGTTCAGGAGCTGGAGCACAGCGAAAAGGCGGAAGAGGAGCTCAACCGCCGGATTTTGGCATCCCAACAGGAATTGGAAAAGGAACGCGCCAGAGAGGCGCTTGTCCAGTCCCAGGTTTCGGAATGGGACGTGAAAGCGGAAACCATGCAGCAGACGGTGCAGTTCCATCAAACCAACATCGACCGTATTGACGGGGAACTGTCCCGTTTCCGTTCAGAATTAGAAGAAATCCTGGAGGCGATCCGGGATAACGCCGTCCAGGTCGCCACGAAGCAGGAGGATATCACGAAGCTGCAAGAGACGATCCTTGCGTCAAAGGACGCGCAGGAATCGTCCGAGGGCGAATTGAGAGAAGCGATTGGGCGCAAGGAGACCCTGTCTGCCAGACAGAAAAGCTTTTTTCAGACCAGGGAAGAGCTTGCGGAGCGCAAGGCCGCCTTGGACAAAGAGGTTTACCGCCTGAATGCCCAGAAAGAAAAGTTGGAAGAATCCATTGAGACCCAGATCAACTATATGTGGGAGGAATATGAGCTCACCCTGACGGATGCGCTGCAGTTAAAGCGGGAAGATCTGACGGACTTGGGCGCGATGAAGAAAGAGATCTCCTCCCTGAAAGACCAGATAAGGAAGCTGGGGGACGTCAATGTCAACGCCATTGAGGATTACAGGAACCTGATGGAGCGGTACACGTTCTTAAAGAATCAGCATGACGACCTGGTAGAGGCACAGAAGACCCTGGAGGGCATCATCCAGGAATTGGATGGCGCCATGCGTAAGCAATTCCTGGAGAAGTTCGGCCTCATCGGGAAAGAGTTTGACAAGGTGTTCCGGGAATTGTTCGGAGGAGGGAAGGGCACCCTGGAGCTGATTGAAGAGGAGGACATCCTGGAGGCGGGCATCCGCATCATCGCCCAGCCTCCCGGCAAGAAGCTGCAGAATATGATGCAGCTTTCCGGAGGGGAAAAGGCGCTGACGGCGATCGCCCTCCTGTTCGCCATCCAGAACTTAAAGCCCTCCCCATTCTGCCTGTTGGATGAGATCGAGGCCGCTTTGGATGAATCCAATGTGGGAAGATTCGCCAGGTATCTGCATAAACTGACTAAGAACACACAGTTCATCGTGATCACCCACAGGAGGGGGACCATGGAGCAGGTGGACCGCCTGTACGGGATCACCATGCAGGAAAAAGGGGTGTCCGCCTTGGTCAGCGTGAACCTGATCGACAAGGATTTAGAGGATTGAGGCAGCCTTGGGCCACCGGTCTCGAAATGGAAACGGCATTGGGAATGGAAATGGCTTAGGGACGGAAACGGCATTAGGCATGGAAATAGCATAGGGAATTGATGTGGCATAGGGAAAGGAGGAGCGCGTGGGCGAAGAAAGGAAAGGCTTTTTTGCCAGGCTTAAGGAGGGGTTGGCCAAGACCAGGGAGAACATCGTCCGAGGGATTGACTCCGTTTTCAGCGGTTTTTCCGCGATTGATGATGATTTCTATGAGGAATTGGAAGAAATACTGATCATGGGGGATATCGGCGTCAACGCGACCGCCGCCATCGTCGGACGCTTAAAGGAGCAGGTCCGGGAGCGCCATATCAAGGAACCCGCGGAGTGCAAGGAATTATTGATCGAAAGCATCAAGGAACAGATGCGCGTGGATGAGACCGCTTACGACTTCGAGAAAGAACAGTCCGTCATCATGGTCATCGGCGTCAATGGCGTGGGCAAGACCACATCCGTCGGGAAGTTGGCCGGGAAGCTTAAGGATAATGGTAGAAAGGTGCTCATTGCCGCGGCGGACACGTTCCGCGCGGCCGCCGGGGAACAGCTTGCGGAATGGGCGCGGCGGGCGGATGTGCCCATGATCGGCGGCAAGGAAGGCGCAGATCCTGCCAGCGTGGTCTATGACGCGGTGTGCGCGGCGAAAGCCAGGGATGTGGACGTGCTGCTCATCGACACGGCAGGCAGGCTTCATAATAAGAAGAACCTGATGGAAGAACTGCGGAAGATGAACCGCATCATTGACCGGGAATATCCGGACGCCCATCGGGAGAACCTGATCGTCTTGGATGGGACCACGGGGCAGAACGCCCTGGTACAGGCGAGGGAGTTCGGGCAGGTGGCCGACCTTACGGGCATCATCCTGACGAAGATGGACGGGACTGCCAAGGGCGGGATCGCCGTAGCCATCCAGTCGCAGCTGCATGTGCCGGTGAAGTATATCGGGATCGGCGAAACCATAGAGGATCTGCAGAAATTTCATTCGGATGAATTTGTGAACGCTTTATTTGACATTCGAGAGGGATAATCTCCACGAAAGGGGGAACGATGGATATGGAAGAACAAATGTTGACTTTGGAAAAGTTTGAAGAAGCCTCCGAGGTGGTGCGCAAGGTCACTTTGGAGACGAAGCTGGTTTATAGCGATTACTTAAGCGCGCTGACCGGGAGCAGGGTTTACTTGAAGCCGGAAAATATGCAGTTTACCGGAGCATACAAGGTAAGGGGGGCTTATTATAAGATGAGCACCCTGACCCAGGAGGACCGTGCGAAAGGGTTGATCACGGCCTCCGCTGGCAACCATGCCCAAGGCGTGGCCTATGCGGCCAAGTGTTATGGGTCCAAAGCGGTGGTGGTGATGCCCGTCTCCACGCCGGTGATGAAGGTGAACAGGACCAAAGCCTATGGGGCGGAAGTGGTCCTCTATGGCGACGTCTACGACGAGGCCTGCGCCAGGGCCCTGGAGCTGGCAGAAGAGCATGGTTATACGTTCATCCATCCTTTTGACGACCTGACGGTCGCTACCGGGCAAGGGACCATTGCCATGGAGATCTTCAAGGAGCTTCCCTTGGTGGATTACATCCTGGTACCCATCGGAGGAGGCGGCCTGGCCACCGGCGTCTCCGTGTTGGCGAAGCTGCTGAACCCGAAGATCAAGGTCATCGGCGTGGAGCCGGAAGGAGCCAACTGTATGCAGGAATCCTTGAAGGCAGGCCATGTCGTGACGCTGCCCAAGGTTTCCACCATCGCCGACGGCACGGCGGTGAAGACGCCCGGCAACCTTTTGTTCCCTTATATCAAGGATAACCTGGACGACATCATTACGGTGAAGGATGAAGAACTGGTGGTCTCGTTCTTGGACATGGTGGAAAACCACAAGATGGTGGTGGAAAATTCCGGCCTGCTTACGGTGGCGGCCTTAAAGCACATGAATGTCAGGGACAAGAGGATCGTGGCGATCTTAAGCGGCGGCAACATGGACGTGATCACGATGTCCAGCGTGGTCCAGCAGGGGCTGATCTTCCGCGACAGGATCTTCACCGTGTCCGTCCTGCTGCCTGACAAGCCGGGCGAGCTGCATCGGATTTCCGGCGTCATCGCCCAGGCCAATGCCAATGTCATTAAGCTGGAGCATAACCAGTTCGTATCGACCAACCGCAACACGGCGGTAGAGATCCGCATCACCATGGAGGCGTTTGGCACCGAGCATAAGAACCAGATCATGGATACCCTGGAAAAGGAAGGGTACCGCCCTAAGCTGGTCAGGACGAACATATAAGAAATAGAAACAAAACAATAAGAAAGGGCCGCCGCAAGGCGGCCGTTTTGAGGGAAGGAAATGGCGAAAAGCGAGAAAGAATGGGAATTGGAATCCATCCAAAAGAAGACCTGGAAAAGGCAGGTATGGGATTACTTTGTCATTACCGCGGCAAGCTTTATCTATGCGGTGGCCATCGCATGTTTTTTGGACCCTAACTCCTTAGCGCCAGGCGGCGTCACAGGCATCGCCATCATCTTAAACCGGCTGACGGACATGGAGACGGGCACCTGGATCATGCTGCTCAATATCCCCATCCTTTTGCTGGGGATCTGGAAGTTCGGCCTCCGTTTCCTGGTGTCCACCCTGTACTGTACCGCCCTTGTTTCCCTGTTCACGAACCTGCTTGCGCCTTTTGGGGCGGTGACGCAGGACCCTTTCTTGGCGTCCTTGGCCGGCAGCACCTTGATGGCGGTAGGACTTGGCTTCATCTTTAAGGCGGGAGCCACTTCCGGCGGCACGGACATCATCGTCAAGGTGATCCGCCTGAAAATGCCTTATTTGAAAACGGGAGCCATCTTCTTAATCACGGACGCCATGATCGTGACGGCGTCCGCGTTCGTGCTGAAAAACGTGGAAAGGGCGATTTACGCGGGCCTTACGGTGTTTTTGGTCTCTCGGATCTTAGACCTTGTGCTTTACGGGCAGGACGAGGCGAAGCTTTTCTATATCATCAGCGATCGGTATGAGGCGATCACCAAAAGGCTGCTGGAGGACCTGGATATCGGCGTGACCCATATCCAGGGGCGGGGAGGCTACAGCAAGGAAGCCAAGCAGGTGATCTTCTGCGCGGTCAAAAAGAGGCTTGCGCCGAAAGCGGAAGATATCGTCCGCCAGGAAGACCCCAGCGCGTTCATGATCGTCACAAGCGCCACGGAAATTTATGGGGAAGGATATAAGAGCTATTTCGGGGAAAAGCTGTAGAATTAAATTTAGCATAAAATTGGTCGATTGAAAAAGTAAATTCCACTTTGAAGGATTAAATTCCACCTTGAAGCATTAAAGTCCACAAACCAAGAA
>CANPWC010000162.1 GCA_947581905.1 uncultured Acetatifactor sp.
GATGTGGAGATAGGGAGATGTACCAGGCATGAAAATACTTCCCTTTTTTTGTGTACGCACTTCATGAAACAACCCTGTTCGGCGATGAGTATAAGTTGAAATAAGGAACTTTTTATGATATACTGAATATGGTAACGAGGGAGGCGGATTCATTGGGCTGTAGGCTGCGCGGACTGCCTGCAGCCGCATAGGTAGGGTGATTGTACATGAGGATTGAAAGGATAGACGAAAGGACGGTAAAATGTTTCCTGTCCAACGAGGAACTGCAGGAATATGAAGTTTCTTACAAGGATTTCGTGCTCAGAAGCGACAAGGCCCGGGAAGTAGTGGAAGACATCATAGAACAGGCGGAAGAGGAAGTAGGATATCAACCGCCGCGCTTCGCGTTCGACTTACAGATCATGATGCTGCCGGGGAGCGGCATGGTGCTTACGTTTTCGGAGAGGGATCCGGAAGCGGATACCCCGGAAAAGGAGCTGGCGGACTGCCTGAAGAATATGAGGGACATCTTTTCAGGCGGTCTAGAGGCGCAGTCCCAGGACGGGAACAAGAGATTGGACAGCTTCCTGGCGGATTTGGCGAAGTACGGGATCCTGGGCAAGGTGCTGGGGCTTGGCAGGCAGTCAGGAGAAGCGCCGCAGGATGGCGCGGAGGCATACATAGCGGACGATGGGACCGAAAGCGGGGACCAGGAGCCGGAAGAGGATAATAGGCCTAGCTTTGCCGTGTTCGAGTTTACAAGCCTTAAGTCCGTATGCGACTTTGCCAGGGCGCTGCCAAAGGACCTGGGCATAATCAGCACCCTTTACTGTATGGATGGGCGATATTACCTTTCCATGGATCGGGGGTTATTGCCCTACGAGGTTTATAGCCGCGCCTGCATCCAGGCGATTGAGTTCTCGTCCATTTACGCGGCCAGCCTGGACGGCATGGCCCACCTCATGGAGCATGGGGAGTGCCTGATTGGCAGGGACGCGCTGGCAAAATTAAAAGGATGACGAAAACAAAAAGATTGACGAAAGCTGAAAGATCGACGAAAGCTGAAAGATTGGCGAAAATTCAAAGGATGACGTAAGATGGGGCGGGAATTACCCGCCCCATTGGATTGTCGTGTAATGCGGCTGACAGATGCGGTCTTCGCGGAGGGTGTAAGTAGATAAGGTGGCATCCGTTCCCGCATCCGGCCGCTGGAAGAGCTCCCACGTGGCGCTTTCCGTCCCATCCCCTTTTGTGGAAAAAGTTTGCAAGATAAGGTAGCTTGCCTTTTCCAGGGGGCGGATGGCCTCGGGGACGTCCCCGGGCAGGTAATCCTGTTCCTCCAGGACCTGGTTTTGCGCGTCCATCTGCAGGAGACGGTAGGACTTGGGCTCGTCCATGACGCAGAAAGTGATCTTGAACGAGAACGAACGGGAGCTTCCGTCCTCCTTAAGTTCCTGCTGCAAGGTCGTGGAGCAGGAGAGCCCCGCGCTGTCCGCGTCCACATTGGTGGAGATGCCCTGTCCCCCGGTCGCGTAAATGCTTCCGTCCGCTGCCTGGTAGATGGGATTACAGTAGAAAGTCATAAACCCCGGCAGGGATGCCTGGTAAAGGGTGGCCTCCAGCTCGACCTGGGTGCCGTCGTCCGTTTCATTGATACGGCTCGCGCCCTTGGCAAAGAGTTCATCACATTCGATGCGGGTCACGTCTTCCTCCTGGGAACAATAATAGGAGAAGCCCTCTGCGCCCTCAAAGGAAAGGGAAGAGGGACTATCCCCTGAAAGGGTGGCGTAGAGCCGCCCGCTATATTTCCCCGTATCATCCGAAACCTGGTGTGTGCCGGCATCTAAAAGGGAAGCGGCATGGTCCGACAGATAGGATTCCATGTCGAACAGGTCCAGGTATTCTTTCGTGACGAAGACGCCGATCATGGGGTCCTCCTGCGCATTCCCGCCGGATGCGTCAGCCGGTGCCGCAAGCGGCAGGAACGTCATGCCCGACAGGAACGCGATAAGCAGGATAAGGCCTGCAAAAAGCGCCAGGATCGTTCTGGCAGAATGGAAAAATTTATGCTTCATGGTCTTCCTCCTCTAAGTTGCCGTCAAATTTTAAAATATCCCCCACATCACAATCCAGGAAGAAACAGATGCGGTTCACCGTTGAGAATCGGATGCCCTTAGCCTTGCCGCTGCGCAGGATGGACAGGTTCGCCTCGGTGATGCCCACCTTGGCGCAGAGCTCTTTGGACGTCATATTCCGTTGTTTCAAAACATCTTCCAAATAAACTTTGATCGCCATGGCCCCTCCTTAGATGAACAAGTCGTTGTCATTCTTTAACGAGGTGTTTTCCTCCAGGATCCTGGTGAAAAGCAGGATGAGCAGCACGAAGCAGATGCTGGGCACCGGGATGGAGATCGTGCTGTCCACGTCGCGCAGCCGGGGCAGGAAGAAGAACTGCAGCAGCTGATAGGCGATGTCGGCGCAGAGGGTCAGGGAAAGGGACAGGACGCACCAGTGGGAAAGCCTGCCCGCGCATTGGTTCAGCTGGGCGGAATAGGGGTCGCTCTTCCGGACCTGGATCAATTTTAACAGATAAAATACCGTGACGATGTCCAGCACCCAAGGCAGGGCCTGCGTCACAAAGCGCAGCAAAAGGAAAAAGCAGCTCATCCCAATGCCGGACGGATCGCCCGAATTGCCCTCCTGTAGGGCGCGGATGGAATGAAGGAACCCACCCAGGCAGGAACCCGCCGCCATCAGGACGAAGAGGGCGGCCAGGGCGGAAAGGAACCATTCCAGGCAGGTATAGAGGCGTTCCTGCGTGCTCTGGGAAAAGAGGCGCAGCAGGCGCAGGATGCCGTAACCGATCAGGATGGTCCAGACAAGCCCGCCGCAAATGGCCTGCATCAGAGCTTCCGATCCTTGCGTGGCGGGGATCAGGGGGAATAACGCGCGAAGCCTGGACGGGTTCGCCATCAGGTACAGGACGTCCAACAGGACGATGGAAAGGACGCCTAACAGGCAATCCTCCAGGCGAAATACACGTCTTGCGATCCGATCCAGCAAGGCGAATGCCGGGAACAGGCCAAGCGCCACATAAATCGCCAGCGCCGCCCCATTGCCCAAAGGACTTGCCAGGGATAAGGCCCGCAGTCCCGCGCCAATCGGATAAAACGGGAAAGCGGCCGCCGCAAGGAATACGTCCGAAGCGCTTTGGCTCCCGAAGCAGAAGAGGACGCAGAAGACGGCCAGGGCCGCTAAAAGGGCATATAAGCAAGTACGTTTCATGTCGACCTCCAGAATTATTGTTTTTCGATAATCTATAGGTCCAGCATAGCATGGAAATTATCGTTTGTCAATAATTATCCTAATTTTTCTCGGCTGATTTTTCTGAATTTTCTCGGCTGCCTTCCCTGGTTTTCCTCTGTCGAATAGGCACTAGACAAAGGGAAGAAGATGGTATATACTAATTCCTAGTAAACTTCTATAGATTGGAGGAGCGGCCAAATGGAAATCATCGGCACGTTTTGGGCTATGGTTCCGCCTATTGTCACAATCATCATGGGGCTTGCAACGAAGAAAGTGAACCTGTCACTGATCACGGGCCTATTGTTGGGGGTCCTTTTGTATTGTGGTTTTGCGCCGGGCGCGTCCCTGGTGACGATGGTAGGCGTCATCAACGAGAGCGTGTCTAGCCACATCGGCCACCTGCTGTTCGCGGTGTTGTTGGGGATGTTCGTGTACCTGATCACGCAGTCAGGAGCTTCCCAGAGCTATGGGGAATGGGCGATCCGCAGGCTGAAGACGAAACGCGCTTCCCTGCTTGCCACGGCCGGCCTGGGCGTCTTAATCTTCGTGGACGATTATTTTAATTGCCTGACCGTCGGCACGGTGATGCGCCCCCTGACGGACCGCAACAAGATATCCCGGGAAAAGCTGGCCTACATCATCGATACGACGGCCGCGCCGGTCTGCATCCTGGCCCCGATCTCCAGTTGGGCGGCGGGCGTCAGTTCCTCCCTGCCCATAGATTCGGATATCGACGGCTTCCAACTGTTTTTGCGCACCATGCCGAGCAACTACTATGCCTTGCTGTCCATTTTCATGGTGTTCCTGCTCATCCTTTTGAACTTTGATTTCGGGAAGATGAAGCATTTCGAGCTGGAGACGCAGAAGCATCCCAGGATAGAGGACGAAACGCCCCAGGGAGAGGGCGGCGGTCGCGCAAAGGTCTATGACCTGCTTTTGCCGGTGGCGTTTTTGATCGCGTCCTGCGTGTTCTTCATGGCATATACGGGAGGCTTCTTCACAGGGGAAGTGAGCCTGGTGGACGCGTTCGCCAACTGCGACGCGGTGGCGGCCTGCTGTATCGGCACGTTCCTGGCGGACGTCTTCATGCTGATCCTTTATGTGCCCCGTAAGATCTACACCTTCAGCCGGTATATGGACGCGCTGGAGCAGGGCTTCCGCAATATGGTGCCCGCGATGCTGCTCTTGAGCCTCGCGTGGTCCCTGGGAAATGTCTGCAGCGGCTCTTATCTCGACGCGGGAAGCTTTATCGCCGGGATCGTGGAGAGATTTCATGTATCCCTGAATCTGATGCCGATGTTCTTCTTCCTGGCGGCGCTGATCCTTTCCTTTGCCATCGGAACGTCCTGGGGAACCTTTGTGATCCTGATCCCCATGGAGCTGAGTGTGTTCGGCGGCGCGGATACGGCGCTCATGGTGCTGACGACGGCGGCGGTGCTGGGCGGCAGCGTGTGCGGCGACCACCTTTCTCCGATCTCGGACACGACGATCCTAAGCTCCGCGGGAGCGCAGTGCGACCATCTGAATCATGTGCGGACGCAGATGACCTACGGCGCTCTGGTGGCGGCGATCTCCTTCGTCTGCTACATCCTGGCGGGAGCGACGGCGAACAGCGCGCTCGGCCTCGGCGCCGGTGTGGTGATCCTGGCGGCCGTGCTCTGCGTGCTGAAGCTGCGGGACAGGAAGCTCGCGGGAGCGGCGGCCCGGACGAACCGTTCGTGAGGCTGTGCCGGAAG
>CANPWC010000163.1 GCA_947581905.1 uncultured Acetatifactor sp.
CTTCTTTTCTTGCTGTTTTAATCCCATAAGCACGATCCCTCTCCGCCCGCCTTCCCGGCAGGCAAATTCCCGAAAGCCCGACACTCTTTTCCCGGAAGCCTGGCATCCTTTCCAGGAAGCCTGGCATCCCTTCCCGGAAGCCTAACATCCTTTCCAGGAGCTTAACACCCTTCCCCGGAAGCTCGTCATCGTTACCCAACAGGGTCTCGCTTCCTTTCCCCGAATATGCGCCCTACTGCACCCTCAGCAGATCCATTTCCCCACCACTGGGATCCTGCGCGCCACGAAAATGACCAGGAAGCAAAGCCCAAAGCTGACAATGGCAAGAAGCGGAATGACCCAAAGGAGGCTAAGGCCCTCTTTCGGCCCAAGCGCCCCGGAAAACAGTTCCAGGACCAACAAATGCAGCAGATAGATCCCGAAAGTACAGGAAGAAAGCTCCGTAACGAACCTGCCCACGCGTTTCCCTGGGCAAGTGTTTGGACCTTTTTCCTTAGCGGCCAAAAACAGCGCCACCGTCACTAGGAACGTGAAAAGGCTATAGCTGTCGAACACCTCCGCATGCGTGCCGTTCCGCCACCAGGAAACCAGGCTGCTCGCCGCCACCGCGCCCAAAGCGCCCAGCACACCTCCCAGATAAACCCATTTATGCAGCTTCTTTGGAAGCCCCACATGGGCCAGGTAGTAGCCCAGGATGAAATAGCCCAGATAACTCTGCACCATCTCCACCGGCACCAGGTTCATCAGGCGCACCACAAGATAAGGCGGCACGAACGCCACTACCGTGCTTTTCCCAATCTGCAGCACCACGAATAGTAACAGGAAATACTCCAACTGCCGGACCGGGGCATGCTCCACCCAAGTACGCAGCACGGGCAGGACCATGTAAATCCCGATCATCATGGGAATGAACCACAGGTGATATTTTGCCTCCACCACCCCTATCGCCAATGTCTTCAAAGCGGAGGGCAGTCCTTGGGCGATCTCCTGCGGCGCTTCCCAGGCGGCATACAACATGGACCAGGCCACATAAGCCACAAACAGCCGCAAAATATTATGGGAATAGAGGCGTTTCAGGTCCACCCCGCGCCCAGGGTCCAAAAACAGCGCCCCGCTTAACATGACGAACATCGGCACGCCGAAACGGAAGACGCCGTCATAAGCATTCGCGGCAAGCCACCCTGCGCTGTGTACCGGCCTGTCATACCAGTATTGGGAAGCGCTGTGCAGCATGACGACGCTGAAACAGGCCGCGATCCGCAGCAAATCATAATATAACATTCTGTTGGATTTCCCTGTTGCCGCTTCCATGCGCCCTCCCATTACCGATTATTGGAAAAACTTTTTCACCTTATCACAGATCTCATCCACCTGGTCCAAGGTCAGGCGGTAGTACATAGGCAGGCGCACCAGGCGTTCGCTCTCCCGGGTGGTATATTTGTCCTCTCCATGGAACCGGCCGAATTTCAGCCCGGCCGGCGCGGAATGCAAGGGAACATAATGGAATACCGCATGGACCTCGTTACGCTTCAGATAATCTATGAAACGCGTCCGCTCCTCGATATCCTTTACCTTGATGTAAAACATGTGGGCGTTGTGCACACAATCCTTTGGCACGACCGGAAGCTCGATCCGCCCCTCGTCCGCCAATGGCTTTAAGTCCTCATAATACCGGTTCCAGCAATCTTTCCTGGCCTGGTTGATCTCATCCGCCATCTCCAGCTGGGCGTAAAGGTACGCCGCGTTCATGTCGCTAGGCAGGTAGGAGGATCCATAGTTCATCCAGGAATATTTGTCGATCTGCCCGCGATAATATTTACTCCGGTTCGTCCCCTTTTCCCGCAGGATTTCCGCTTCTTCCACATACTTCGGATCCTGGATCAGCAAAGCCCCGCCTTCCCCCATGCTATAATTCTTGGTCTCATGGAAGCTATAGCAGCCAAAATCACCGATCGTGCCCAGCGCCTTTCCTTTGTAAAAAGACATGACGCCCTGGGCGGCATCCTCGATCACGAACAAGTGATGGCGCTTCGCGATCTCCATGATCGTGTCCATCTCGCAGGCCACGCCGGCATAATGCACCGGCGCGATGGCCTTGGTGTGTTCCGTGACCGCGTCCTCGATCAACGTTTCATCCAGGTTCATGGTATCCGGGCGGATGTCCACGAACACAGGGGTGGCCCCCCGCAGCACGAAAGCGTTCGCCGTGGACACGAACGTGTAGGACGGCATGATGACCTCATCCCCTTCCCCCACCTGCGCCAACAGGGCCGCCAGCTCTGTAGCATGCGTGCAGGAAGTGGTCATCAGGCACTTCGCCGTATTCATCCGCTTCTCAAACCATTCGTTGCATTTCTTGGTGAATGGGCCATCCCCGCAGATCTTCTGGTTCTCCACGCATTGGCGGATATAGTCCATTTCCTTGCCTGTATAAGGCGGTACGTTAAAATTGATCATTTCCTACCTCTTTTCCGCATTTCTATGCCAATCTGATCCCGCGAATAGGACGCGGCCCACGAAAACGCCCGTGCCGTTTACTCTCCGTCCGCACGGAGCAGAATGAATTTTCCATTTTGAAAAGCCTCCCGATAACCATAAGGCTCCATCCATTCCTTTAAAAGGAGGAATTTGGCGTCCTCAACCGCCTCTTCCCCAGCCAGGCCCGCGCGCAGCTTCGCCTCCAGCAGCACCACTGGCGCTTCCCCGCCATCCGACGCGATGCGCTCAGACAACTGCCGCAGGTCTTCTTCCATGACCGCGTAATTATAAGAAGCCAGGTCCGGCCAGGCCGTGATGGCGAAAGGCATCTGCAAATAATAGGACAGCGCGGGAATCTTCCCGTAGAGGATGACCTCTTTCCCGCTAAGCCCCTCCTCTTCCACATAGGCGCTTAGGGAATTGAGCACCGCCGCCCGGTCGGGCGAAGTGTACATCCCCCGAAGCACCGCGTTATGCTCCAGGCTGGTATGGAGGTTTTCTCCCCCGTCCCCTTCGGAGAAGACGTAGACGACGCCGAAGCACAGGCTCTGGACCGCCAGGGACAACAGCATGCAGCAGATCATGGCTTTCACTGGAAAATACGAACTTCCCACCCGCCATTCCCTGCGCCCATAAGGGGCAAGGCGGAAAGAGAATCCCTCCGGCAGCCACACAAGCAGCCGCACAAGCATCCACAGGGTAAAGGGCGCTACCAGGAATAAATTGTTGATGCTGGAATACAGATGGTTGTTGCTTCCCAGGGGCGTGATCAAGATCACCAGCATCAAAAGCCCCGCCAGCAGCTTCTCCCTGTGGTCGGCTCCTTTTCGAAAAATCGTCACCGTCCCGACGATCAGGGTGGCCGTCAGCAAGAAAGCCGCCCATTGGAATACGGAAAGCTTCGTGCTATATTTCAGGTTGAACATATTGCGCTGCATCAGATAATAAAACCCCAGGAACACGCAAACCACATAACCGGCTTTTTTGAGCCTCATAAGCTTCCCCGGCAGCACGGCGAAGCCCAGGATGCCAAGGAACGTGAAAAATGCCAGATACCCCAGCCAGATCAGGTTTTGTTCGTAATTGACGATCTGGTACACGATCATGGAATACAGGGTATAATCCGAGGCTTCGGAAGGCATGCCAAGCAGCCGGGCGATGGAGGAGACATACTCCGGCAGTCCATAAGCCGCCGCCAGGTACCCCAGGCAAAGCAAAACCCCTGCCGCATAACCCAGGACGCACCAGCCCGTCCAAGCCGCCACCTCCCGAAACTTTTTCTTCCGGATCAGCCCATATGCCCAGACCGCCACTATGAAGCCCATCTGCGCCAGGTTGGGAAAGCGCACGAACACATTGACGCCCAGGCACGCCCCGGCGAAAACCAGCGCCCCTCTTTTTTCTTCGCTCAAACCATGATATATCCCCAAAACGCCCGCCGCCATCAGGACATAGGTCAGATAATTATAAAGCACGGCGGAGGGGCACCAGCAAAGGCTGATCGCCAGGACTTCCCCCGCGAAGGCGATCCATGCCGGCACCTTGATCTTTTTCACGAAAAAGAAATACCCCGTCACGGCCAGCAGGCTGATCAACAGGCTGGTATACAGGTTCAGCCCAAGCATCATCCCGCCAAGCGGCAGCTTGGTGAAGAAATGCCCCAGGGCGTTGCCCAGATAGGTGCTGAACACCCACATAGGATCCATGCGGTCCATGTAAGTGAAATTACCATAATTATAACCGGTGTCCCACCATTCTACCCCGACGCGGATATGGCGGAGCGGGTACAGCGCCAAAAACGCCACGAAGAGCACCTTTTCGCAAAAGCGATAGATGGATTTTAATTTTCGGAATCCCGTTTCCCGCATTCCGCTACCTCTCTTTACCCAAACGCTTATGGAACGTCCCGCGTCCCGGCGATCCGCCCGACACGGCGCACCCGATGGCTTATTCACCCGGCCGCGTCCCGGCGATCCTCTCGTCCACCCGCTCCAGCGCCCGCGCCAGGTCGGTCTTTGCCAAGAGCCGCCCCGCCAGGCCAAACAGCGCCCCGCGGACCCGATCCACCAGGATGCCCACAAGGAACACCAGACAGACGCTTCCCAGGCACCTTGCCACGAACCAAAGGGGATTGCCCTGGGCGTCCGCTTTAAGCCAGGCCGGCCACAGGTACCTGACTTCACAATGCTCATGAAGCAGGTATACGCCCAAAGTGTAGGGCGATATCCTTAAAATCAGGCGGGAAAACGCCCCCTCCCCCACCTGGATCTGATAAAACCCCAAAAACAGGCAAACAGCCGCAAACAACGTCAAAATATGGTTGTAACCGCACACTGCCGTCAGGAAGTTCTCGAACTGCCCGGTGCGCAGGTACAGGGTGCGCACGCCAAACGTTATGCCATACATCAAGGCGACCGTGATAAAATATCCCAGGAAGCTTCTTTTTGCGGGGCACAGGGCCGCAAGG
>CANPWC010000164.1 GCA_947581905.1 uncultured Acetatifactor sp.
ACACTCTCATTACCGATACGAACATAGGCAATCCTGTTTCCGTCACCTGTATAATAATAGGGCGTTTCTTGCCCTGCAGTTTATGTTTTCCAAACCATCCTGGATGCGGTTACTCTAAAACGGGTAAATAGTCCATTACATCCACCAGGTTTAGCCGGTCGTCCGCGCAGATCAGATCCCGCAGGATATGCAGGTGGCCTGCGCCGTAGATGACAAAAATGCGCGTATACTGTTTGGCCATGCGCTGAATATTGGAGAAAATCTTCAAATTTCGCCCGTACCACTGGGCGATCGATTTTGCGCCGGTATAATCCGCACTGCTGCCCATCTCATTGACCCGTAGATAGATCATATGATCGAGCTTTGCATACGTGGCATTGTTAAGATATCGGAAATTGTCGATCATGGTGTCACGTTTTTGCCGCGCGGTGTAGTCGGTATGCTCCTTTATGGACTTCAGCACATCCTCAGAAGGATGCTCAAAAGGTCCTCCGTCCATTTCACTGTCATCATCAATGGCATGTACCTTGGTCAGCCCCTGCATTTTTGCCAGGCGAAAGCCGATTTGAATGATCTCATCGTTGTACTTTATGGGGTGGACATCGTTATACATCCGAATATTTCCCAAGGTCCCATTCCTCATTTTATCGGCGTTCTGCAGGTCACGCAGGTCGAATTTCTGATATGCGGCATTTAAGACGTCCTGCTGATGTGCCGCGGCCTCTACGGCCACCGCGTCGGGTGCAAAACGTAAGAGCGCCCGCGCAAGGGCATCCAACTCCGTTTGCGCTGCAAAAGAGCAGGAATCCCAATCGCTTTGCATAAAATGAAAGCTGCCGAGCAGTAAAACGTCTGTCATAAGTTGGCCTCCTCACCTTGATGTTACCTCGATGATATGACGGAAAAGCGGCATATTCCCAGGCTCGCCCACCCTGCGGGCTTAAGCGCGAAGATTCCCTGCTGCACCACCAGTCACTTTGGAAAACGGTCAAAGGGCTTTGATCCGGTCCACCGCCTCCACGGTGTTCTCATAGCTGCCGAAAGCGGTCAGGCGGAAATAGGTCTCGCCGCTGGGTCCGAAGCCGGAACCCGGCGTGCCTACCACGTTCGCCTTTTCCAATAGGTAATCGAAGAACTCCCAGCTGCTCATGCCGTTCGGGGCTTTCAGCCAAATGTAAGGGGCGTTTGTGCCGCCGGAAACGGTGTAACCAGCCTCTTTCAACCCATTTAAGATGTAGCGGGCGTTGTTCTGGTAATAGGCGACCTGCTCCTTTAACTGCGCCTTGCCTGCTTCGGAATATACCGCCTCCCCGGCGCGCTGCACGATATAGGGGGCTCCATTGTATTTGGTCCCATGCCGCCTCGCCCACAGGGAATGGAGGCTTACGTCGCCGCTCTTTAAATCCTTGGGGATGACGGTGCAGCCTAAACGCACGCCCGTAAAGCCCGCGTTCTTGGAGAACGAGCGCAGTTCGATGGCGCAGGTCCTGGCCCCTTCGCACTCATAAATGGTATGAGGCACGTCCGGCTCGGTAATATAAGCTTCATAGGCCGCGTCATAGATGATCACCGCGCCGACCCGGTTGGCATAGTCCACCCATTCCTGCAGCTGTGCCTTGGTGATGGTGGAACCGGTAGGGTTATTGGGGAAGCACAGATAGATCAGGTCAGGCGTCTGTTTGGGAAGCTCCGGGCAAAAACCGTTCTCCACGGTGCAAGGCATGTAGATCACGTCGCTCCAGGTCTCGCTCGCCGGATCGTAAGTGCCGGTCCTGCCTGCCATGACGTTGGTGTCCACATAGACAGGGTAGACAGGGTCGCATACCGCGATCTTATTATTGACGCTGAAGATCTCCTGGATGTTGCCGGAATCACACTTGGCCCCGTCTGAAATGAAGATCTCATCCGCGGAAATGTCGCATCCCCTCGCCTTATAATCATTGTCCGCGATGGCTTTCCGCAAAAATTCATACCCCAGGTCCGGTGCATAGCCGTGGAACGTCTCGGCGTGCCCCATCTCTTCCACCGCGGCATGCAGGGCTTCGATGATCGCCGGCACCAGGGGCTGGGTCACATCCCCGATCCCCAGGCGGATGACTTTCTTGTCCGGATGCGCCGCCGCGTAGGCGTTCACCTTTTTGCCAATGGTGGAAAACAGATAGCTTCCAGGAAGCTTTAAATAATTGTCATTGATCTGAAACATATTCTCTCCCATCTGCCTGTCCAAGCAGGCGCTTTCTAATCTTCGTATTCTCCTTCAAACACCGTGACGGCAGGTCCAGTCATATAGACCACATCCTTTTCCCGGTCCCATTCGATCAAAAGCTCGCCGCCCAACAGCTTCACATGGACCGCCTCAGACGTAAGCCCGTTCAGGACGCCGGCCACCGCCGTCGCGCAAGCGCCGGTTCCGCAGGCCAAGGTCTCTCCCGTGCCACGCTCCCACACGCGCATGAACACATGGGAGGCATCCAGCACTTCCACAAATTCCGTATTGGTGTGCCTCGGGAACCAGGGATGCTTTTCAAAGCAAGGGCCGATCTTCTCCAAGTCAAGCCCCGCCACATGGTCCAGGAAAAGGACCGTGTGGGGGTTGCCCATGGAGACGCAGGTCATGCGATACTCCCTGCCAAGCACCTCGATCGGGCAATCCACGACTGCCGCGCTTGCCGCCGGGGCGCTTCCTCCCGCCGCCTGGCATGATGCCGCGCTTCCCGCCGGGATGCTTCCATCTTCCGCCTGGCACGATGCCGCGCTTCCCGCCGCCAGCACGGGGATCCGGGACGCTTCCAGGATAGGCTTGCCCATATTGACCCTAACCTTGGAGACCTTGCCGTCCTCCACCGTAAGGTCCAGGTACTTGACCTGTCCGGCGCTGATTATGCTTATCTTCGTCTGATCCGTCATCTTATTGTCATACACATATTTCGCCACACAGCGGATGCCGTTGCCGCACATTTCCGCCCTGGAGCCGTCCGCGTTGTACATCTCCATTTCGAAATCCGCCTCTTTGCTGGGATTGATGAAGATCACCCCATCGCCGCCGATGCCGAAATGGCGGTCGCTCAACTTTTTCACCAACGCAGGCTTCTCCTTTTCGGGAACCTGCTCGACAAAGCCATTGATATAGATATAATCGTTGCCGCAGCCTTCCATCTTCGTAAATTTCATGCTCCTGCCTTTGTGCCTCCTTTCGCCTATGTCCTGCCGTCTATATGCTATATTACACCAAAACGCCGGGAATTGCCACTCTTTTTTAGGGCCACGCAGCCAGCGGTTCACGGCTTTTAAAGCCCGTTCATCACCAACACCATCTGGGCCGTCTCCACCAGGTTGGTCCCGCTCTCCATGCTGCACTTCTGCAGATACCGGTGGGCCTCTTCCTCGCTCATATGGTTCCGCTCCATGAGCAGAAGCTTCGCCTGGCGGATGGCCTGCTCCTCTTCCGGCTTCCTGTCCCGGGGCCTTTCGCGGCGCTTCCTCCTGCGCCGTTCCACCTCCTGTACCATCAGATGCAGCGTATCCGCCAAATCCTGCACCTTAAGCGGCATGGCCAGGCACATGACGCCGCTTCCCCTGCTTTCCGCCAATATATGGGGCGAAGCCAGCAAAAGCACCTCGAAACCGGCGGGCAAGTCCTCTTTCAGTTGGGTGAAAAGCATATCTTTCAGCTTATAACTGCACAACACGATGCCGTCGCTTAAGCCGTCCGCCAGCTGGAGCGCCTGTGCCCCCGTGGTGCAAGTCCCCGCCACCTGGAAGCCATTCCGCACCAGCATGTTGCGGATGCTTTTGGCATCTTCCGGCCGCGGCAGCGCCACAATGATATTCGTCACCTTGCCCGCCTCCTTTCCTTAAAAAATATTTCCTTTCACCATTCTTATAGGTATTCCTGGAGCTCCCATTCGGAGACCTGGGCGCTGTAGCGGTACCATTCCTCTTTTTTCGCGGCGATATAATTCTCCGCCACATGGGTCCCCAACACTTCTTTGATATAATCGTCTTTCTCCAGCTCCTCCAGGGCCTCCAGCAGGGTCGCGGGCAGACGTTCAACGCCAAGCGCCTCCCGTTCCCGGTCCGTCATCGCAAAAAGGTTCCCGTTGATGTATTTTGGCGGCTCGACCTTGTTCACGATCCCATCCAGGCCCGCCATCAGGCACACCGCCAGGGTCAGGTATGGATTCGCCGCCGCATCCGGGCTGCGCAGTTCGATCCGGGCGCCTTTCCCAATATAGGAAGGGATCCGGATCAAGGGGCTCCTGTTGGCGGCGCTCCAGGCAATGAACGTAGGGGCCTCATAGCCGGGCACCAGCCTTTTATAAGAATTGACCAAAGGATTGGTGATCGCGGCCATCCCCTTGATATGCCGGATCAGCCCTCCGATGAAATAATGCGCTTCCCGGCTTAAGCCCAGGGAATCGGCATCATCCTGGAAAATGTTCACGCCGTCTTTGCGCAAGGACATGTTGATGTGCATGCCGGAACCGTTCACGCCCGCCACCGGCTTCGGCATGAAGGTGGCATGGAGACCGTGCCCTTTGGCGATGGTACGCACGGCCAGCTTAAAGGTGATCATGTCGTCCGCCGCCTCCAGCGCGTCCTCATAGCTTAAATCGATCTCATGCTGGGCCGGGGCGCTTTCATGATGGGAGGCTTCCACCACCATCCCCATCTCTTCCAGGGTCAGCACCATGTCCCGCCTGGCATTCTCCCCCAAGTCCGCCGGGCCTACGTCGAAGTAACCCGCCTTTTCATGGGTAATGGTGGTAGGCTGCGCGTTTTCATCCGTATGGAACAAGAAAAATTCGCACTCCGGCCCCACCTCGAAGACGAAGCCCAGATCCGCCGCTTTCTGGATGGCGCGCCGCAGCACGTGCCGGGAATCCCCTTCGAACGGCAGCCCGTTAGGACGGTACACGTCGCAGAGGAAC
>CANPWC010000165.1 GCA_947581905.1 uncultured Acetatifactor sp.
CCGCTGGCGCCATCACCTATGTGGAAGCTGATGGCGCCAGCGGGCGCGGGAATGTATATTTAAATGGTTCACTGGTCAGCCGTTTCGCGGATGTCGCTCCAGATGGCAGTACGTTTTCATTTACTTCAGCCGAGGCTGGCGGAATGATTGTCCATACGGAATACGACAGTCATGGAAGCTTGGTCGGGGTACATGCTGTTAGCCAAGAAGCGAAGATCCAGTAGAGACCTCCGGCGTAAGCTTAGGTTTGCGCTAATGGTGTCACTTTAGCGTGAGATATTCCTTATTTTCCTAGGGATCGTATCAGAATTTGCTTGAGGATAAAGCGGAGCATCGCCTATCAAAAAGACACATGGAAAGGAACCCATCCTGATCCATGTGTCCTTGATTAGTACGGTTCTGGAGCGCCCGGGCTTTAAAGTCAGCGGTCTTTCTTCATCTGAGTGGCTATGTACTCAAGGTGGCTGACCTGTTCCGGCGTCAGTTCTTTCAGGACTTCAACGATGCTTGCCAGCTCCTGGGGGCATTGATTTCCGTCGTCAAAGAATTGGCAGGGCGTGACGCCCAGATACTCGCAAATATAGAAGAAAATGGCCATGGAGGGAAGCGCTTTCTGGCTTTCCAACGTGTTGATGTAACCGGCGCTCATGCCAAGGCTCAAGCTCATTTCCCTGGCGGATACGTTCTTCTGCATTCGGAGTTGAATCAATCTTTGGTAGAAAAATTTGTCGTTCATATTTCCTCCGTTTCTGCGCCCGTTTGCGCAAAAGTTGAATTGACTGGAAATCGGTGGCATGATGATTTCGCCCACATGATTTATATTCAAATTGTACGCTAAGGACCGGCTTAAAGCATGGATTCTCATTAACTATATTCGGAAAAACGTTAATTTGGATTCTTCACAGCAGCTTGCTTTTCCGCAGCTTGGAGCACCTTGCGGTAAGGCATCAGCATCCCCTCGTTCATATTATTGCCGATTTTGGCTTTCAGCTTCGGGGAAGAGAGCAAGCCGCCCACCAGGTACATCTTCAACACCGTGCCCGGCTTTTTCTGCGGGAAGTCATATTGCCCGTGCTGTTTGTAGAATTGGTGGTCCGCTTTCATCATGCCCTGCATCAGGAAGATCAGGTCGCGGAATATTTTCATGCCGCCCACACCGTAAAAGTTTTGCGGCTGCGTGTAATGGCGCTTTATAGCATAGGTCAGGGTGGCCGCCATGCGGTCGATCGCTTTGTCCGGGTCCGCCTCGTTAGTTGCCACTCCCGCAAGGAAGTTGCCGCCGACCTCCGCGCGTCCCTCAACGATCATCTGTAGGTTCGGTTCCGCGCTGTAAGGGCCGTCCACCAGGTAGCCCATAGGCATCCCCATGGTGACGGTTCGATGGCCGTTGCAGAACTGCCTGTCGTCATAGCGTTTGAAAACGGCTCCCATGGAGTGGTCCTTGATGGTGAACGCATAGACGATGGCGGCAGCGGTCTGGATGCGGTTGCGCAGATAATCGTCGAAACCGTCCGTGTAGACGCAGACGCCGTCGGTGGCACAGTGGAAGCAGCCAAGGCACCCTCCTTGGAACGGATATTGCCGGATATTGACGACCTGGCTTTCGTAGGGCAGGACGGCACGGAAGCGGTCGATCATGCCGCGAAGCGCTTCATTGTCCGGTTCGCAGTCCGTGACGATGGCGACGAAGCCTGCCTTGCCGGACGCCTGTCCCGCGCCCACTGTGTCGGATGCCTGTCCCGCGCCCACTGTGTCGGATGCCTGTCCCGCGCCAGTTTTGCCGGAGGCCTGCCCAGCGCTTCCCGGAAGGGTCGTCTGCCCCGCGCCGGTTGCATCAGAGGCTTGTCCTGCGCCAGTTTTGCCGGAGGCCTGCCAAGCGCCCGCCGGAAGGGTCGCGGGGACGGGGGAGAAAGCCGGGCGAGGGTCTGGCAGCGGTTCATAGCTGTCCTGCTTTACACACCATAACACATAGGAAAAGAATTTCCTGGCATCCCGCTGCCCCTGCTCGGTAAGCAGGTCATCCATATCGGCGGACAAGCCCTTGATGAATTTTAATCCCAGGTCCTGGCAGTTGTCCTGGATATAGCGGTGCGCCGTCACGTCGTAGAAATGCTTGGAGGTCGTGACCTGTGTGGCGAACTTGCCGGAAAGGTCGATGCCGGATGCCTTTACGAGCTCCAGGAAGCGATGCAGCTGGCTGGGGGCGATGAATGTGTAGACTGGGTAAGAGAATAAAAGCAGGTCCGCTTTGGAGAGGGCTTCCATCGCCGGCGTGAAATCCCGTTCCAGGAGCTTGATCTGCCCTCCCACATGGAGGTAGTCGAAGTGTTGCTTAGGGAAAAGTTTCTCTAAGTAAAGCACGGTCTGCAGGGTGACGCTGTAGCGGGCCTTGGGGCTGCCGTTCAATACAAGAATATTCATGGTGTCGTCCTTTCTCTGGTGGTTTCGCGAGGTGCATTCTTTTACTGGAATCCATTATACTATAAATTCGACGGGATTTCTATTGCTTTATGCTCTTTCTGGAAAAATCGGAGCAAGAATTGTCTTGCGGTTTTTGGGAAAAACGGTTATCATACCTGTATGGCATGTCAAGGTAAAAGGCGGCGGCCCGCACGGTTGGGCGGCCCCATCCTCCCTTAGGACACATAAAAGCCGGACATGGCCATTGGAATAGGTAAGGCCGGGCATATCCGGCGGAAGGATTAAGCTGCATGAGGATTGATAAAAGGATGGGAAAGGGCCGGTTTGTGAGGACGCTCTGTATTTTGGCGCTTAGCGCTTTATTGCTTGTCGGATGCGGGAAAGAGCGCAGGGTGGTCTTTGTGACCAGCTTTGGCGAGGACGAGGTTTTCCGGATCAACGATGAGAGCTGCACATTGCCGGAGCTGATGGTCTACCTGACCAACCTGCAGAACCAATATGAAAACGTCTTTGGCGAACAGATCTGGAGCGCGGGCAGCCACGGCGTGACCTTGGAGGAGAATGTCAAGGAGACGTCCCTAGCTAAGATCGCCCAGATTAAGACCATGTACCTGTTGGCTATAGAGAAAGGGCTGGAACTGTCCGAAGAGGAGCAGGCCAGGGTGGAGGAGGCCGCGGATGCTTATTTCGGCTCCCTGAATGAGACGGAGATCGAACTGATGGGCGTGGACCGGGAGACGGTGGCGAAGCTTTACCGGGAGTATGCCCTGGCGGACAAGGTATACCGGCAGATCATCCAGGATGTGAACCCGGAGATCAGCGATGACGAAGCGCGCACCATCACGGTGCAGTGCATTTTCATCAAGACCTATTACCTGGACGGGGAGGAACGACGTTCCCTTTCCGACGCGGATAAGCGGGATGCGCTTGCAAAGGCGAACGAAGCCAGGAGCCTGGCGGCACAAGGGGAACGGGACTTCGAGGATTTGGCGGCACAGTACAGCGATGGGGACGTCATCACGCTTTCCTTCCGCAAGGGGGAAATGGAATCCGCCCTGGAGGATGTGGCGTTTTCCCTGGAGACAGGGGAATTAAGCCAGGTGGTATCCGCTTCGGATGGCTACTACATTTTCAAATGTATCAGTACCTTTGACCGGAAAGAAACGGATGCCAACAAGGTGAAGATCGTGGAAGCCCGGCGCAGGGAAGCCTTTGAGCAGGAATATGACGCGTTCGTGGATACATTGGTCCGCCAGTTGAACGATAATCTTTGGGGGCAGGTCGCCTTGATCCGCGACCCAAAGGTCGTGACGACAAGCTTTTTCGATTTCATAAAAAATTTAGAATTGCAATAAAGCCCTTAAAATAGGCATTTCCGGGCACATTGTTAGCACTCTTTCAAAATGAGTGCTAACAATGTGCTTGACTTTTTCAAAGAGCGGTACTACACTGGACTATAGCAAAAAATGCAGAAAGGATAGTGGTTCAAATGGCGACTAGGAGTGGCAATTTATCGATCAATAGTGAAAACATTTTCCCGATCATTAAAAAATGGCTGTATTCCGACCATGATATTTTCTACAGGGAGCTCATCTCCAATGGCTGCGATGCCGTGACGAAGTTAAAGAAGCTGGACATGATGGGCGAATATACTCTGCCCGAGGGCTATCGCCCCAGGATCGACGTGGTGGTGGACCCGGAGAAGAAGACCCTTGCCTTTACGGACAATGGCTTAGGCATGACCGCGGACGAGGTGGAAGAGTATATCAACCAGATCGCTTTTTCCGGCGCTTCTGATTTTATTGAGAAGTACAAGGACAAGAGCAATGCGGACCAGATCATCGGGCATTTCGGCTTAGGCTTCTATTCCGCGTTCATGGTGGCGGATGAAGTGCATATCGATACGCTTTCTTATAAGGATGGCGCGAAGCCCGTCCATTGGGAATGCGACGGCGGCACGGAATTCATGATGGAAGAGGGCGACAGGGACCAGGTCGGCACGACGGTGACTTTGTTCTTGAATGAGGACTGCCTGGAGTTCTGCAACGAATATAAGGCCAGGGAAGTGCTGAAGAAGTATTGTTCGTTCATGCCTACCGAGATTTACCTTTCCAAGGCCAATACCACGGACACCCAGACCATCAATGAAGATGAGAAGCGGGATGACGATGTGGTGCTGGAGGTCATCGAGCCTGAGAAAAAGGATGAGGGCAAGGACGGGGAGAAAGGCGGGGAAGAAGCCAAGGAAGCGCCCAGGAAGCTTAAGATCCGCAAGCGCCCGGAGCTGTTGAACGAGACCCAGCCCCTGTGGGCGAAGCATCCCAACGACTGTACCAAGGAAGAGTACCTGGAATTTTACCGCAAGGTCTTCCTGGATTATAAGGAGCCGTTGTTCTGGATCCACCTGAACATGGATTACCCGTTCAACCTGAAAGGCATCCTGTATTTCCCGAAGATCAATATG
>CANPWC010000166.1 GCA_947581905.1 uncultured Acetatifactor sp.
GGATTCGAACCCACGCGCCCTTGCGGACAAACGGTTTTCAAGACCGCCTCGTTATGACCACTTCGATATCTCTCCATGGCTGCGCAAAACCCTCTCGCTTTAGCGCACAGCCTATTTTAACAAAAAACCCTCACGCTGTCAACTACTTTTTCAGCTTTTTTTGACGCTACTTTTCCTGCCTTTTTGACGATGAAAGCAGCCCCTCCGCGACAGCCAGGTCGTCCGGGGTCGTGATCTTAATATTTTCATAAGACCCCTGTACCAGCTTTACACGTTTGTTGGTGAAAAGTTCCACGACGCCGGCGTCATCCGTGACCTGGACCCCGCGCGCCAAAAGCTCTTCCTCCGCATCCTTCAGACATTGATAGGCATGGCGGGCCAGTTCAAACTCAAACGCCTGGGGGGTCTGGATCGTCCATACCAACCTCCTGGGCGGCGTCAGGGCGATGTAACCCTCGGAATCGGCCAATTTCACGGTATCCTTGACCGGCATGGCGGCTACGCAGGCTTTCTCCCTCTCCACGCACTCCACGACCCTTTCAATCACATCCTGGTCCAAAAAAGGCCTGGCCCCGTCGTGGATCAGCACATAGCACCCCTCCGGGAAAGCCCTCCCCTGAAGCCACCGCGCCAGGGCGTCCAGCCCGTTTTGCACGGAATGGAAACGTTCCTTCCCTCCAGATACGATGAGCCGCACCTTGGAAAACCCATATTTTTCCACGATCTCTTCCCGGACGTAAGCCTCGTCCCCGGGAGAGGCCACCAGGATGACGTCGTCGATCCGGCTATCCTGGAACGCCTTTAAGGAATAGTATAAAATCGGCTTGCCCTCCAAAAGCAGGTATTGCTTGGCGACTTTGCCCTTCATGCGCCTGCCCTGCCCGGCCGCGAGCACGATGGCCGCCGTGTGGGCCGTCCCGTCTTGTCCCATGGGCTTTCCTCCTGTCAAACAAGGTTCCAATTCCTTTCCCCCTCACCGTTCCCCTAGTTTCAGGTTGGGGACGGCGTTCAAATCATAGCCGCTTCGAATCCCTTTCCTATATTCATAATATGCGGCCGCGCCGATCATGGCGGCGTTGTCCGTGCAATATATGGGCGAGGGATGGAAAAAGGCGATGCCGCGCTTTGCACATTCCGCATCGAACGCCGCCCGAAGGGAAGAATTGGACGCCACGCCGCCCGCGATGGCAAATTTACGCAAGCCATACGCCTCCACCGCATGGAGGGAATGCTCCACCAATACCTCGACCACCGCTTTCTGGAACGAGGCCGCCACGTCCGCGACAGGGACCTCTTCCCCTTTCATCTGGCAGCCGTTCAGATAATTCAGCACCGCGGACTTTAGTCCGCTGAAGCTGAAATCATATTCATTTTCATCCACCTTGGCCCGGGGAAAATGAATGGCGTCCGCATTGCCCTCTTTCGCCACCCGGTCGATCTTCGGTCCGCCCGGATAGCCCAGCCCGATGGCCCTCGCCACCTTGTCAAACGCTTCCCCCGCCGCGTCGTCCCTGGTCCTGCCGATGATCTCATACTCCCCGTAACCTTTCACCACCACCAGGTGGGAATGCCCGCCGGAAGCCACCAGGCAGATAAAAGGCGGTTCCAGGTCCTTGTTCTCTATAAAGTTCGCGCTGATGTGCCCTTCGATATGGTGCACGCCGATCAGGGGGATGCCTGTGGCGAAGCTGATGGCTTTCGCGGCGGAAACCCCTACCAGGAGCGCGCCTACCAGCCCAGGGCCGTAAGTCACGGCGATGGCGTCCATCTCTTCCAGCTTCATGCCCGCCTGGGACAGGGCTTCCTCTATGACCTGGTTGATCTTCTCGATGTGCTTGCGGGACGCGATTTCCGGCACGACTCCCCCATAAACCGTATGCAGGTCGATCTGGGAATAGATCACGTTAGAAAGCACTTCCCTGCCGTTGCGGACCACCGCGGCGGCCGTTTCATCGCAGGAACTCTCGATTGCCAAGATCTTCACTTCTTCATTGCCCACGCCCATCGCTTGCATCCTCCTCGAACCGAAGCTCTATCGTCCTGCCATCCTTGGCGGCGATGGCCCGGGGGAAAATCTTTTTCACATCTTTCATATATTCTTCCGGATATGCCATGGATGGGCTGTAATGAGTGAGCCACAACTGCGGCGCGTCCACCTTGGCCGCGATCCTGGCCGCCTCATACATGGTCATGTGCTTGTATTCTTTTGCCTTGGAAAGCTTCTCCGGCTCCCCATACATCCCCTCTAAGATCAAGAGGTCCGCCCCCCTGGCGTTCTCCTCTATGCCCTCCGTAGGACGGGTATCGGTGCAGTAAGTCACTTTCAAGCCCTTCCTCGGTTCGCCCAGCACCATGTCCGGGGTATAGGTCACATCCCCGTCCGTGATGGTCTCGCCCTTCTGGAGCTTGCTCCAAAACCGTTTCGGGATGCCGCGCTCCAGCACTTTCTCAAGCTGGAACCGCCCGGCGCGCTCCACCACGAGGCTGTAGCCATAACAGGCCACATTGTGGTTGACGCGGAACGCCTCCAAATGAAAGCCGTCAAAGTCGAAACGCTGGAAATTTTCCGTGATCTCCAAACAGATGATCTCAAAAGGCAGTTCCGGCGCGATCATACGCAAGGCCCCTACCACCTTGGCAAGCCCTTTGGGCCCGATCAGCAAAAGCGGCTCCGTCCGTTCCGCGTTGCCCATGGTAAGCAACATTCCGGGCAGCCCGCTGATATGGTCGGCGTGGTAATGGGTAAAGCAGATGATGTCGATCGGCTTGGGGGACCAGCCCTTCTCTTTCATGGCGATCTGGGTCCCTTCCCCGCAGTCGATTAGGATGCTCTGCCCACAATAGCGCATCATCAATGATGTCAGCCAACGATAGGGAAGCGGCATCATGCCCCCGGTCCCCAACAAACACACGTCCAGCATTGGTCCTCTTTTCTGCTGCCCCTGGCAGCGTTCCTCCATGCTTCCAGCCACCCGGCTAGAGCAGTTCCGTCTCCTCTTTTTCTTCCACCGGAAGCGCGAAAGAAGCAATGATCTTCTGATAACAACTTTCACATAGGTCGAAATGGTGCCTCATTCCATCCCGGCTGCTGAAATAGCCGAAGACATGGTCCACAGACACACAATCCTCTTTCAAGACGCCGCCGTCCACACGCATCCTTCTGCCGCAGCAGTTGCATACCACGGCTTGCAGCTCATCTTTCCCCCTGGCCAGATATTCCCTCGTACAGCATCCTCCCTTTGACAAAATGATCCCGCAAACGCATGGAACATGGGTCAGTTCGTTGGCAAGCTCAAGTATAACAGATTTTTTGTCAAAATGAAGTGGGAATTGTTGGCTTGCTCCTTCGCCACATGATCATGGCGTCTTCCACCGGCTTCTCATAAAAACGAGGACGTATGCCGGCGCTTTGGAAGCCCAGCCTCTCATACAGATGGATCGCGGCGGCGTTGCCTGCGCGCACCTCCAGGGTAAAGTCCGAAATCCCCATTTCCCCGCCCTGCCGGAACAATTCTTCCAGCAAGGCGCCGGCCACGCCCCTGCACCGAAAAGCCGGGTCCGTCGCCACATTGTTGACCTCCCCTTCCCCGGAAAGGCCGGTCAAGCTCGCAAACCCCACGACCCGTCTTTCCCATTCCGCCACCAGGCCGATGCTGTTCCCATCTTTTGCCAGGTCAGCGAAAGCCCTTTCCGACCAGGGCATGGACAAACATTGCGCCTCCAGGCACGCGACCGCCGGGGCGTCCTGTTCGGCAAGCCTGCGGATCCTGACAGGCAAGGCAGGTTCCTTCATGGCTTGGCCTCCTTTTCGGCACGTTCCCGTTCCGCCTGGCTTAGGCGCAGATAAATCGGCTGATGCCGGGCGGCGGGAACCGTCTTCCCCTGGGCATAGTAGACGCAGCCTAAGGCGGCGACGCTGGCCGCCGTCTGCCGGTTCCTGCCAGCAGGGGCGAAGCCATAAGGGACTTCCGTCTCCATTTCAATCCTGCTTCGATAGACAGGGACCCCGTCCCCCAGGAAAACCACTTCCCTGCCCAGGGCGTTTACTTTTTTCAAAATGACGGATAACTCCACGGCGCATTGTCCCTCCACCGTCTCCATCCGCCAGCCAGCCCCTTCTTTTATAAATTCATAAATGCCGGTATAAACCTGTCCCCTCCTGGCATCCATCAAGGGGCAAACCAGCTTGTCCGTCCCGTAAAGGTTGTAAGCCAACCCCTCCAGGGTAGGGACCTCCACCAGGGGCTTCTTTAGGGCAAGTCCCAGCCCTTTCGCCGTGGCGGATCCGATCCGAAGCCCTGTAAAGGAGCCCGGGCCGGAAGCGACGGCGATGGCGTCCAGGCTCGCAAGGTCCAATTCCAGCATCTTGCGCACTTCTTCCATCATCGGGACCAGGGTCTGGGAATGCGTCTTTTTATAATTTACCGTAAATTCCGCGAGCAGGCAGTCGTCTTCCACTACCGCCACGCTCGCCACCAGCCCGGAGCTGTCCAGCGCTAATAGCTTCATGTCTTTCCTCCCTGCCGTCTGCTCACATGCCCTCCAGGGTGATCCTGCGGTAATCGCAGCCCCGGGTGTAATCTTTCTCTATGGTGATCCGTTTCACGTCCTCAGGCAACAGCTCCCGGACCAGGTCCGCCCATTCGATGAGGCAGACCCCTTCCCCATAAAAATAATCCTCGTATCCGATCTCTTCCATTTCTTCCACATCCCCGATGCGGTATACGTCAAAATGATAAAAGGGCAGCCGCCCGTCTTCATATACCTGCACGATGGTGAACGTGGGGCTGTTCACCGTCTCCCGGACCCCAAAGCCATATGCCACGCCTTGGGTGAAGACCGTCTTCACCCAAGGCGTGGCATATGGCTTAGG
>CANPWC010000167.1 GCA_947581905.1 uncultured Acetatifactor sp.
CCTGCCGAAGATCCTGCGCTATGGCGCTCCACGCCATAGCGCAGGATCTTCGGCAGGGCCTTAGGGTGGATGCCGTCCCGGGGCGGGTCCAGGATGATGAAGTCCGGCTTCTCTTCCACTTCGTCCAAAACTCTCAGCACGTCCCCGGCAATGAAGCGGCAGTTTGTAAGCCCGTTTGCCTGCGCGTTCAGCCGGGCCGCCTCTACGGCTTCCTCCACGATTTCCACGCCGATGACTTCGCCCGCTACCGGGGCCATCAGTTGGGCGATCGTGCCGGTCCCGCTATAAAGGTCGAAAACGACGGGGTGCGCAGACGGTCCGCCGTTTTGGGACGCCCCTAAGTCCCCCACATAATCCCGGACGGTCTGATAGAGCACCTCCGCCCCATAAGAATTCGTCTGGAAGAAAGAGAACACGGAGATCCGGAACGTCAATCCCAGCAATTCCTCCTGGATATAATCACGCCCATACAGGATATCGATGTGGTCCCCTCGGACCACATCCGCCAGGGAATCATTCACGATGTGCAGAAGCCCTGCAACCTTTCCCTGCAAAGCGCCGGACCTCTCCAGTTCCAGGACCACGTCCCGAAATCCGTAAGCAGGTCCTCTCTCGTCCCACAGGCGCTTTCACACGAACCCTCAGGGGTATTCCAGGGGTCCTGGGAAGTCGTCACCAAGGCTGCCAGGATCTCCCCCGTCTTGGCGGCCTTGCGCACCAGCAGATGCCGCAAATAGCCATCGTGCCGCAGCCGATGGTATGGCCGCGCCTTTTTCTCCCGAAAATAAGCCCAAACGGCTTTCAAGATCTTCCGATAATCCTCATCCACGATCTGGCAATCCGCCACCGTGACCACATCATAAAAGCTTCCCCTCTTATGCATGCCAAGGGAAAGGGGACCGTCCTTGCACTCGTCCCCGAACGTGAATTCCATTTTGTTGCGATAGCCATATTGTTGCGGGCTATGCTTGATGCCCTCCCAGGTCCAAGGCTCCTGCTGGCAGGACAGCGCGTTGTCCAGGAGCTTTTTTACCTGCCGCTCCTTGATGCGCGCCTGCTCCTCATAAGGCAGGGAAAGGTAAGTGCATCCCCCACACATACCAAAAAGGGAACACGGAGGCGCTATTTCCAAAGGCGACCTTTCCGTCACCTCGATCAAGCGCGCTTCCGCCTTCCCTTTCCTAACTTTGTTTACGAGAAGCTTCACCTTCTGGCCGGGCAGGCCGTCCTTGACGATGCAGGCATCCTCCCCGACCCTTACGATTCCTTTGTTGGGGAAGTCCACCCGTTCCACAATCCCTTCATAGACCTGTCCTTTTTTCATGCTGTATGATTACAATCCCCTTTGCCTTAGCTGTCGCTTTCGTCCACGAAATAATCTTCTTCGTCCTCGTCCTCGAAATCATCCTCGAACTCGTCTTCCAAGTCTTCCAGGTAATCCGGTTTGAAATGACGATAAATGGCGTATATGGCCACTGCGGCCACGGCTATCGCGCCGATGATCGCAAGCGCCCATTGGATGGTCTTGCAGCACTCCTTCTTCTCTTCCTTTTTATGGAAAAGCTCGCTGGCCTTCATCATCTCCATCAATTCTTCCATTTTGCTCATTCCTCGTCTCCTCCTGTTCCCAAAATCCTCTGTTATCAGTGGCTGCCACATTTAGGATACCACATCCGACGCAAAAATACTACTCCCCTTTTCAAGTTCCTCGAAAAAAATTTCAACATTTCTTTAACTTCGCGAACGTGGCGAACATGATTTTCTGCCCTGCCTGGTCGAAATGTACCGTGACCTTGTAGTCCCGCACGTCTTTCTGCAGGGCCAACACCGTGCCTTGCCCGTATTTCGTATGGCTGACGCGGTCGCCCACGCCGTAGTCCGGCATGACCGGCGCCTGGTATGGCATCCCCTTGGATACGCCGGCGATCCGGTTCAAGCCCTCGATGCCTTGGGCGATAAAGGGCTTGTTTGGTTTGGCGGAGGGCTTCTTGGCAGGAAGCTTCGCCTTGGGGCGCGGGTCATAGGCACGCCTTTCCACGCCCTCATCTTCCCAAGCCACTTGCCTTATCTTGGGCACAGGTTCCGTGCTATCCAACAACGCATCCGGGATTTCCCGCACAAAACGGCTCACCTGGTGGTACTGCATCTCCCCGTGGATCCTCCGGGACCTGGCGCAAGTCAGGGTCAGGTTCTCTTTCGCCCGGGTTATCCCCACATAAGCCAGCCTGCGCTCCTCCTCCAGGGCGGAATCATCCTCGGCATTAAGGGACTGGTAGCTGGGGAATAAGTCGTCCTCCATCCCCGCCATGTAGACATTTGAAAATTCCAGCCCTTTCGCGCTGTGCAAGGTCATGAGCAGCACCCGGCTTCCCACTCCCTCCACCTGGTCAATGTCGGAAACCAGGGCGACCTCCTCCAAGAAAAGGCTTAACGTCGCGTCGTCATGGACCTCCTGGAACGCGGCCGCCTTGTTCTTAAGCTCCTCCACGTTTTCCATGCGGTCCTGCGCATCCTCGTCGAAATCCTCCAAATAATCCCTGAAATTGATTTTCTCCAAGACATCCTGGATCAGCTCGCCCAGATTTAAAAATTCCACCTTGCTGCGGAAAGACTGGATCAGCGTCACGAACGCGTCTATCTTCGTGATCGCCTTCCCGATATCCATGATGTTGTCCGCCTCCCGCAGCGCGTCATAGAAGCTGATGTCACGCATCTGGGCGTAATCCTCCACTTTGGCGATGGTGGACGCCCCGATGCCCCGCTTCGGAATGTTGATGATGCGCTTCACCGCCACATCATCCTGGCCATTGTCGATGGTCTTCAGGTAAGCGAGCACATCCTTGATCTCCTTGCGGGAATAAAAGTTCACGCCCCCGACCACGTCATAAGGAATCCCCTCCGAGACCAGCCTCTCTTCAAAAAGACGGGATTGCGCGTTGGTCCGATACAGCACGGCGCAGTCTCCATACTTGCATCCGCCCCGGCCCGTCCTCTCCTGGATATCCCCCACGATATAATCCGCCTCGTCATAAGCCGAGTCAAACTGCCGGAAACGGACGCTCTCGCCCTCCTCCTTCCGGGTCCAAAGGGCTTTCTCCTTACGCCCCCTGTTGTTGCGGATCACGGCGTTGGCCACGTCCAGCACGTTCGGGGTCGAACGGTAATTCTGCTCCAGCTTAATGACCTTCGCCTCCGGGTAAACCTTCTCAAAATCCAGGATATTGCGGATGTCCGCGCCGCGGAACTTATAAATGGATTGGTCGTCATCCCCCACCACGCAGAGGTTACGCCGCCTCTGGGCCAAGAGCCGGACCAGTTCGAACTGGGCATGGTTGGTATCCTGGTATTCGTCCACGCTGATATAATGGAAACGCTCCTGATAGTTCAAAAGCACTTCCGGGTTGGACCGGAACAGTTCCACCGTCTTGCAGATCAGGTCGTCGAAATCCAAGGCATTGTTCTTTTTCATGACCTCCTGGTATTCCTGGTAAACGTCGCCGAATTTTTTCCTGGTAAAATCGTAACGGACGTTCATCTGGTATTCCACGGGACCGATGAGCCTGTCCTTGGCGGTGGAAATGGCATGAATGAACTCCTGCTCCTTGACCTGCTTATTGTCGATGCCGAACCGCTTACAGATGTCCTTGATCACTGTCTTTTGGTCGTCTCGGTCATAAATGGTGAAATGGTTGTCATAACCCAACAGGTCGATATGCCTGCGCAAAATCCTAAGGCAGGTGGAATGGAAGGTCGCCACCCAAATCTGCTCCGCCCCAAAGCCTACCAGGCGGTCCACCCGGTCGCGCATTTCTTCCGCCGCCTTATTGGTGAACGTGATGGCCAGGATGTTCCAGGGGTTCACGCCCATCTCCTGGATCAGGTAGGCGATCCGATGGGTCAGGGCACGGGTCTTGCCGCTTCCCGCGCCCGCCAACAGAAGCAGCGGTCCTTCCGTATGAAAGACCGCTTCCCTCTGCTCTTGGTTCAAAGTATCATAAATGCTCATAAGCCCTCGCTTATCTGATGTCGTTTTCGTCGAACACGTCTCCGCATTCAGGACAGAACTTCGGCGGATGCATGGGATCCTCAGGTTCCCAACCGCACTTGTCGCAGCGGTACAGGGGAGCGCCTTGAGGCTTCTTCGCCCCGCACTCCGTACAGAACTTGCCCTGGTTCACCGTGCCGCATTTACAGGTCCAGCCGGCATCCGCAGGCTTAGGAGAACCACATTCCATGCAGAACTTGCCCCGATTGTCCGTCCTGCCGCACTTGCAGGTCCAACCCAAGGCTTCCTTGGCCGCCGCCTTCTTTTCCATCGGGACGAAGCCCATCTGCTCCGGCGTCGCCTGCGTCATTCCACCCGCGCCCTGCGCCCCCATCTGGAACAGCTGTCCCGCGTTGATCCCGCCTGCCATGTTCGCCATGTTCATCCCCGCGAAAGCCATCATAGGCCCGGCGGCCTGGTTGGAAGCGGCCGCCTTCATCGCTTCCGCCTGCGCCGCGGTCAGGGTGGCCGCCGCCATGTTGGAATTGCGTAAAACAGCCGTCTTCTGCAGATCCTTGATCATCTTCTCGTCTTCTTCCGACGCGTTGACGCCGCGGATGGTCATGGATACGATGCAGATGCCGCGCAGCTGCCTCCACTTCTGGTTCAACTCCTGGTTCAAAAGCTCAGCCAGTTGCGCGCTGTGCGCCGGCACCGCGCTGTAACGCACGCCCATCCCGGAGATCTGGGCAAACGCGGGCTGCATGGCCGTAAGCAGTT
>CANPWC010000168.1 GCA_947581905.1 uncultured Acetatifactor sp.
CGCTAACAAGTTCGTCGACAGCTACGCCTATGTGGACTTTCACCACAGAACACGGGCATGCCCGTCATACAAGAAAACAGGCCGCGCAGGAAGCGCGGCCTGTTCTGTCCAAGAAGCGCTGGCCGGTCAACAAACGCTAGTCAGATCAATAAGCGCTGACCCGGCCAACAAACGCTAGTCAGATCAATAAGCGCGGAACAGCTTGATGACGTTGCGGACCAGCTTATAGGCTGGCCCTTCCAGTTTCCTGGAAGCGTTTTTCAACTCCTTGCGGATCTCGATCTTCTGCGGACAGTGCTGCTCACATTTTCCACAACCGATACAGTTGGACGCGGAAGCCTGGTTGCGGCGCAGGGCGGTGCACATCATATACTCTTTCATCGCTACCAGCTTCCCATCCGTGTAATACCGGTTATATGCCGCGAAGGTCCCCGGGATGTCCACGTTCCTCGGGCAAGGCATGCAATACCGGCAGCCTGTGCACCCTACCTTCATCGTGCCGTTGATCGCTCGGATCACCTTGCCAAGCAGCTCTTCATCCGCCTCGGTTAAGTCGCCCACATGTGTCTCGGAGGCGGTCTTTACATTTTCCTCCACCATCGCAAGGGAATTCATGCCGGAAAGGACGCATGTGACTTCCGGCTGGTTAAAAAGCCAACGGAACGCCCACTGGGCGGGGGTATGCTTTTTCTCATAAGAGGCAAAAAGCTCCTCCGCCTCCTGGGGCAGGCGGTTGACCAGCCTGCCGCCCCGAAGCGGCTCCATGATGATGACGGGCAAGCCTTTCTTGTGGGCGTACTCCAACCCCTTGCGCCCCGCCTGCGTATGCTCGTCCAGGTAATTATACTGGATCTGGCAAAAATCCCAGTCATACGCGTCCACCAACGCGCAGAACGTATCGGTGTTGCCATGGTAAGAGAAGCCTACCTGGCGGATGGCCCCGCTCCTCTTCTTTTCCTCCAGCCACTCCACGATGCCCAGCCCTTTCAGCCGTTCCCAGGTCGCCACATCCGTCAGCATGTGCATCAGGTAATAATCCACATAGTCGGTCTTAAGGCGCTTTAACTGCTCCGCGAAATATTTTTCCATGCCATCGGCGTTACGGATGAGGTAATGCGGCAGCTTGGTCGCGATCTTCACGTCCTTGCGGATGCCGTTTTTAGCCAGGATCTCCCCCAGCGCCGCCTCGCTCCCGGGATATACGTAAGCCGTATCATAATAATTCACCCCGGCGCCATATGCCGCCATAACCTCTTTTTCCGCTTTCCCAAGGTCAATCTTGCCATCCGCGGTGCTAAAGCGCATACAGCCATAACCCAGGAGGGAAATCTCATTCCCATACTTGTCCTTGCGATAAATCATAAGCCCTCCATTCCGAAGCGTATCCCATCCGGCCCCATTTGCGACGCTTCCGCGCAAATGACGAAACGACGAAGTTACCCTGCATTTAGCATACAATGTTTCCAAACGACATGCAAGCGCTTTTTCATCAAAGGAAGCCTTGCATTCCTATCCTTTCCGTCCTATAATGGGGAAGGAATCGGGACGCCCAAAGCTTTCCCGAAAGGAGGATGCCGCCATGATACGCCTTGTAACCGGCAACGATGCCAAAGGCCTTTTGCAGGTCTACGCGCAATATATCGAGACCCCCATCACGTTCGAGTACACGCTCCCCAGCGTAACGCAGTTCCAGGCCCGGATCAACCGGATCTTCGCGGAATACCCATACCTTGTGTATGAGGAAGAGGGGCGCATAAAGGGATATGCTTACGCCCACCGGCACATGGAACGCGCCGCCTACCAATGGAACGCGGAAGCCGCCATCTACCTGGACCGGGACTGCTGCCGGAAAGGGATCGGCAAGACGCTCTATCGCCTGCTTTTGGAGCTGTTGCGCCTCCAGGGCATCCGGACCGTGTACGGCTGCGTCACGCTTCCTAACGCGGCAAGCGAGCGTCTGCACCATTCCCTGGGCTTTACCGACGTGGGCGTTTATTTCCAGGCGGGTTATAAATGCGGGAAATGGCACGATGTCATTTGGTTTGAGAAAAAACTGCTGCCCCATGTGGACGGGGAAGAGCCCCTGCCGCCCTGCGGCATCCATGACCTCGCGCCCGGCCTGGCAGCCAGCCTCTTGGCGCAGGTAAACGCCGCGCTGGAGGAAGACGCGCGATCGTAACAGTCCCCGCGCCATTTTCATGCCATCTCGGTCCTGGTCAAGCTGCCACGACACATTTTTCGCTTGATTTTTCCCTTTCTATCACGTATAGTGGGGGAAGAGGAACGCACTTTATTTGGAAAGGGAGGTTCATTTATGAGTTGGGAAGATTATGAAAAAGCCTTTAAGGCTGGGAAGAAAGAATATCAATCCAGGCTTTCCCATGGGCAGCAGCCCACGCTTAAGATACTGGACGACATCCTTCCCCGCCATCAGCATTATACAGAGGTCCCCTTGGGACTGGTCCAAATACCGGTCAAGCAAATCGTGGGGACCAGGACGGGCGGGCGCAGCAGCTCATTCGCCAGCAACTTCATGCCGATCTTGAACAATAAGACGGAATTTGCCAACAAGTGGATCAGTTTAAGCAACAGCCATGTGGAGGAGGGCATCCACGACCCCATCAAGGCCTATGAGTATATGAACGAGTTCTACGTGGAAGAGGGCAATAAGCGCGTCAGCGTGCTGAAATACTTCGACGCCGTATCGATCCCCGGGACCGTGACACGCATCATGCCTCCTAAGACGGAAGAGCTGCAGAACAAGATCTACTATGAATTCGTGGATTTTTATGCCTTGTCCAAGATTAATTACATCTGGTTCTCCGAGCTTGGCAGCTTTAAAAAGCTCCAAAGCGCCGTAGGAAAGGACCCGACAGCCGCCTGGACGGAGGATGACCGCCTGGACTTTAACTTCATTTTCACCAAATTCACCACGGAATACAAGGAACATGGCGGCAGCAAGCTGCAGATCACGGAGGGCGACGCCTTCTTAACCTTTATCACCATTTACGGCTACAAGGAGCTGGCGGAGAAAACCTCCAACGAGATCGGCGAGATGATCACAAAATGCTGGGAGGAATTCAAGCTGGCGGAGGCGGACGATGAAATCGAGCTGAAGATGGACCCTACCCACAACAAGGCCAAGAAGTCCCCTCTGCAGAACCTGAACCGCCTGCTGCTCTTCCCGTTTGGCAATTCCAAGCTGAAGGTCGCGTTTATTTATGAAAAGACGCCCACCTCTTCCGCCTGGACATATGCCCATGAACTGGGAAGGCTTCATCTGGACCAGACCTTTTCCGATGAAGTGACCACCATGTATTATGAGAACGTCACCAAGGACGACATTGACGCTGCCATCCAGGATGCCATCGGGAAGAAGTGCGACATCATCTTCACCACGACGCCTACTTTCGTGCCGGCCAGCGTCAAGGCGGCCATCGAGCATCCGGACGTGCGGATCTTAAACTGCTCCCTGAACACGTCCCACCGCTATATCCGCACCTACTATGCCCGTATGCACGAGGCGAAGTTCCTGATGGGCGCCATCGCCGGGGCCATGACGGAAAATGACCGTCTGGGCTACATCGCCGACTACCCCATCCTGGGCTCCATCGCCAACATCAATGCCTTTGCCTTGGGCGCGAAGATGATCAACCCCAGGGCCGTGGTATACCTGGAATGGTCGAAGCTTAAGGACAACTCCGACGCCGTGGAGAAGCTGAAGCAAAATGACGTGTCCATCATTTCCGGCAAGGATATGATCATCCCGGAAGAAGCGTCCCGCTTCTTCGGGCTATACCGCATTGAGGACGACATCCCCCACAGCCTGGCCATGCCCCTGTGGCACTGGGGCAAGTTCTATGAGCAGCTGATCCGCACCATCATGGACGGCACCTGGGAGGATGAGGACGATGAGACTCCCGTAAAGGCCATCAACTATTGGTGGGGCATGTCCGCGGGCGTCATCGACATGATTTGTTCCCAGAACCTGCCGATCGGCACCCAGAGGCTGGTCAACCTGTTAAAGAAGACCATCAGCGCGGAGGAATTCAATCCATTCTCCGGCATCCTGTATTCCCAGCAGGGCATGGTGCAGGGCAATCCCCATGTGAGCCTCTCACCCGAGGAAATCGTCACCATGAAGTGGCTGGCAGAGAACGTCCGCGGCTCCATCCCGGCTCCTGTAGAGTTGAGCGAGGATGCCAAGCCCGTGGTCAGCCAGCAGGGAATCGATAAAGAGACACAAGCATAAGGGCCGGATCCTTATGAAGGGCGGGAAGGGTTTCTCATGAAAATATTGGCGATTGGGGATGAAGAATCCAAATATCTTTGGGATCATTTTGATAAAAGCAAGCTGGAGGGGATAGACCTGATCATTTCCTGCGGCGACTTGGACCCAAGATATCTGTCTTTCCTGGTCACTTTCACCACCGTCCCGCTCTTATACGTCCACGGGAACCATGATGCCAAATATGACGACATCCCCCCGGAGGGCTGCATCTGCATTGACGACAAGATCTACGAATATGAGGGGATCCGCATCCTGGGGCTGGGCGGCTCCATGCGATACCGCCCCGGTCCCTATCAATATACGGAAAAGCAGATGGCAAAGCGCGTCAAGCGGCTTCGGTTCAAGCTGTTTTGCAGCAAGGGCTTCGACATCCTGGTCACGCACGCCCCCGCCTACCAGTTAAACGACGGCAGGG
>CANPWC010000169.1 GCA_947581905.1 uncultured Acetatifactor sp.
ATCCTGGAAAAAGGCGCGCATCCCCGCAAACAGCTTCTTGGTATATTCCGCAATGGCGGGCATGTCGAAAGCAGGCTCCGCGATCCAGTAAACGCCAAAGTCCCCTTCCGTAATGCTCTTTACGTCCCCCATGGCATAATAGCAGTCCCGGAACCGCTCCAATTCGCCCTGGATCGTAAGGTCCCCCTCCCCCAAGGCGCAGACCGCCCTGCTGTGCGGAGGCATATGGCTTAAGTCCCAGGCTAAGGAGATCTCCCCCTCCACTTCCCCGAAGTCCGCAAGCAGGGACCCGCCACCGCTGGTCCCGCCACCGTCTTCACAGCGGAAGTCTATATACGGGCCGCACCGATCCTCCGGCAGCAGCGGACGAGGCGTTATGGTATAACGCACATCCACTTCCCCGGCAAGGTCGCGTTCCAGCCAAAACCGCTGGAAGCGGTAAGGGTAGGACGTCTCCTCGTCCTCCCGCGTCCCCGCCTCGCCGAGGGCGTCGGCGACCTTAAGCCCCTGGGCGGCACAGCCCGGGACGCTATAGGCGAAAACCGTCATCTTACAGAGCAGCTCCCCCTTTTTTTTGCATAACCCATCGAATTGGAACCGGACATCCACATGGTGGATCCTGTCCCCTTGCCCGTATGGGGTCATGGTAATCTTACACTTCATCCTCTTCTCCATTCTGCTTCCGCCGTTATGGGGCCGCCGCGCAAAGGCCGCCTATGACGCCACGGCGCAAACGCCGCCTCCTTGCGCCGCATGCCGCCCAGGTGCCGCAGGTCGCGGCTCTGCATGGGCCGTGGCGCAAACGGCAAAACATAGGGCGGGGCTTTTCGCCCCGCCTTACGTAAACCCCGCTTAACTTTTCGGTCCAACAGGCGGTTTCTGCGGCATCTTCCCTTGCCGCGCCGCCTCCTGCATCTTGGCGATGCGTGCCGCCATCATGGAAGCCATCATCTCCCTGGGGACGATGATGTTCGCTCCAAAGGGATTGATGACGCAGCCGCTGGAAGCGCTTTCTTTCCTTAAGGTCATCGCCATGAACTCTTCCATCATCAGGCTTACGATGACGACCCCTTCCGTCTGCGGCCATTTGTCCAGTTCCAGCTTATCCGAATACGCCATGAAATAGGTCTTGCCGTCTTTCGCCGTCAGCACGGGAAACTGTATCTTATGGTCCTTGGTAAGCCGGATCCGTCCATTTTCATCCGGCTCGGGGGCCGGAGTGACCATGGCGGGCGTCAGGAACTTCGCCTTCATCATTTCGTTTACAAACATATTCTTATGCTCCGTTGAGGGATCCGCCTTAAGCAGCTCGATCGCCCCTATGAGCATAGGGTTGGATACAGACTTGTTGATTTCCAATCCGCTTTCCTCTCTTTCTGCCTGTCATGCCGCCGCAGACGCTCATAAGACACGGTTATAATTGATCAGGCATCCTTTCAGGATGATCTGGCGCTCCTCATCGGTCAAGTCTCCCAGACGTAAGGTAAAGCCCTGCAGAGAGCCATCCCTGACCACGTAAGCCTCAATCTCCTCCCTCTTATCCTCCAGCGCCTTGCGGATGCCCGGCAGATAAAGGAAGTCCAGGTTGTGGAACGGCAGCTCCCCTTTCTCGATCAAAAACGGAAGCATCCCCCAGTTGATCAGGTTGGAACGGTAACGCTTGGTCGCATACTCGTTGGCGATATTGGCCCAGCCGCCCAACACCTTCTGGCAGGACGCCGCCTGCTCCCTGGCGGAACCGTCTCCAGGCTTCACGGCGAAGATCGTGGAGCCAAAGCCCGTGTTCTTGCGGCTCATCTCAGGATATTTGGTACGGATCGCGCGGTAGACGCTTCCCAGGTCCAAATCCGGGTTGGAGGTGATCGGGCAAACATCCGCCTGGACCGACTCCTGCACGGCGCGCATCTGCTTCGCCCTGCCTACATAGTCAGGATCCTTGCGGCTCAATGTAAATTCCGCCAGCCCTAAGGGATTGGAACGGTAGGAAGAAGTCTCACCCGACGGGATGAGCTCATCCGTGGTCGTTACCGGGTCATGGATCTCACTGACCACGCGCAGCACCAGGTTCTCCGGCAAGGCGCACATCTTCGGCCAGTCCTTGATGTTCGGCCCCAGCTGGATCTCCACGGACGGGTCCGCCACGCCCTTGGAATCGAAGACCCGATTGGCATAAATCTTACTGTCAAAATGATACTGATATTTGCCTAGCTCCCCATCGAACTCCGTCGCCGGGGTCAGGACGCCCTGGTTGGCTGCCGTCGCCGCGATGGACCTGGCATCCATTAAGGCCACGGAAGAAATCTGCCCGCTCTGCAGCTTGGAGCCCTCCCTGTTCGGGAAATTCCTGGTAGAGTGGCGGATGCTGAACGCATGGTTGGCCGGGGTGTCGCCAGCCCCGAAGCAAGGGCCGCAGAACGCGGTCTTAAGCACGGCGCCGGTTTCCAGGATGGCAGCCGCGCAGCCGTTTCTGATTAATTCCATATAGATCGGCATGGACGCCGGATAAACGCTTAGCGTAAAGCTGTCGTTGCCGATATACCTGCCCTTAAGGATGTCCGCGGCCGCGCAGATGTTTTCAAAGCCGCCGCCCGCGCAGCCTGCGATGATGCCCTGGTCCACCCGGAACTTCCCGTTTACGACCTTGTCCTTCAAGTGGTATTCCACCGCGTTGCCAAGGCTTACCCGGGCGCGCTTCTCCGTCTCATCCAGGATATCCATCAGATTGGCGTTCAATTCCTCAATGGTATAAGTATTGCTGGGATGGAACGGCATGGCGATCATCGGACGGATGGCGGACAGGTCCACCGTCATCATCCCGTCATAGTATGCTACCGCCGCGGGATCCAACTGGCGGTAATCTTCTTTTCTTCCATGGATCTCATAGAAAGACGCGATCTCGTCGTCCGTCCTCCAGATGGAAGACAGGCAGGTGGTCTCCGTGGTCATCACGTCGATGCCGATACGGAAGTCCGCGCTCAAGGAAGAGACGCCGGGACCTACGAACTCCATGACCTTGTTTTTCACGAAGCCGCTTTGGAAGACCGCGCCGATGATGGCTAACGCCACATCCTGGGGACCCACCCCTTTTACAGGCTCTCCCGTAAGATAGACGCCCACCACGCCCGGCATATCGATGTCATAGGTCTGGTTCAAGAGCTGCTTCACCAGTTCAGGGCCGCCCTCGCCGACCGCCATGGTGCCCAGGGCGCCGTACCGGGTATGGGAATCGGAGCCCAAGATCATCTTGCCGCCCCCGGCAAGCATCTCCCGCGCATACTGGTGGATGACCGCCTGGTGGGGAGGCACATATACCCCGCCGTACTTCTTGGCGCAGGATAAGCCGAACATGTGGTCATCCTCATTGATGGTGCCGCCCACCGCGCACAGGGAATTATGGCAGTTGGTCAGCACATAGGGCATCGGGAACCGCTCCAGGCCGGACGCCCGGGCCGTCTGGATGATGCCCACGAAAGTGATGTCATGGCTGGTCAGCTTGTCGAAACGGATCTTCAGCTTCTCCATGTCCTCGGAGGTGTTGTGGTCCTTCAGGATGCCATAGGCGATGGTGCCTTTCGCGGCCTCCTGCCGGTCCACATCTTTGCCGGTCTTTGCTTTCAGGATCTGCAGGGCGTCCTTATCTTCCGGGATCAATTCCGTTCCGTCCAACAAATAGCAGCCGCCTTGTAATAATTGAATCATGTTAATCTCCATTCTGCCCCATTTTAACTTCTTTTTAAGACCACCTTGTCGAGATGCCAGATCTCGTCCACATATTGCTGGATGGTACGGTCCGAAGTGAATTTCCCGCTGCAGGCCACGTTCAGGATCGCGCTCTTAGCCCAGCCCGCCTGGTCGAGGTAAGCCTTCTCCACTCTCTTTTGCGCTTCCGCATAGGACTTGAAATCCTTGAGGATGAAGTAGGTGTCCGCCTTGGAAGTGTCCTGGGTGTTCAGCAAAGAGTTGTACAGCGGGCGGAACAGCTCCGTATGGGAGTAGGCCCCATTGATGAGCTGCATCAGCACCTTGCGGATATCCTGGTCGTTATTGAAGATCTCCATCGGATTGTATCCGCCATGGTTCTCATAATTGATGACTTCGTCGGAGCTTAAGCCGAAGATGAACGCGTTCTCCTCGCCTACCTCTTCCACGATCTCCACGTTCGCGCCGTCCATGGTGCCTAAGGTCAGGGCCCCGTTGAGCATGAACTTCATGTTGCCGGTGCCGGAAGCCTCCTTGCTGGCGGTGGAAATCTGCTCGGACACGTCTGCCGCCGCGAAGATGATCTCCGCGTTGGACACGTTGTAATTTTCAATGAAGACCACCTTGATCTTGCCGTTGATGGAAGCGTCGTTGTTGATCACGTCCGCCACGGAGGTAATCAGCTTGATGGTCAGCTTCGCGTTGCGGTAGCCTGCCGCCGCTTTCGCGCCGAAGATGAACGTCCTGGGGAAGAACTCCATCTCAGGATGCTCTTTCAGTTCATTGTACAAGTACATGACATGCAGGATGTTCAACAGCTGCCTCTTATACTCATGCAGCCTCTTGACCTGGACGTCGAAGATGGACCTAGGGTCGACCTCGATGCCGTTATGCTCCAGGATGTATTTCGCCAGGCGCACCTTGTTCTGGTACTTGATGTTCATGAATTCCTGCTGGGCCTTCTCA
>CANPWC010000170.1 GCA_947581905.1 uncultured Acetatifactor sp.
AGGCCAACCTGGCTGCGGGGAAGCCTTTCGTCATCCGCCAGAACAACCCCAAGGAGGGCTCTACCACGTTCCATGACGAGCTTTATGGGGACATCACGGTGGATAACGCGGAATTGGACGATATGATCCTGATCAAGTCAGACGGCTATCCTACCTACAATTTCGCCAATGTGGTGGACGACCATACCATGAACATCACCCATGTGGTGCGGGGCAATGAGTATCTGTCCTCTTCCCCGAAATATGTAAGGCTGTACGAGGCGTTCGGGTGGGAGGTGCCCACCTATGTCCACCTGCCCTTGCTGACGGATGAGAACCACAAGAAGCTGTCCAAGCGGAGCGGGCATTCTTCCTTTGAAGACCTTTTGGAGCAGGGGTTCGTGACGCCCGCCATCGTCAACTATATCGCCCTTTTGGGCTGGAGCCCGGAGGACAACCGGGAAATCTACAGCCTGGACGAGCTGATCCGCGAATTTGACTACCACCGCATCAGCAAGTCTCCTGCCGTCTTCGATATCGTGAAGCTTAAGTGGATGAATGGGGAATACCTGAAAGCCATGGATTTTGACGCATTCTATGAAATGGCCAAGCCTTACCTGGAGGCCGTCCTGACTAAGGATCTGGATCTGAAGAAGATCGCCGCCATGGTAAAGACCCGTATCGAGGTCTTCCCGGACATCGCCGGCCTGGTGGATTTCTTCCAGGAGCTGCCGGAGTATGACCCGTCCATGTATGACCATAAGAAGATGAAGACCACACAGGAGACCTCCTTAGAGGTGCTTAAGGAGCTTTTGCCGATTTTGGAAAAGCAGGAGGATTACAGCAACGACGCGTTGTACCAGGCCCTGCTTTCCTATGTGGCGCAGAAAGGATGTAAGAACGGGTATGTGATGTGGCCCGTCAGGACCGCCGTTTCCGGCAGGCAGATGACCCCTGCGGGCGCGACGGAGATCATGGAGATTCTGGGGAAGGAAGAGAGCCTTGCGCGGATCAGGAAAGGAATCGAGCTGCTGGAACATGCCGGGGCTTGAGGAAGCGCTTTCTTCCATGAACGAAAGGCAGCGGATGGCTGCCGTCCACGGAGAGGGGCCGATGCTGGTTTTGGCAGGCCCCGGCTCCGGGAAGACCTATACCATCACCAATCGAATCTCCTATCTCATCCAGCGTCTGGGCGTAGCGCCACAGCACATCCTCGTCATCACTTTTACCAAAGAAGCGGCCCTGTCCATGCAGCGTCGCTTCATGGATGCCCAAAGTGGCGTCCAACCGGTTTCTTTCGGCACGTTCCATGCCGTCTTTTACCAGATCTTGCGCCAGTCCCTCCCCAGGATGGGAGGCATCTTGAAGGATTCTGAAAAGAAACAGTTGATCTTCCCCGTATTAAGACAATGCAGCGTTTTCGGACAGGGGCAGGAAGACCTGCAGGATGCCGCAAGCGCCTGCCTTGCAGCGATTTCTTATTATAAAAATACCGCGGATGCCGCCAAGAGCCGCCTGCTGCTTCCGCAAGGCTGCCAGGACTGCTTCGAGCAAGTGCTGGAGGGCTATGAAGCTGCCAGGAAGCGGAGCGGGAAGCTGGATTTTGATGATATGCTTTATGGTTGCCTTAAGCTTCTTTCCTCCGACCTGGTCCTTTTGGGGCGCTTGCAGGAGCGGTTCCGTTTCCTCCTGATCGATGAATTCCAGGACATCAACCCCATGCAGTACGAGGTGGTCCGCCTTTTGGCGGGCAAGCGGGCGAACGTGTTCGCGGTGGGGGACGACGACCAGTCCATCTATGGGTTCCGCGGCTCGGATCCCTCCCTGATGCGGAAGTTCCTTGAGGATTATCCGGGCTGCAGGCAGATTTTGCTAAACATGAATTTCAGGAGCCGCCCCGAGATCGTGGAGGCTTCCCTGGCGGTCATCGGGGAAAATAAGGAGCGTTTTCCCAAGGATTTGAAAGCGTTTCGTCCAAGCGCGCATAAAGAGGCTGGATGTAAGGAGGGAGGATCTTACGTGACGCTGCGCAGCTTTACGGACCGCAATGAGGAATACCGTTACCTGGTCGGACGCCTGCGCGATGCGCCATCCCTGGGGGCTTACGCGGTCCTTTTCCGCACCAATGCCCAAATGCAGGGCTTTGCCACCCTTTTGGCCGGGGCGGGGGTCCCTTATGTCATGAAGGAGCGGGCATCCTGCATCTATGACCATTTCATTGCCAGGGATTTGGACGACTTCATCCGCTTCGCCCAAGGGGACAGGACGAGGAGGCGCTTCTTGTCCATCATGAACAAGCCTTCCCGCTTCCTTGGGGCGGAGGCCGTCCCCGAGGGAATGGTGGACTTCGAGGCAATCCGGGAATATTACAGGCAGTTCGCGCCGCCAGGGCTAAGGATGCGCGTCTTGCCGCAGTTAGACCGCTTAGAGGAGGGGCTTCTTAAGCTTGGACGGTATAAGCCCTGCTTGGGCGTGCAGTTCATCCGAAAGGGGCTTGGATATGAGAAATATTTGCGGAAAAAGGCGGGAGGGGAGGAGGGACGCCTTATGGAATGGATGGAGGTCCTGGAATTTTTGACGAAAGAGGCAGCGCGGTACCAAAGCTACGACCTGTGGCAGGAGGACCAGGAGCGTGTCCGGGAAGAGATGGAACATAGCCCCAAGAAAGAGGAGCCCAAGGAGGGCGTGCGCCTGATGACGGCCCATGCCTCCAAAGGGCTGGAATTTCCCCATGTGTTCCTGCCGGATGTCAACGAAGGGGTCTATCCGCACAGCGCAAGCCTTGATGAAAAGGCGGTGGAAGAGGAGCGGCGGATGCTGTATGTGGCGATGACTAGGGCGAAAGAAACCTTGGAGCTTTCCTTTGTCACAGGTTCAAAGGAACGTCCAAGGCTTCCCTCCAGGTTCTTAAATCCGCTTTATTCGTCCATCTCATCGAATTCACAGTTGTCCAGGTACTCGTCGAAAGCGTCCGCGACAGCGTCATATTCCTCATCGTCATCGATGTAGCCGAGTTCCGGCTCTTCCCCTTCGACCGCCCGATAACGATAGAACCAGACTTCATCCTCCAACGGCTCCCCAGCGTCGTCTACGGGCAGCAGCACGATGTAATCCTGCCCATCTACCGTCAGGATCTTGATGACGGAACAGGTGATGTTCCTTCCGTCTTCCAGTTCCAGGTCCACGGTCATTTCCTCTTCTTCGAATTGCTCATCCTTAGCCATGTCTCCACCTCCTTCCCTGGCTTTGTGCTTGTAGTATATCAATTTTACTTTTTTTACGCAATAGATTTACAATTTTAAGGAAAAAAAGTATAATAGAAGTGATTTCTTGAGGGTGGAACCACATTCACCACGAAACAGTTAGATGGAGGGTCAGCATGGCAGGCAATGAGTGGAGGACAGGTCCCTATCCTTTGGGAGCGCACAAGGAGGAAGACGGCATCCGGTTCGCCTTTGTATCGAGGTCGGACCAGTGCGGCGTGATACTATATGACCGGGAAAGCGGAAAGAGGCTGCGCAAGCTCTCTTTCCTGGAGGAGGAACGCGTGGGCAACATTTGGTCAAAGCAGGTTGCGGACGTGGATCCATCCCGGGTTTCTTACCAGTTTTATGAGGGGGAGCGCATCGTGGCGGACCCCTATGCGAGAGTGTTCTTGGGGAAAGCCCCTTACGGGAAGCCCAGGGAGGAGAAGTCCCTTAAGGCGGGTTTTCCTGCGCAAGCCTTTGATTGGGGGGCTGATGCCTGCCCCAGGCTTGACTATGAAGACAGCATCGTCTATTTGCTGCATGTTAGGGGCTTTACCAAGCATGCTTCTTCAGGCGTGTCCCACAAGGGCACGTTCCTGGGGGTCGTGGAGAAAATCCCGTATTTGAAAGAGTTGGGCGTCACCACGTTGGAGTTCCAGCCGGTTTATGAATTCCTGGAGGCGGTGGAAGAGCCTGTCGGGGCGTCCGTCTCGCCATATGCGCCCCTTTTGCCGGACCCTGCCTCGAAGAAGGCGGTGAAGCTGAATTATTGGGGCTATCAGAAAGGATATTATTATGCGCCTAAGGGCGGCTATGCCGCCGGAAGCGATCCTGTGGAGGAGATGAAGGAGATGGTGAAAGCACTCCACCGGGAGAAGATGGAGGCCATCCTGCAGTTTTATTTCCCCGGGGACGTGCCCAAACGCCAGATTCCCGACATTTTGCTTTATTGGGTCCAGGAATACCATGTGGACGGCTTCCATGTGATGGGAGAGGGGCTGCCCGTGGATATGATCGCCGGCGAAGAAGGGCTTGCGGATGTCAAGCTCTGGTTCTTCGATTTAAGCGAGGGCAGCTATGCCACGGAGCAGAAAGGAAAGCGGCGTCTGGCTTACTATCGGGATGAATTCTTGTATGATATGCGTCGGTACCTGAAAGGGGATTCCGATATGCTTTCCGCCGTGCTTTACCACATGAGGGCGAACCCTCAGGGGAGGGGGCGCATCAATTTCCTCACCAATTATTACGGCTTCACCATGATGGACCTGGTCTCCTACGACGAGAAGCACAATGAGGACAACGGGGAAGAGAACCGGGACGGGACTGTGTATAACCAAAGCTGGAACTGTGGGGCGGAGGGGCCTACCCGCAAGAGGCAGGTAATGGCCCTGCGGCTCAAGCAATATAAGAATGCCATGTGCATGCTCTTTTTAT
>CANPWC010000171.1 GCA_947581905.1 uncultured Acetatifactor sp.
AAGGATGGCAGCCCATCGAAATGGGGGCTCTTGTATTCCGCCAGGACCTGCCTTAGGTACTTGGACGGTTCCTCGGTCCGTATCTCAAGGTTGCCTACCCGCATCACGCCTTCCATGCAGGTGATCTCCAGCTTCGGGTCGTAGCCCAGGAACGTATAACGTCCCCATTTATCATTGGCCACGGCGGATTCCAGAAGATAACAATGGGTGGACACATTTTTCAAAATCCGCATCGCCTCAATGGGCGTGATAAAATCAGACAACAACTCGCAGCTTACAGGCAATACTTTGTATACGCCGGCAGCGGCGATTCTTTGGACCTCCTCAAGATCTGGCTTACATTTCACTTGATACCGCCTCCTTTTTTGATTCATTCTGACAACCTGGGAAAAGGATGCCGCTTATCCGGTCTGGCTTCCCATAAAAAAACGTCCCTGACAGAATCTGTAATCTGTCAAGGACGAATCTACTTATCCGCGGTGCCACCTTGAATTCACGGGCCTTTCCCGTGCGCTTAGCAGGATACTTTCCATATCCCCGGCATGTCACGTCTGCCAAAACGTCGCAGAATACTTTGTGGAAGCCCACATTTGACTGCGCCCTCAGCGGCCCATTTGACAACCTGTATCTTGCCCGGCTCTCAGCCTCCCGGGCTCTCTGTATAGGCATAATTGCCGTTATCCCCGCGTCATCGGTTTCTTTTGAAGTTTTAATCATTATAGCGCTGCCTAAAGGATGTGTCAAGGGAAAATATTTTCTATTTGGCGAAAATTGTTTTCTCTTTGGCGAAATGTCTCAAAATTCCAGCAATCGTTTAAGCCTCCTTCAGCAAAAGATTCACACGGTTTTGGATCACATCCGTCACGTCTTCCAACGTTTTTTCCCCTCTCACATAATAGGACATTTCCTCCTGCAGAATGGCGAGGACGTTCTGCTCCGTGGCGTTTTGCGTGTAAAAACGGGTATGGTCGATCATTTCCAGGAACAAATCCTCCTGTTCCTGGGTCGCGGCATAATAAGGAATGATCTCCCCATCCACCACAAGGCCTCCCTTGTCCTTTTTTAACGGCTCGCCGCCCTGATCCATTACGACTTCCCCAGCTTCCGTCCGATAATACTCCTGCGTCATATCCTCTTCCATCCGGCTTTCCAGCCAATCCCTCCTGCTGGGAATCAAAAAGGAATCCTCGGCCTGACTTGTCAGGAAATATTCCAGGAAGCTCCATGCGCCTTCTTTTTTCTTTGAATTGGAGAGGATCCCCACTTCGTCCGCGGCGACCCCGTAGTAGAGCGGATCGCCCGAAGCCGTAGGAAACCCTTTCAAGGTACACTCTTCTCCAAAAAGGATCTCAAACCTCTGGAAATCCATTAAGTTCATTAGTTCGTCCCTCATCAGGAGCAGTTCCTCCGGCACGGATGCGCTTGGGGAGAAGGATACCTGCTTTTTTTCGCCACAATAATCCGCCAGCCATTCTATAAACTGCAGGAACTCCCGGTCCTGGAAATGGCACTCTGCGGCGTTCCAGTCGATAAATCGTTCCAACAGGTAATCCCCGCATACATTTATCATTATGTTGTTAAAAAGGGAATCATATCCATAAATCTGCTGCACGGGAACAGATTGGGGAAATTCTTCCAGCGTCTTCTGGAATTCCTCCATGCTCCAGCCCTGTTTTGTCCCAACCTGCCCGCTCCTTCCCACCAGTGCGCGGATTTGGAAGGCAGACGGGATGCAGACCAGCCTTTCGTCTATGGTATAGCCCTCCAAAACGCTTCCCAGTATTGCGTCCGGATCAAGCAGGGCGCTGTTTTCCAGATAAGGCCTTAAATCCTCCAGCCCCTGCTTATCCGCATACTTCCGGATATCCAGCCTTATGGACATATCCAACAGATCCGGCGGGTCCTTGGATACGATCCTGGCGTCCAACCTTTCCTTCCAGCCCTCCCCTTTGAAAGTCTCCAGAATTACATGGTATTTGTTGCTTGTCCTGTTGAAACGGGCAATGGCTTCGGTAAGGTCTCCAGAGGGATAGGTAGAAGCCAACAGAAGCATTTCCTTTGGCTGGATTTCATCCACAGATGTTTTGGTAAGAAGGTACCAACTCGATTCCTCCCAAGTCTTTACCAGGAACTGCCCTTCCGAAATCCGGGCCATTTCGGAAACAGAGCTGGGCAAATTGGAATCCTGCAGTCGCAAAAGCGCCTGAAAGGAACCTTCCTCCTGGCGATATTGGGCAACGTTTCCCTCTGCCAGATACAAAATTCCATCCGGGGAGCCCAGGACGCGCTCATTCTGATCCCAATCCTGACTTGTTAAAGTTGTTTTTTCTTCAAGCCTGCCGCCCTGCTTGGCCGCTTGTACTTCATACAGGGCCGTCTGATAACTTATACCGTTTACCATGCCGCTGACGCAGTAATAAACCTTCCCGTTTTCCCCTTCTGCCAGGACTTCTTTTCCAGCACCGTCCTGCCGGGAGATTTCCGTAGAAATTTTCCCGTCCGCCGTCCCGTCTAATCCAAACAGATAAATACCATCCGTCGCCAGCAGATATAGATTGCGCCCGCTTCCGGACGAGCCCTCATTAGACACAGGGCTTTCAAGCGCAAGAAAGTTTCCATCATAAGCATTCCTGTTGACAGATACCTCAGAAAGGGAAAGCTGGTATACGGCTTCCCCGTCAGGAGCCACCTTCGACAGGCTGTATCCTGCGGATATTTCCGCAGACTGCCCTGTACTCCCCGGCCAGGCCTGGTTCTCTGAGAGGATATAAAGGTTCCCCTCTTCATCCACGGTATAATCAAGCACGCCGCTTCCCTGATTGCCAAGATTTGCGGCGACACCGGCTTCTCCCAGCCGCCCTTCCCCTAAGAAGGCAGCCTTCCAGATGGACGATCCAAAAAGGTAATATACAGATCCGTTATAGTATTTTACATGATGGGTAATGCCTGATTCCGGCTGCTCTGGAAAGGAAAAGGGTTCCGCCACATAGACATATCCATCCACCCCAAACTGCGGGGCATCGGAACCTTGCTTTTCCCCACAGGCAGGGCACACTGCACAGATGATAGAAAAAAGCACCCCTATTTTAAAAGAAAGAGAAAATTTCTTAACTTTATTGGTGGCTTCTATGAACATGGCCTAAATCCTCATCTATTGTTGTATAAAACATAATGGAATGTTTCGTGTACAAATATCGTGTACAAATATATGGTAATATATCGTGCTTCCTGTTTTAACGCAGTGTAATGTTTGGTCGTGCTTCCCGTTTTAACGCAGTGTAATGTTGGGAGCATTGGGATCGATACCGCCGGGCTCAATATCCATACCCGCATTACCACCAGATGCGTTTATCATATCCACTAATTCCTGCAAGGCATCATGGAACTCTTGGCTGTCCCAATCCGGATGTCCATCTACATAAGGGACCTGCGACTCTTGCTCTGCAACCACGGTTCCCGCATCATTCCCGCCAGCAGGTTCGGTCCCGCTAGGGGTATCGTTGGTTGCTGGAGGAACCGCTTCGGCACCGGCATCCGTCCCTTCTGCAGTGTCATCTTCCGTGATATATCCAAGTTCTATCGCGCTTTCCCTTGGCGCCCACAAACCTGGTTTAATCTCCACGTAACCTGCCGCCATAAATTCTTCCGGCGTGCTTAGTCCATTCACGGAGGGCTGTTCGTCATCACTTGAGGGCTGCTCCTCTTCCACATCTGTCTTCTTCACCCAAACGCCTGGGATGAGCTCCTCATATTCCCCGGACGCTTTCTCCTCCTCTGTAAGCGGTCTTGACGTAGAAGCCTCCTCGTCACCGGAGGGCTGGTCCGTGTTATTAGTTTGTTTCTCCGCATTGGACTGCCCAGCTGTGGAAGCATCCTGGTCTTCTGCAGCAGCTTGCCTCGTATCGGCAGGCTGGTCCGTGCCATCGGTTTGTTCTTCCATGGCGGACTGGCTGGCTGTGGAAGCGTCCTGGTCCCCTTCGTCCGGCTGCCCCTCTACATTCACTTGGTCGTCATCGCTGGATTGTCCGTCGCCAACGGGTTGACTATCCTCGTCTCCATCAGTAGCCTGTTGGTCAGGCTGCTCCTGGTCTAGTCCTTGCCCCTCGTTTTGATCCTCATCTGTAGTAGGGGACGTTTCTAGCCCTTGCGTTTGAGGCTCATCCGTGCCCTGCTTCTGCTCGTCTGACGGCTTCCCGCAAGCCACCAACCCAAATGCCATGGCTGCCATTATAGCGGCAATAACCGCCAACTTCTTCATCCTTGCAAACTTCCCATTCATCCTGCTTCCCTCTCTTTGTTATCTTTTAATGGTTAGAAAATCGGACCTCCTGCTATGCCATCATAAAACATGAGGTACTACAGTACTACACATTATGAAGCACTTGGCATAAAATGAGTAGCACGAAGCATGAGACACTAGGTGCTAGGCACTAAGCACTAAGCACTAAATTCTAGGTGCTAGGCATTAAGCGTTAGACGCGAAGTACTAAACTCTAGGCGCTAAGCTTTAAATGCTAGGCATTAACGTCAATTCAGTGTTGATCCAACTCTTGACGATATTGTACCAAGCCGCTAGCGCGGCGGCTAGCCCCAGTTACGTTTTTCCACCACTTTTTTCAAAAAAAAGTAGCAGT
>CANPWC010000172.1 GCA_947581905.1 uncultured Acetatifactor sp.
CGATGGACTGGATCTGTTTCGCGGCTTCCTGAGGCGGATAATAGGCGCTGGAGAATCCGCAGTCCTCCTTTTCATTGTATAGGCCATAGAAAGGAAGCAGTTCTCCGGCGACCGCGGCATCGTAATAGTAACGGACCCAGTTGCAATATCCCTCCGGCAGGTCCTTGACCTGGGACCCCGGCAGATAAAGGAACAGGTCCTGCGCATCCGCCAGCCCATAGGCGTCATCGTAGCAATAACGGCAGCCGTCAATCACTTCTTCCCCAAAATCGTTTGCGTAAGCGATGGAGGCGATCTGGAACTTGTAGGTGAAGTCGTCCACCTTTTGAAGCGGGGTGAAGCTCCCGGTAAACTCGCTGTAATAGACCGTCCCGCCAGGGTATTCCTCCGTGCTGTCCCCCATATCGCTGTCCTGGAAAAGCCCGTCAAAGGTGCCGTCCTCATGGATATGGACCGTCGTGAACCAAGCGCCCGCGCCGCTGCTGAAGTAAAATTCCCAGTCCGCGACCTGGCGATACGTAAATTCCTGCTCCTGGGCGGTCGCTGCGGCGCTCCCGTCTTCCGCGCCCGCCTGACCGGACGCGGCGCTCCCGTCTTCCGTTCCAGCCTGGCCAGACGCAGAACTCCCATCCTCCGTTCCAGCCTGGCCAGATGCAGAACTCCCATCCTCCGTTCCAATCTGACCGGATGCGGCGCTCCCATCCTCCGTGCCTGCTTGGCCGGACGCGGCGCTTCCATCCTCCGTGCCCGCCTGGCCGGACGCAGAACTCCCATCCTCCGTGCCCGCCTGGCCGGACGCAGAACTCCCATCCTCCGTGCCCGCTTGGCCGGACGTGGCGCTTTCATCCTCCGTTCCAGCCTGGCCGGACGCGTCATCTGTAATAGAGGTGCGCCACTCCCCATCTTCCTGGCCCTCTTTCAACGCATCCGCGCTACAGCCCGCCAACAGGCAGGCCGCTAAAAGGATCGCCAAAATCCCATTCCTTTTTTTCACAAAAATCCCTCCCTATCCAAAATCATCTGCCGAACAGGCTCTCTGATACCTCTTTCACCCTGTCTAAGCAGGCATCGAAGAACATTCGATACCCTTTACAGAAATAATTAACATAAAATCCTCCGGCAGCGTTCCAATCCCGGTTCCTCTGGCAGCCGCCCCGGCACATCTTCCCATAAGGACAAGCCTTGCAGGACGGCGCAAGCTTCATGGAACGCTCCCGGAAGCCGATCAAGCGCCTTTTTTCATTGATCGAGTCCATCCGGTCCTGGTTAAAGTTGCCCAAACGGTACTCGTCCAACATATAGAAATCACAGGGATAGACGCTGCCGTCCGCCTCCACCACGTTCTGTACGCCGCAAACCCCCAGCATATCGCAGGACTCCGCCAAATAGCCCGCGGCTAAGCCCACATAGTTTTCAAACTGGCGGATATAGGGAGGCGTCCCCTTCTTCCAGTCACGGTACCAAAGCTCAAAAAGCCGGATCAGAAATTCCCCGTATTCTTCCGGGGAGAGGGAATACGGCGTCGCCCCATGCCCCTCCTGCAGCGGATCCAGGCAGGCGATGTACTGTTGGTAACGCCAGCCCCTGCTTTCATAGAAACGGTAGATCTTCTCAACGTCCCGCGCCACCTGGGGCGTCACCACGGTAAGGATGTTATAATCCACCTGGTGCCTGTCCATCAGGTCCGCGGCCTTACTTACCCGGGCAAAGGTGCCCTCCCCCGCCTTCGTGCGCCGCAGGGAATCATGGATCGCCTCCGTGCCGTCCACGGACAGCCCTACCAGGAAATGGTTTTGCGCCAGGAAATCGCACCAGTCCTCGTCCAGGAGGAGCCCGTTGGTCTGCAGGGCGTTCTGTACGGAAATCCCCTTCCTGTTATACTGCTCCTGGTAAGAGACCGCCTTACGGAAAAAATCCAGCCCCCGCAGCGTGGGCTCCCCTCCCTGGAACGCGTAGCTGACCACGCCATCCGCCTCCAAAACCGTCTTGCGGATCACGTTTTTCAAGGTCTGCTCCGACATAAGGCCATAGGAGGGGCAGGACCTTTTCCTGGCCTCGTCACTATAAAAGCAATAGGCGCAGGACATATTGCACATGCCGGATGCCGGCTTTATCATGACGCTGATCGGCGGCATAGCCTCCCCCTTCCTAAGCCGCGGGGCTTAAAGGATTTCCACCACTTCCCCGATGTACATGGTATGCGGCCCTTCGGTTCGATAATAGTCCTTAACCACATCCTGGGGCATCCGGGACGCGTCCAGGTCCTGGCTGTAAAGCTTCCTGCAAAGAAGCGTCACCCTGGCTTCCTGGAACGTCACGCCCTCCTTTAGGAAGCGCGGCACAAGGCCGGCCTTTGCCACCTTGTCCCCGTCCCTGCCGGACAACGTGCCCAGGATGCCCAGGGCATGCCGGTACTGCTCCGGGTAAAAGCTGACCGTGAAGTAATCGTTTTGCTCCATGAATTGGTGGGTATAGCGGACCGGCTTTACATAAACCGTGGCTACCGGCCTGGACCAAAGGGTGCCCAGGCCGCCCCAACTGATCGTCATCGTATTATAGGATTGCTCCGTCCCCGCCGTAAGCAAGGCCCATTCCTTGTCAAAAACCTCAAATGCGCTCGTCTTAAATTCCATCCTCGCTTCCTCCATATAGAAAAAGGGAACTCGTCCGGTTCCCTTTCCTACAATCATATTATATGCAAAACGGTAAAATGTCAACATTAACATTTTATTTTATGGCGGAACTGTTACATTCGTCCCCCGCTACCGTCACAATCTTACGGTAGGGCTTATCGAAGCCGTCATGAAGGATTTGCGTGGTAATCGTGCCGTCCGCATCCTGGGTGAACAGGTAGTGGTGGTAAGCGCCGTTCCGATAGGCGAAATCTTCCCCGTTATCCAGATAATGGTGGTAACTGCCTGTTCCCGGATAGACTTCCAGGGCCAGGACGTCCATTTCCTTTTCCCCTACATAGGACATGGGAGGCATGGTGGGAAGGATGCTGCCCGCCTTCACATAGATGGGACATACATCCAGGGGCGCTTCCCGAAGGAAACGACAGGGGCCCGTGATCTTTTCCTTGGTCCAATAATCGTACCAATCGCCTTCCGGCAGGTATACCATCCTGTGCCTGGCGCCCTGGTTCACCACAGGGGCCACCAGGATCTGGCTTCCGAAGAGGAATTCATCGTTGCAGTCCAAAACCTCCTCGTCCGTTTCATAATGGAACGCCAAAGGACGCATCACAGGGGCCCCCGTCTGCTCCTCTTCAAAGAAAAGGTCATACAGGTACGGGAGGAAATGATACCGAAGCTTCACATATTTCCGATAAATGGACAGGACTTCTTCGCCCAGTTCCCAAGGCTCCTGCCTCCTGGCCCCGGTGCAGCTATGGTTACGGAACAGGGGGGAGAAACAGCCCACCTGCACCCATCTGGCCATCAGTTCAGGCGTGGCGTCGCCGCCGAACCCGCCCACGTCGGTCCCAACGAACGGCATGCCAGACAGGCCTAGGCTGCAAAGCTGGGGGACCGCCAACTGCAGATGGGCCCAGATGCTGATATTGTCGCCCGTCCAGGCGGTGGCATATTTCTGGCTCCCGGCGAAGCAGGCCCGGGTAATGACGAAAGGCCTGCGCCCGTCCAGCTCCTTGAGCCCCTCATAGGTGGCCTTGGCCATCAAATGGGCGAACACGTTGTGCATCCTCTTATGGGAGGATTCTTCCTCTTCATCCGTAAAGGAGAGGTCCTCCGGCAAAGGCCCGCGGAAGCTCCCCGGCTCATTCATGTCATTCCAAATGCCCCGCACGCCCTGGTCCAGCATAAACTTCTGCTTCCTGGCCCACCAGGACCGCACTTTGGGATTGCCAAAGTCAGGGAACGCTACCTCGCCGGGCCAGGCCACATTGACATAGACCTCCCCGGAAGCATCCTTGACGAAATAATCTTTCTCGACGCCCTCGTCGTATAAGCCGTATCCCTTTTCCACCTTGACCCCGGGGTCGACGATGGCGACCGCCTTGAAGCCTTGTTCCTCCAGGGACCGCAAAGCCTTGTTCGGGTCCCCATGGTACCTGTCCTTGTTCCAGGTGAACACCCGATAGCCGTCCATGTAGTCAATGTCCAAATGGAGCACGTCGCAGGGGATGTCGTTCTCCCTTAATTTCCTTGCCACATCCTCCAGGTCTTCCTGGTAGACGTAATCCCAGCGGGACTGATGGTAGCCCAGGGTCCACTTCTGCGGCAAAGGGCAGGTGCCTGTCAGGTAGGTATAGCCCTGCAGGACTTCCGGCATGCCCTCCCCGGCAATATAATAGTAATCCAGGTTGCCCGCCGCCGCGCCGAAGAAGAAATAATCCTCCGACTCCTGGCCCATGTTGAAAATGCTCCGATAGGTGCTGTCCAAGAACACCCCGTACACATGCCCCCTGGTGCGGGTGATGAAAAAGGGGATGGACTTATAAAGGGAACGGGAAGTGTCGATATGGGGGCTGGCCGGGTCCGTATTCCACAATTCATATTCATAATGCCGCCTGTCCAAGAAGCCCGCTTCATCCCCCAACCCGAAAAAATGCTCCGAGC
>CANPWC010000173.1 GCA_947581905.1 uncultured Acetatifactor sp.
CCTTATGTGCTGGCTACGGAGAACGATGTGCTTAACGGCCTGGGAATGATGTTCATGAAGCTGTTGACCAACCGTGCGCAGATCTTCGCTGACGTGCGTACTTATTGGAGCCCTGAAGCCGTGAAGAAGGCGACCGGCGGCTATGAGCTTACCGGCGTCGCGAAGGATGCGGGCGGCTTCATCCACCTGATCAACTCCGGCGCGGCCTGCCTGGATGCCAATGGACAGGCGGTAGATGAGAATGGCAACCATGTGATGAAGCCTTGGTATGACGTGACGGATGCCGACATTGACGCCATCATGGGCGCTACCACCTGGAATGCGGCTGATTTCGGCTACTTCCGCGGCGGCGGATATTCTTCCAGGTTCGTGACGGAAGCGGAAATGCCTGTGACCATGATCCGCCTGAACCTGGTGAAGGGCTTAGGGCCCACGCTCCAGATCGCGGAAGGCTGGACCGTGCATCTGCCGGATGAGGTTACGGACATCCTTTGGAAGCGTACCGACTACACCTGGCCTTGCACCTGGTTCGCTCCCAGATGCGATGGGAAAGAGGGACCGTTCAAGAGCGCTTACGATGTCATGAACAACTGGGGCGCGAACCATGGCGCGATCAGCTATGGCCATATCGGGGCGGACCTGATCACCATGTGCTCCATGCTGCGGATCCCTGTCAGCATGCACAACGTCCCTGTTGAGAAGATTTTCCGTCCGGCGTCCTGGAACGCGTTCGGCATGGATAAAGAGGGGCAGGATTACAGGGCGTGCGCGGCCTATGGCCCCCTTTATAAATAAGGGAGGTAGGAGCCTGTCATGTTGAAAGGAATCCCGAAAATCTTATCTCCGGAATTGTTGAAAGTGTTATGTGAAATGGGGCATGGCGACAGCCTGGTGATCGGCGATGGGAACTTCCCCTCCGAGACCATCGGCAAGGATGCGATCGTCATCCGCATGGACGGCCACGGGGCCTGTGAAGTGTTGGAGGCGATCCTGGAACTGTTCCCCCTGGATACCTATGTGGAGAAGCCTGTGGGCCTGATGGAGGTCGTCCCTGGGGACACAGTGGAGACGCCGATCTGGGACGAATATGAGAAGCTGATCGCCCAAGCGGATGAGCGCGGAGGCGCCGCGATCCGGCATATCGAGCGGTTCGCGTTCTATGAAGAGGCGAAGAAGGCTTACGCGGTCATCGCGACGGGCGAAGGCGCGTTATATGCCAATATGATCCTGCAGAAGGGCGTAGTCGTATAGGGCAGTGCTTTACGGCACGCGACATAAGGAAAAGAAAAGCGAAAGAGGGGCGGCGGTCCGGTTTGGGTCGCCGCTCCCTTTTTGTTGCCCCATGGTCCCGCGCCCCATAGGGATGCCCGTAGTAAAGCGCCATACGCCCGTCGCCTTTCCACCGCCATCCCGCGCCAGTGTTGACTTTTCCCAGGGTTTCGGTTATCATGGAATTAATGGGAAAGAAAGGCAGGTGGGCTCGGATGGAACGTTTCCTGGAACAGATTTTGGAAGAGGATTTTGAGGGCGGACAGGGCGCTTTGGAGTTTTCCTGCCCGGAAGTCACGCTCATTTTGCCCCCGGGTGTCCTCTATGAGGGCACTTTTGCCATTTATGCCCAGGGGGAGGGGGCGACCATAGGATATATCACCAGCACGGACTCCCGGATGGAATGTTTGAATAGGGAGTTCCAGGGGACGGAGGACATCATCGGCTACCGGTTCCACGGGGAGAAGTTAAGAGCAGGGGACGAGGTAAAAGGAGAGTTCCAGATTGTAAGCAACCGGGGGGAATACCGCCTGCCCTTTGAGGTGCTGTTGGATCGGGAGCCGATCGAGACGACCGTGGGAGAGGTCCGCAGCCTGTTCCAGTTTGCCGCCCTGGCAAAGGCGGATTGGCAGGAAGCGCTTGGGCTTTTCTATTCCCAGGCGTTCCAGGACTTGGTGGAGGAGCTGGACGATAGCGGCAGGCACCCGGGGCTTTCCCAGGTTTACCGCGCCCTGTCCGCCGTGCGGGGCAACCAGCATAACCTGGAAGAATTTCTGGTTTGGACGGGACAGAAGCCCAGGATGGAATATGTGCTCAAGGATACGCAGATTTTGATCGAGAACCCTGTCGGCGTCGCCGAGGAGGCGGTGTCCGTCCAGCGCAACGGCTGGGGGTATACGAAGCTTAAGGCACGGGTGGAAGGGGCTTTCCTGTCTTTGGAAAAGGAGACGTTTTCTGAAGATGATTTCTTGGGCAACCGCTGCAGGCTGCCGTTTTACATAGATAGCGCCAGGCTGCACCATGGCTGCAATTATGGCCGGCTGTTCCTTTCGGACGATCAGGGAAGCAGGCAGGTCGACATCCTGGTAAAGGTCGGGGAAGCCAAGGGAAGCCTGGGAAGCGCCCGCGGCGAACGTAAGAAGATCGTGCTTGGCCTGATGGAACTTTATCAGTCCCATCGCCTGAAGAAAATATCCGCGCAGACCTGGCTTAAGGAATCCTCCGTCCTGGTGGAGCGTCTGGTGGCCATGGATGAGGAAAATGTGATGGCCAGGCTGTTCCAGGCGCAAATCCTGATCTCTCGGGAACGGTTCCACGAGGGGAATTGGATGCTGGAGCATACCCTGGAATTGTTGGAGCGCCCGGGGGAGGAAGACCCCGCCTTATATGCCTATTACTTATACCTGACCACCTTGCTGCGCCCGGATGTGCAGCACCTTAGGCAGGTGGCGGAAGAGATGGAGTCCTTGTACCGCCGCCATCCGGATATCTGGCAGATCGCCTGGCTATTGCTGTTTTTGTCGCCGGAGTATAACCGCAAGGCTTCCTCCCGATGGGCTTTCCTGGAAAAACAATTCGACCGGGGCTGCACGAGCCCGCTCATGTACCTGGAAGCCCTGCAAATGATGAATGAAAATCCGGCGCTCTTACGTTCCCTGAAGCGATATGAGCTGCAGGTGCTTAATTATGGCAGCAAGCAAGGGATGCTGTCCGGCCAGTTGGTGGACCAGATGCTGTACCTGGCAGGGAAATTAAGGGAATTTTCCCCCATCCTGCTGCGCATTTTAATGGATTGTTATGATAAAAAAAGCAGCGTCCCCCTCCTGCGGGAAATTTGTTCCCAGCTCATCAAAGGCGGGCGCGTCGGCCCGAAGGCGTTTTCCTGGTATGAGCAGGGGGTGGAGCAGGAGTTACGCCTGACGAAGCTTTATGAATCTTATCTGATGTCGATCGACCTGGAGGGGGAAAGGGAGCTTTCCCGCAAGGCCTTGCTCTATTTTTCTTATCAAACGAACCTGGACTATGAACACGCGGCTTTCTTATACCATTATGTGGCCAGCCATCGAAAAGAGGACGAGGGACAGTTTGAAAATTATCGGGAGCGCATTTGCCATTTCTTGGTCGATCAGATCAAAAAGGAACATATCAACCGGGATCTGGCGTATCTGTACCAGGAGATGCTGGTCCCTGAACTTTACAATGAGCAGATGGCTTTATCCTTGATGAAGCTTTGCTTCGCCCATGCCCTGCCCCTCCAGGACGGCGGGGCCAGCCGTGCGCTGTGCTATCGGCCAGACCTAAAGCAGGTAGACAGCTACCCTGTTTCGGGAAGCGGCATCTGGGTCCCCCTTTATCGGAAAGAGGACGTGGTCGTCCTGGAGGATGTGCATGGGAACCGTTCGCTTCCTGCACAGCCCCTTGAACGGTTCCTGGATCCGGAGCGGTTCTTGGATCTGGCCTGTTCTTTCGCCTTGCAAAAGGAAACGGACGGAAACCTTCATTTGGACGTGTTCGCCGACCGGGATGCCTATCCGGTAAGCGACGCGACGCGCTTGCTTAGCCAGAACCTGGGGCTTGCCAGGTTCCTTTGGGAAAGGGGCCCCATGGAGGAGATGTCCATGGAACGGCTGTTTTGCGCGAAGCTTTTGGCTTCTTCGGATCAAGCAAACGCTCCCCTGGCCGGCAGGGCGAGGCTATCCCTGATTCGCCATTATTGGGAAAAAGAGGACGTCCGGGGCTTGGAGGACCAGTTGTCCTTAGTGGAGGCGGACAAGTTAGACGATGACGGGCGAAAGGAAGTGCTAAACTACCTGGTGGCCAGGGGGAAGCTGGATAAGGCTTACCAGTGGCTGGAGGAATATGGGCCTTATTTTGCCGAGGATAAGACGCGCTTACAGATCCTTTCCCGCCGGATGGAGAGCAAGGATTTCTGGCAGGAAGAGGCCCTGCTTCAGGCTGCCGCCTGCGCGTTCCGCAGAGGAAAGTATGATGGGGACGTCCTTCATTATCTGGCGCTCTATTTCCATGGGTTGACGGAAGAGATGGTCGCCATATGGAAAGCCGCCAGGTCGTTTGAAGTGGATACCTGGGAGATGTGTGAGAATTTGTTGCTGCAAATGCTCTATACCGGCGTGGACGTAGGGGAGCGGATGGAGATTTTCAGGCACTATGTGTCCCAGGGGGCGCGCAGCCAGGTGGAAGAGGTCTTTTTAATGAAATGCGCCAGCGATTATTTTGA
>CANPWC010000174.1 GCA_947581905.1 uncultured Acetatifactor sp.
CCTGGACATGAACGGGGCGGAGAAGCTTTTGGGCAAGGGAGATATGCTCTTTTACCCCCAGGGGTATCCAAAGCCCGCCAGGATCCAGGGGGCGTTCGTATCGGACAAGGAAGTGTCCGATGTGGTGGACTTCCTTAAGAACCAGGCGATCGGCAATGTCTATGCCCAGGATGTGGAGGCGCAGATCAAGAACATTGGAAGCGCGTCGTCCGGTCCGGGCGGCGAGGAGGAACGGGATGAGTATTTCGCGGAAGCGGGACGCCTCATCATCGAGAAGGACAAGGCTTCCATCGGCATGCTGCAGCGGGCGCTTAAGATCGGCTTCAACCGTGCCGCGAGGATTATGGACCAGCTTGCCGAGTATGGCGTGGTAGGGGAGGAAGAAGGGACCAAGCCCCGCAAGGTGCTGATGAGCCCGGAACAATTTGAACAATTATTAGAAGAAATGGGATGAAAAGGGTAGGTTGATGGGATGAAGACAGATATTCAAATCGCACAGGAAGCAGTGATGGAGCCGATTGAGCAGGTGGCGGCGCGTTTGGGGATCCTGCCGGACGACTTGGAGCTCTACGGCAAGTATAAGGCAAAGCTTTCAGAAGAATTTTTAGGATCACTACAGGATAAGCCGAATGGGAAGCTGATCCTGGTGACGGCGATCAATCCGACTCCGGCGGGAGAAGGGAAGACCACGACCAGCGTGGGGCTGGGAGAGGCTTTCGGCAGGCTGGGCAAGCGGGCTGTGGTCGCCCTGCGGGAGCCTTCTTTAGGTCCCTGCTTCGGCGTCAAGGGCGGCGCGGCAGGCGGCGGCTATGCCCAGGTGGTTCCCATGGAGGAATTGAACCTGCATTTCACGGGTGACTTCCATGCCATCACTTCGGCCAACAACCTGTTGGCCGCCCTTTTGGACAATCATATCCAACAGGGCAATGCCCTGCGGATCGATACCAGGCAGGTCGTCTGGAAACGCTGCCTGGACATGAATGACAGGGTGCTGCGCAATGTGGTGGTAGGCCTGGGCGCCAAGGCGGACGGCGTGGTCAGGGAAGACCATTTCGTCATTACGGTGGCCAGCGAAATCATGGCGATCCTGTGCCTGGCGGAGGATATGAAAGATTTGAAGGAACGCCTGGCTAAGATCGTGGTGGCTTATAATGAACAGGGAGAGCCTGTCACGGCAGGAGACTTGAAGGCGGTAGGCGCTATGGCGGCGCTCCTTAAGGACGCGATCAAGCCTAACCTGGTACAGACCCTGGAGCACACGCCGGTGCTGGTGCACGGGGGTCCTTTCGCGAATATCGCCCATGGCTGCAACTCCGTGCGCGCGACCAAGACCGCCTTGAAGATCGCGGATTATTGCATTACGGAAGCAGGCTTCGGCGCTGACCTGGGCGCTGAGAAGTTCTTTGACATCAAGTGCCGCATGTCCGGGCTGAAACCGGACGCGGTGGTCCTGGTGGCCACGGTGCGTGCCTTGAAATACAACGGCGGCGTGCCGAAGGCGGCTTTGGCGGAAGAGAACCTGGATGCTTTGAAGATGGGGATCTCAAATCTGGAGAAGCATATTGAGAACCTGAAGAAATACGGCGTCAACGTGGTAGTGACCTTGAATTCCTTCGTGACGGATACGGAGGCGGAGGTTTCTTATGTCGAGCGGTTCTGCCGGGAAAGGGGCTGCAGGTTCGCCCTATCGGAAGTTTGGGAGAAGGGCGGTGAAGGGGGGCTTGCCCTGGCGGAGCAGGTGCTTAAGGCCCTGGAAGAGGGGAGCGGGGCTTTTACGCCGTTATATGATGACGCCTTGAGCCTGAAAGAGAAGGTCATTCGCATCTCCAAGGAAATCTATGGGGCAGGAAGCGTGAATTTCGCGCCTGCGGCGCTTAAGCAGTTGGAAAAGCTGGAATCCCTTGGCTTCGGAAGCTTCCCCATCTGTATGGCGAAAACGCAGTATTCCTTATCGGATGACCCCACCCTCTTGGGACGGCCTGCCGGCTTTGAGATGAACATCCGGGAAGCTTACGTATCGGCGGGGGCAGGCTTCGTGGTAGTGCTGACCGGGACCGTGATGACGATGCCCGGGCTGCCTAAGGAGCCCGCCGCTTATCGGATCGATGTGGATGAGGATGGCAAGATCACAGGGCTGTTTTAAGGGCATCCGACGGGATGCCCCAGGAGGCGCATATGGCGATGGTTATTGACGGAAAGCGGATTTCCGAGCAAATCAAAGAAGAAGTCAGACAAGAGGTGGCAAGGCTTAAGCAGTCCGGAAGGCAGGTCAGCCTGGCGGTCATCCAGGTAGGGGACGATCCCGCCTCCACCGTATATGTGGGCAATAAGAAGAAGGCTTGCGAATATGTGGGAATCCGTTCCTTAAGCTATGAACTTCCGGGGGACGCCTCAGAGGAGGAGCTTTTGAGGCTGGTGGAAGAGTTGAACGGACGAAGCGATGTGGATGGCATCCTGGTCCAGCTTCCCTTGCCGGGGCAGATTTCAGAGGAACGCGTCCTGAAAGCCATCTCCCCTGAGAAGGATGTGGACGGGTTCCATGCCTTGAACATGGGCGCGCTTTGCGTGGGCAAGCCGGGCTTCGTGCCTTGCACGCCCCTGGGGATCTTGGAATTGTTGAAGCGTTCCGGCATAGAGGTCTCCGGCAAGGAATGCGTGGTCGTGGGACGAAGCAACATCGTGGGCAAGCCCGTGGCGATGCTCCTGTTAAGGGAGGATGCCACAGTGACGATCTGCCACAGCCGGACGCGCGACCTTGCCACGGTGACGAAGCGTGCCGATATTTTGATCGTGGCGGTAGGCAAGCCGAAAATGATCACCGCCGATTATGTGAAAGAAGGAGCGGTGGTCATCGACGTGGGCATCCACAGGGTCCCCGGCAGCAGGAAGCTGTTCGGCGATGTAGACTTTGAAAGCGTAGAGCCTGTCTGCAGCGCGATCACGCCGGTGCCGGGAGGCGTCGGCCCCATGACGATCGCCATGCTGATGTCGAATTGCGTAGAAAGCGCAAAAAGGCGTTGAAGTAAAGTAGGTGTTCTTATGAAGTGTCCGAATTGCGGAGCCAAAATGCAGCCGGAAAGCTTATATTGTGAACGGTGCGGCAAGGATATCCACATCGTGCCGGATTATGACCCGCAGGAGGAATACCGCGTCCCCTCCCCGATGCCCAGGCAGGCCGAGGCAGGGCCTATGCAATCCAAGGCTAAGTCCATGCAAGCTAAGGATAGGTCCATGCAATCCAAGGCTAAGTCCAAGGCTAAGTCCGGCGTTACGGCTTCGCCGAATCGTAAAAGGCGGCGCCTGCGCGGGCAGAAAATAGATTTTATCCTGATTTCCTCTAGTGTGTGCTTGACGGGAGTGCTCGCAGCGGTTATGATGGGAGGTATGATATATTTCCTCCACGGCTCCTATGATTACCAGATGCGTCGCGCCGTCTCCTGTTTCGCGAAAGGGGACCTGGAAGGGTCCGCACGATATTACGGGCGCGCCTTAGAGCTGGAGAACGGAAGCCTTGAGGCGCAGTCAGCCCTTGCAGACATTAGCTTCCGCCTTGGGGATCTGGAGGAATGCAAGCAGAGGCTTTCTTCCCTGCTGCAAAATCCCGCCTGCGGCGGGGAGCTTCAGAAATGGGCTTATGAGATGCTTGCCGGCATCTATTTGGATGAGGAGGCTTATGGGGAATTAAACGACCTTTTAATGGGGAGTACGCAGGAAGAGCTCCTGGACGCTTATGGGGAATATCTGGCAAGCCCTCCCAAGTTCAGTTATGAATCGGGGATTTACGAGGGGGCGGTGTCTTTGAAGCTGTATTCCGAAGCGCAAGGAAGCATCCATTATACCTTGGACGGAAGCGACCCGGATGAGGAAAGCCCACTCTATACGGCGCCCCTTTTGTTGACGCAGGATGTGGTGGTGAAAGCCGTTTTCCTCAATGAGTATGGGGTGGAGAGCGAGGTCGCCCAAAGGGAATACCGGTTCAGGGCGGATGAGGACGCCCCATAAAGATGTCTTTCGAAGAAGGGACAGGCAGGCATGGAAATGGGAAGGACAACTGGTAAACGGTTGAGTTTCATAAATTCCGAAAGAAAGGAATAAGGAGAGGTGTCAATGTACAAGATCGTAAAAGCAAAAGAACTGGCCGCGAACATTTATCTGATGGACGTGGAGGCTCCCAGGGTCGCGAAATACTGCGAGCCGGGACAATTCGTGATCGTCAGGATGGGGGAGGACGGGGAGAGGATCCCGCTCACCATTTGCGATTATGACAGAGAAGCAGGAATTATTACCATCGTGTTCCAGTGCGTAGGCGCAAGCACCATGGAGATGGCCCATCTGAAAGAGGGGGATTCTTTCCATGATGTGGTAGGCCCTCTGGGCAAAAAGTCCGATTTGGTCGGAGAAGACCCCGAAGTCCTTAAATCAAAGAGGATCCTGTTCGTGGCCGGCGGCGTGGGGGCGGCCCCTGTCTACCCCCAGGTGAAAT
>CANPWC010000175.1 GCA_947581905.1 uncultured Acetatifactor sp.
GGTCGTCCGCGGGGTGCATGCCGCCCCTTACATACCAAGGGGACAGGAACGCGCGGCAGCCCATAGGGGAAATGATCTTCCCATAGCGCTTGTAAATGCTGGCCACATACCCCTTCCCCGTCAGGCTCAGCCAATCCGGGTACATCGTCTTGGAAGAACAGCGCACCCCGGCCTCGAACACATCTTCCAGGGGCTTGCCCGGCCCATGGAGGTTCTCGTCATATAAGAACACGATCTTCGGGAACAGGACAGGCTTCTTGCACTCCTTCTTCCCCTGGCCGCGGCGGCGCACATTCAACATGGTGATGGTCGCCAGCTTGGCGAACCTCCCGGTCCCCGTCCCGGCGGTCACGGTGATGAACGGATAATCCCCGCGGCTGCTGGCCACGGTGTTGAACTTATATTCCCAACCCTGGAAGCCCTGCTCGAACTCCCGGATCACGTCTTTATAGCTTTCTTCTTCCGCCTTCTCAAGCGGGACGCCCAGGTTCGTATACTTCTCCACGTTCCTGGCATAGGATTTCTCGGCGTAAGGCTCCAGGATCAGGTCCACGCTGGGTACGGTAAAGCCGCCGTACTGCTGGCTTGCAGCGCTCAGCACGATGTCGCCGATGACGTCGAAAGCCACATCCAGCGACTTCGGCTCATTATACCAGATGTTGCCCATCTCGAACCCGCCCGTCAGCACGCTTTGCACGTCGAAGAGGCAGCAGTTCATGGTATCCCTTCTGGCGGACATGTCATGGACATAGATATAACCATCCCTGCAGGCCTGGATCTCTTCCGTCGTCATGAAGAACTTTTGGTACAGCTCCTTATTCAGCTGGTTGAAGATCAGGCTGCGCTTCGTGGACACCAGGGCGGAATCCGTGTTGGAGTTCTCCTTGTCCCCAATGTACATGATGGACTGGCTCTTCTTATAGACGTCGTCAAGCATCCGGACGAAATCCTGCTTGTAATTACGATAATCCCTGTAGCTCTTGGCCACGATGGGCTTGACCCGCTCCAAGGCGCTTTCCACGATATTGTGCATCACGGGGATGGGGACCTCGTCATATCCCATTTCATCCACCTTGTCCACCACATACTGGCAGATCAGGCGTTCTTCCTCCTCCGTGAACTTCGTCAACGCGCGATAGGCGCTCTTCCCGACGGCATTGATGACTTTCTGTACATTGAAAGCCTCCTTGCTTCCGTCCTTCTTGATCACCACCACATCGCCCTTCGGCTTATATTCCTCACTATAATGATTCCCACTGGTCGTCGCCGACTGAAAACTACTGCTCATTACGATCTCCACACCTCGCTTTGCCGAAAAAAACAATGAAACCTACTGACTGCCCCGCACCTCGTCCAAACTTTTAAAAACGGCGTATGAACACAAGATGTTGTGCCATATGCGCCGCATGAAGCATAGATGTTGTGTATTTCCAAGTATAAAAAAAATTGAACGGATTGTCAATGACATGGCGGAAGTAAATATAACCAAAAATCAAGGCACAAAATTAGATATTTTCACAACGATTCCTGTTGCCAGGAAACGGGCCAGGGGACGGATGAACCACGCCGGTTGGCCGCCTAAAAAGTTGACCGCAGCGGTCATTTTGACCATCTTGGTCAAAATAAAGCCAAGTTATCCACAATTCCAGCAAAGTCCAAGAACGCTGCTACTTCCCCTCATCCGCCTGCAAAATCCCATAAATCTGATGCAGGTCGCTGATCTCATAGTCCGGGATCCACTCGCTTTCATTCGGCGTCCCCTCAGGACGGTACCAGCAGGTCTTAAGCCCGGCCATCGCCCCGCCCTTGATGTCGCTGGACAAGGAATCCCCCACCACCAGGATATGGCTCTTCTCCTTCTCCTCCAGACGCAGGAGGCATTTCTCAAAGAAGACGGGATCCGGCTTGGGCACGCCCAATTCCTCGGAGATGAAGATGTCCTTCATCCACACGTCCAGCCCGGAAAGCTTCAGCTTGTTACGCTGGGTCAAGGTGACGCCATTGGTGATCACATATTGGTCCACCCTGCCCCTTAAGGACTGGCAGATTTCCATGGAATCATCCACATAGCGATAGACGCTTCCCAACTGGGTCTGATACTCCCTGCAAAAAGCCTCCAAGTCCACGCCGGTGATCTGGAATTCGTCAAAAAGGGTCCTAAAGCGCCCCGTCAACAGCTGGGATTTCGTGACCTGCCCCAGCTCCAGGCGCTTCCAATAGGAATCATTGATCCGGTCATACCTTCGAATGATCTCTTCCGTGATGGCAAGCCCAGCCCAATCAAAGCACTTCTTCAGCGCCCAGGTCTGGGAATAGGTGAAATCCAACAATGTGCCGTCCACATCCCACAGAATCGTCGTAATCATATCCCTGTCCGGCCCCTTACCTAAGCCGCCTCCTGCTTATCCTTCCTTTTACGGAGGAAGATGCCCAAAGCAACCGCCGCCCCGATCAATGCGGCGGATGCCGCCAAAAGCAACAAGTAGGATAATAATGTGTTGACAAAAGCCATTTTCCCTCTTTTCTGCCGGTCAACCGGCCCCAAAAACACTACCTTTCCACAAATCCAGTATAACAGGCAAACTCATGTTCGTCAAGTGCATTTCCAATTTCCTGTGGCCAGGAACTCTTCGGCCTGCCTGGTCGCCTTGCGGATGATCCCCTCTTCGTAGCCCATCAGCTCCAAAAGCCGGATCGCGTTCCTGGTCTGCGCCTTGCCCGGAAGAAGCCTGTAATTGAAACAGATGTCCCCATCCTTTACCTCTTCCTCGAAATGGTAGTTCTCATACACGTCCCCAAGCAGGTCCGTCAGCTCAATATCATGGGTTGCCGCGAAGCAAAGGTAATCGCTGCCGCCCAAGCTCTTCAAGATCTGCGTGGACGCCGCGATCCGTTCCACCGTGTTGGTCCCTCGAAGCACCTCGTCCACGAAGCAGAGCACCGTAAGCCCTTTCCCGCCCGCTTCCAGGACCCGCTTCAAAGACTTGATCTCCACGATGTAATAGCTTTCCCCGCCTTCTAAGTCGTCATGCAGCGCCATGGAGGACAGGATCCGGAAAAACGGCGCGCTGTAAGAGGACGCCGCACAGGTGTGGATGGTCTGCGCCAGCAGGGCGTTGATGGCGACCGTCTTTAAAAAAGTGGACTTGCCGGACGCGTTGGAACCGGTCAGGAGCACGCCCCGCCTTGTGGAAAGCCCGTTCTTCACAGGATGGCTTACCAGGGGATGGTAGGCTTGTTGGATGGAAAGCCCTTTGGACGAAACGAATTCTGGCTCACACCACCCCTCCTGTAAAGCGACATCCAGGTATTTCCGATAAGACGCGACGCAGATGGACGTTTCCACCAGCCCGACCTGGCAAACCAACGAGTCCACCGCGTCCAGATGTTTGCTTAGGTGGGACAGCATCCGGTTGAACACGATGATGTCCACATGGAACACCATACGGATATAATCCATCAGGATTTCCAGCGGATTGCCCCCGACGCCCGTGTTTCCCGAGGAAATCACCCAGAACGAGCCGGTCCTCATGGACGAAAGGGCCTCTTCGCAGCGCTGGATTTCCTCCCATTCTTTTGTACAGACGGGGATGGGAAGCTTCGCAAGCTTTCCACTGGTATAAAGCAGGCGCATGATGTAGGCGAGGCTGACCACATAGGGCTCGATTTCCGATTTTTCCTTAAAATAAGTGGTAATGTTATAGCACATCAGGCATACGATGCCGACGATGCCGACAGAGGGCTGGAAAAAGCAGGCCGCGACCATGGCGCAGATCAAAAGGATGGCCGTCCAATGCTTACGGTTGGAACGCTTCCCCAGGTTCTCCAGGTACTCCAGGTAATCATAAAGGGAATAATTCCCCGTTCCGCCCAGCTGCTTCATCAGAAGCTGCACATCCATCCTTTCCTTGGGGTTTTCATCAAAATAGCGCGCCATCTCCTCCAAATGAAGAAGCCCCTCCTCATCGGCACGGGGCGTACGCAGCGTATAATAGAGGTACTCCTGGCCCGTGGAGGACAGGGTATAGTCCATCTGCTTGAACACCTCGTCCAGGGAAAGGTCGTTCCAGGTGATGTCGTCAATCTGTCCCGCGGCCGGGTGGGCGCGGTAAAACCGATCCAAACGGAAGAAACGTTCCAGCTTATATTCCTTGCAGGCAGCCTGCCCGTAATCCTCAACCAGGCGCGCTTCAAACCGCTTCCGGTCCTTTCGTGCGTCATAAGCCCCTTTCAGGAACAGGAAAAGGAAGAATGCGGCCAACGCGCCGATAAAAACAAGATATTCCATATATGGCCCTCCTAGTGCATTTTGTCATAAATATGCCAAAATGCACTAGGAGGGCCATATATGGAATATC
>CANPWC010000176.1 GCA_947581905.1 uncultured Acetatifactor sp.
GGAATAGGCGATGGTCAGGCCCATATCCACGAAGAGCTGCCTGGTAATGCCTTCCGTGAACACGATGGGTAAAAACACGCAGATCGTGGTCAGGGTGGATGCCAGGATGGCACCTGATACCTCTTTGGAGCCCTCAATGGCCGCATCCTTGACGGACAGCCCCTCTCCCCGCATCCGATAGATGTTCTCGATCACGACGATGGAATTGTCCACCAACATGCCGATGCCGAGCGCCAGACCGGACAGGGAGATCACGTTCAGGGTCACGCCGCTGAAATACATACAGACGACGGCAGTCACCAGGCTGATCGGGATGGAACAGGCCACCACCAAGGTGGGACGGATGTCCTTCAAAAACAGGATCAGGATCAAGATCGCCAGCAAGCCGCCAAACACGATGTTGTTCAGGATGGAATCCATGACCAGGTCTATGTACACGCCTTGATCCATCAGCGTGATCAGCGAAAGGTCGCCGTTCTCCTCCATGAGCTCGTCAAAACGCTCTAACAGCCTGTCGGACACCTCGCCTGTGGAATACCCGGTCTGCTTCTGGATGGTCAGCATCACGCCCGGGCTGCCGTTCACGTTGGTATATATTTCATCTGAATTATCCGTATAAAAGACATCCGCCACGTCGCCCAGGGTAATGACGGGCACGTCGTCCATATGCAGGTCCATCAGGGGAAGTTCCTTTAAGTCTTCCACCGTAGAAGGCTTATCACCGATCCGCACCAGGTAGCTGATCCCTTCTTCCGTCACATAACCGGCCGGCATGGAAAAATTCTGCGCCACAAGCAGGCTCGTGATCATGTCCACCGTCAGCACCGCGTTCATGTCGGCGCTTTCATAAGCGGTCTTCTTGGCGTCCGCCAACTGTTCCTCGCCATCCTCAAGCTGCTTCTCGGCTTCGTCCAACTGCTCTTCGCCGGAATCTATCTGGGCCTTGGTCGAATCCAACTGCGCCTGCGCCAGCTGCATCTGGTATTCGCCCAGCTGCAGCTGGCTGTACGCGTTGGCAAATTCTATGGCGGCGGAAAGCTGCCCTTTCTCCACTTCGATCAATCCTGCATTGACCGTCGCCAGCTGTTGGTCCAGGGCTGCCGAGGTCTGGTTCACGATCTGTTCATAGGCTTCCACCCCCATGCCGTTGGTCAGGCTGTTCAGGGATGCCTCCATCCGCAGCTGCTGGACCAGGAGGGGGGCGGACACCTGGAGGGTCAGGTCGTCCAAAAGCCCTTGTACGGTCTCAATCTGCTGCGGGTCCGCCCAATCCAGGGCGTTCAACTGGTCTATCATGGGCTTTAGGGCCTCGCTCATGCCTGCCATCTGCTGCAGGATGGCGCTGCCCATGACGGCGTTTTTCAGCTTCCGAATCTCCTCCGCATACCGGGCGCCGCCATCCAGGTCCCCGTCCGAAACCGTGGCAGCCAGGTTCGAGCTGGCGCTGCGATAGGTCTGCGCCGCATCCCGTACCATGCCGATTTCCGTCAGGGTCGCGTTCAGGGTCTTCGCCGTGGTAAGGTTCGCCGTCAGGTTCATCTTCGTGGCTTCCAGATCCGCCTTAGCCGTCAACAGGGTGGTCTTCGTCTGGGCCAGCTGCGCGTTCACGCTGTCCTTCTGTTCCTCCAGCTGTGCCTTGCCGCTTTCAATCTCATCCTGCCCTTTGGTAAGCTCGGCTTCGCCATCCACCAATTCCTGGCGTCCGTCCGCCAACTCCCTGCGGGAATCGGCGATCTGCTGCTTGCCGTCCACCAGTTCTTGCTGGGCATCCTGCATCTCTTTATCGATCGAGGCGAAAATCTTCTCATTGACCGCGTCCACCTTGGACTGCTGGATGACGACGTTGACGCTCTCCTCCAACAGGCCGGAAGCGCTGACGCTGGCCACGCCCTCCAAGCTTTCCAGCTCCGGGGATATCTCATTTTCCACATAGGTGCTGACCTGCCCCGCTTCCATGCCCTCCACGCCGACGGCGGCGATCATGACCGGCAGCATCTCAGGGTTCAGCTTCATGATGATCGGGCTCCCGATGGCGTCATCCCAATAAGAGCTGATCTGGTCCAAGTTCTCCCGGATCTCCAAGGACACGGAATCCATATTGGTGGATTGGGCGAACTCCAGGATGACCATGGAATAATTTTCCGAGGAAACGGAACTAATGCTTTCTATATTGCTGACCGTCGCCATGCTGGCCTCTACCGGCTGGGTCACTTCCGTCTCCACAGTCTCCGGGCTGGCTCCCGCATACGTCGTCATCACCACCACATAAGGCAGGCTGATATTCGGCAAGAGGTCCGTCGTCATCTTGGTAAAGGACACCACGCCCAAAACGATCGCCAGGACGACCCCGACCAGGACGGTATAAGGCTTTTTCACGCTGAACTTTGATATCATCCGTTCTTTCCTCCGGCATCTGCAATCTAAGGACAGGGGCGCTTTCACGCATCCCCTGCCAAAGAACCGACCGACCGGTCGGTCACTGTATCCGATTATAATACGCTGCTGATTCCCTGTCAAGAAACGGACAGGAAAGGAAATCTAAAAAGATTATAAACTGCCGTCACATACAACCTGTCACAGCATTTTCTTGATCTTGGACTTCAGGCGCTGCAGGGCGTTGTCCGTGGATTTTTCATCCCGCCCCAGCACCCTGGCGATTTCGGAATAGGTCATGCCTGTCAGATAAAGGTCCAGCACCTGCTTCTCAAAAGGGCTCAGCTCCCTGTCGATCGCGTTCTCCAGGTACTCCACCCGCTCCTTATCCAGGAAAAGCTCCTCCGGGCTTTGGCCCAGGCTGTCGGTCAAAGTGTCCAGCAGATCCATCTCCCCCTTTTCCTCCTGCTTCAAATCCGCATTGAGGGAGATCGAAGTATTCAGGGGCAAATGCTTCTTGCGGCGGGAAGCCTGCACGGCGGTATAAAGCTGCCTGCTGACGCAAAGGTCCGCGAAAGCGGAAAAATTGGCGTCCCTCCCGCAGTCGTAATCACGGACCGCTTTAAACAGGCCGATCATCCCCTCCTGGATCAGGTCCTCGTTGTCGCCACCCAAGATGTACATGGACTTGGCCTTGCTGCGCACCAAATTCTTATATTTATTGCAGATATAGTCCATGATGCCTTCCTCGCCGCCGCGCAGGCGGTCGATCAGCTCTTCATCCGTACACTCCCGGTAATCCCGGTACTGATGTTGGTCCATGCCCCTCCTCCTTGCGCCCTGGCTTTGGCAGCCAGGCCGCCCTGGCCTGCTTACCGTCGGCACCTGCCCTGGCAAGCCGCCCTGGCTTGCCGTCAGCGCTTTCCTAAGCGTTGGCGCACGATTTCATAGGACAATACGCCTGCTGCCACGGAAGCGTTCAGGGAATCAATCTCCCCCTTCATTGGAATAGACGCCACCATGTCGCATTTCTCCTTTACCAGGCGTCCCACGCCCTCGCCCTCGCTTCCGATGACGAGCCCGATGGGCCCCTTCAGATCCAAATCATACATCGTCGTCCCATCCATATCCGCGCAGACGAACCACAGACCCTCTTTCTTCAAGTCTTCGATGGTCTTCGCCAGGTTCGTGACACGGGCGACCGGCGTATAATTCAACGCGCCGGCGGAGGTCCTGGCTACGGCGGCGGTCAGCCCCACGGACCGATTCTTCGGGATCACCACGCCATGTGCCCCTGCCAAGTTCGCCGTACGTAAAATCGCACCCAAATTATGCGGGTCCTCGATATTATCCAAGAGGATCAGGAACGGTGGTTCCTCTTTCTTCCTAGCCGCCTGCAGGATATCTTCCACCTCCGCATATTCGTAAGCCGCGGCATAGGCGATCACGCCCTGATGCTTCCCGGTTTCCGACATCTGGTCCAATCTCTCCCTGGTCACGAACTTCACCAGGGTATCATGCTTTTTCGCTTCCCTCTTGATCGTCATCATCGGCCCATCCTGGCAGCCGTCCAATAAGAACAGCTTGTCTATGGGCTTTCCGGACCGAAACGCCTCGATCACGGCATTCCTGCCCTCAATCGTATATTCCTGGTATCCCATCCCAATTCCTTTCCCGACATACATTCAAAGCGCGAGGCCGCCTTCTGTTATGCCCAGCCGGATCCATTCCAGCTTCCCCTTCATACGCTCAAAGCGCGAGGCCGCTTCCCGTTATGTCCAGCCGGATCCATGCCAGCTTC
>CANPWC010000177.1 GCA_947581905.1 uncultured Acetatifactor sp.
TCCTGCGGTTGTCAAATGAGGACAGGAAGGTCCTGTATGCCAGCAATGGCTTTACGGAGGATGTGAGCTTGCTGTCCCAGATTGAGGAAGGGTTTCGGGCGTACCAGGTGATTTCCCTGGGGGACCGTTATTATGTCCAGACGGGCATGTGCGTCAACGTCCTGGACCGCCTTTTATACCTGGAAACGATGCGGGACGTGACGGAGGTCTTCGATGAGAGGCGGCTGGGCTTCGGCGTGTACCGCCAGGTGACTTTGGGCATGCTGGCGGTCAGTTCCATCCTGATGTCGTTCGTCGCGACCTGGCTGACTAGGCCGATCCGTCTTTTGACCAAGGCGACGAAGAAGATGGCGGAGGGGGAATACGGTTACAGGGCGGAGCAGATCAGCAACGACGAGCTGGGGCAGCTTACCGTGGATTATAACAAGATGGCTTCCGCCTTGGAGGAAAACATCCACAAGCTGGAGGAAGAGGTCCAATCGCGGGAGGATTTCATCGCCGCGTTCGCCCATGAGCTGAAGACGCCTTTGACGTCCATCATTGGTTACGCGGACCTTTTGCGGTCCCGCAAGCTGGATGATGAAAAGCACTTCCTTTCCGCCAGTTACATCTATTCAGAAGGGCGGCGGCTGGAGGTCATGTCGTTTCGCCTGCTTGACATCATCGTGACCAAGCGGGATGTGATCGTGCCGCAGCAGACGCCGGTGGAGCACCTGTTTTCCTATTTGAGGGAAATGTTCGCGGAGTCGGGCTTCTTATTCCATTACAGTTATGAACCCCGCACGGTATGGGTGGAAGAGAACCTGATGAAGTCGGTGCTGTTGAACTTGGTGGATAACGCCTGCAAGGCTTCCGAGCCGGGCAGCGTCATCGAGGTGAACGGCAGCCCCGTGTCAGGACCGGTGGCGGGGTATCGCTTTGAGATCCGGGATTATGGGGAAGGGATCCCTAAGGAAGAGTTAAAGAAGATCACGGAAGCGTTTTATATGGTGGATAAGTCCCGTTCCCGCAGCAGGAACGGCGCGGGGCTGGGGCTGGCGCTGTGCGTGGAGATCCTTAAGCTCCATCAGAGCGAACTGGTGATTGAAAGCACGTTGGGAGAGGGGACGTCCATGAGCTTCGTGCTTCCGGATGGACAGGTGGCGTCCAGCGGAGGTTTGGGATAAAGATGCGGAAGATACGTTTACAGATTTGCGTCTTTTTATTGGCAGTGGTGGTCATGTCCCTGGCGGTTTGGGGACCGGAGGCGCTGGCCAATTATCAGGACCGGAACATACTGAATCAGATCACGCGCCAGGAGGCGGGCGGCGAAAGCGAAGGCTACCGTTATTCCATGAGCGCCAACGATAAGCTGTTCATCCTTTCCAAGTGCCTTAACAGCCAGACCCTGCCAGGCGACCAATGGCCGGTCCTGACGGCGCCGGGCAAAGAGGACATGGGCTATCAGGAACTGACGGGCAGTTATGCGTTCGTGGTCAACCACAGGGACCCGTCCGACCAGGAGATTACGGACGACGAACTGTACGAGACCTGCAACCGGGAGATCCAGGAACTGATCGAGGCGGGCGTGCTGCCGGACACGGTCAAGGAGATGGAGGCGGGTTCCTATGAGGCGGTGCGTTATCTGGCCGTTTATGTGCCGGAGCCCCGCAACAATGTTTCCGTTTGGAAGCTCACCCTGTCCACCGGGATCCGCAACGCGGACCGACAGAACCGGCTGCTGGATGTTTACCTGGATGCGGATACAGGCAAGATTTATGAGTTCTATGTGCGCACGCCCCTTAATTGGGAGGAAATAGACGCGGACGCCATGGTGCAGTCCTGGGCGCGGTACATGGGCCTGGGGGAGCCGACGGAATATGGGCAGGTCAACCCCTTGCAGGAGACGACCCCGTTGTTTCGCAAATATAGCTTCGAGGGCATGGAAGGCGACAGCACCGTGGTGACGATCGGCTTCTATGAGGGAATCAAGGAATTGTTCCTGAAAATATCCCGTTAGCCGTCCGCAAAGGACTTCAAGTCCTCTAAGGAACAATCCATATGGCGTCATTTGACTTCAACATCAAGTGATCTGTTTAAAGGTAAGCCGTCCCAGGCGTTTCTTGCGCGGGGCGGCTTATTTCCGTCTTTTAACGGGGATTGCCCTTTTATCGATGCGGCGGAGGAAAGCTTTTAGGACGAACCTGCATAAAACCAGTTGTCCAAAAAGAGGGGGTATGGTACAATGTCGACAGGGAAGGACGCAAGGGAGCTAGGCAAAGGCATAAAGTATGGACAGGAGGGAAAGATGATGTTAGAGAAGCATTTGGTTGTAACGACGTCCCCCAGAGCGTGTGAGGAAAACATCGTGCGTTGGGGAGCGTATCGGATCACGGTGCTGACGGAGCGCCTGTTTCGTGTGGAGCATGATGTAAGCGGGACGTTTTGCGATGAGGCGACCCAGGCGGTATGGTATCGGGATCTGCCTCCGGTGGCGTTTCGGACCGAAGAGGAGGGCGGATGCCTGCACATCGTCACCGACTGCGTGACGCTGGTGGCGCAAGGGGAGTTGAAAGATTTCCGGTGCATCATGCAGGGCAGGGAAGTCCGGCTGTATGACGAAGCCGGACGCCAGGAGGGCAACCTTTGCGGCACGCTGCGGACGTTGGACTGCTGCAACGGGGATCTTTGGATCCCGTATGAGGGCGACATGGAGCGTTCCTACCATATCAGCCTGGGCACGGGCGTGGCTTCCCGCAGCGGGGTGGCCCTTTTAGAGGACGACCAGTCCCTGGTGCTGAAAGAGGATGGAGAGCTTGCCCCCAGGGAGGTTTCAGAAGAGGATCGTTACATCTTTGCTTATGGTAAGGACTATCGGGCGGCGGTTCGGGACTTTTTCCGCATTTGCGGAAGCACGCCCCGCATCCCCCGGTTCGCGTTAGGCAACTGGTGGAGCCGTTATCATGCTTATACGGAAAAAGAATACCTCCACACCATGGATTCCCTGGCGAACAGGGACGTTCCTTTTACGGTCGCCACCGTGGACATGGACTGGCATTGGTCCACGACCCTGGACCAAAGGAAAGAGATTACGAAACAGGGCAAGAATGATGACTTCCATGGCGGCGCGGACGGATGGACAGGCTATAGCTGGAATACGGACTTATTCCCGGATTACCGGCGTTTCCTGCGAAAGCTCCATGAGCGTGGGCTTAAAGTGACGTTAAACCTTCATCCTGCCTTGGGCGTGCGTTTTTTTGAGGATGCTTATGAAGAGATGGCCAAGGCGATGGGCGTGGATCCGTCCACGGAACAGAAGATCCCGTTCGATATCGCGGACCCGAACTTCGTCAACGCCTATTTTAAGGTGCTGCATAAGCCCTATGAAAAGGATGGGGTGGATTTCTGGTGGGTCGACTGGCAGCAGGGGAGCTCTTCTTCCATGTCCGGGCTGGATCCTTTGTGGGCCCTGAACCATTACCATTATCTGGACAACGGGCTGGGCAAGGACCCGAAGGACGGTCCCCTGATCCTGTCAAGATACTGCGGCCCCGGTTCCCACCGGTATCCTTTGGGCTTCTCCGGCGATACGCATGTGACCTGGGAAACGTTGGATTACCTTCCTTATTTTACTGCGACCGCCTCCAATATCGGCTACACCTGGTGGAGCCATGACATCGGAGGGCATATGGCAGGGATCAAGGACGATGAGCTTTATGTCCGCTTCCTGCAGTTCGGCGTCTTCAGTCCGATCTTACGCCTCCATAGCACCAGCCTGCCTACCTTTACCAAGGAGCCCTGGGCGTATAAGAATGGAAGCGGGCTGGTCGCGGAGGAGTTTTTGCGGCTGCGGCATAGGCTGATCCCGCTTTTGTATTCCGCTTCCGTGGAAACGAGCGAGGAGGGGCTTGCCCTGATTGAGCCGTTATATTATGAATATCCTGACAGCAAGGAAGCCTATGCTTACCGTAACCAATACCTGTTCGCCAGGCAGCTCCTTGTGGCCCCCATTACCGCGAAGAGCCGCGAGGACGGCTTAGCCTGCGTGGACGCATGGCTGCCGGAGGGGACCTGGACGGATTTCTTCACCGGCGAGGAATATCAGGGGGGCAGGAAGCTTACCCTGGCCCGTTTCCTGGACACCATGC
>CANPWC010000178.1 GCA_947581905.1 uncultured Acetatifactor sp.
ATTAGAAATCGCATTCGCGATTTCTTAAGAGGAGGCGAAGTCTCCTCTTGCCTTGATCGCGTAAACGCTCCGGAATGGAGATTAGAATGAAATTAGTGATTACTATGAGCAGAAGGTATGGTACCGGCGCCAGCGTGATCGCTGAGGAACTATCCAGGCGGCTCGACATCCCCGTTTATGACAAGGCTTATATTGAACATGAACTGGATGGGAAGAGTTATGATTCCGAGACGGAATTGATCAAGCGCCTGGCGGACCATCCCTGCATCATCCTGGGGCGGTGCGCTTCCGAGATTTTGAAGGATCGCCCCGATGTCTTCAATATTTACATAAGCGCGGCGAAAGAGGACCGCATCCGCCGCATCATGCAGAAAGAGAGCCTGCCCTATGAGGAAGCCAGGGCTATGCTTGAGAAGAACGACAGGGAGCGCTCCAATTATTACAACCAGCATACCGGCAAGGTATGGGGCGATGTCAATAATTACCATATGATATTGGACACCTCGGCGCTGGGGATTGAGAATTGTGCCAACATCCTGATGAAATATTTTGAACGGATGGAATTAATCTGATTCCTGGCCGTAAGCCATGGACGCCTACATTAAGACGCCCATGGCTTTTTGTTACCTTGTAAAAGGACGGGCTTCGCCGGAAAGGGCAAAGTTCGGTTATTTTATGTAAAAGTGAGGATTTTTCGCTTGTTATGGTCCCTTTTCTATGGGAAAATGCAACCGACAGGGCTTTAAATTCATTTTATATAAAGTATAAAGTATAAAGCGCCCATAAGCCTGGGCAAGAAAGGATGGATCATGGGAAAATCACCGAAGATCGGAACCTGCGTCAGGTTTACCAATATGGAGGATATGGCGGAAAAGTTTGATACGCTGCGGAAAAGCGGTTTTGACACCTGCCAGCTCCTTTCTTGGGATCCGACGCTTTGGACGGAGGAGAACGTCGTCCTCATGAAAGGGCTGCTTGAAGAATATGGGGTCACGCCGTCCGCATTCTGGTGCGGGTGGACGGGGCCTTGCGTCTGGAATTTCTATGACGGCCAGATCACGCTGGGGCTGGTGCCCCCGGAATACCGCCAGAAGCGGGTGGAGGAACTGTGCGCCGGAGCGGATTTCGCCCATAAGCTGGGAATCACGGATGTAGTGACGCATATGGGCTTCATCCCGGAGAACCCGAACGACCCGAATTTCGCTCCATTTTGCGTAGGGGTGCGGTCTGTCGCGCAGCACCTTAAGGAGAATGGGCAATGGCTTCTGTTTGAAACGGGGCAGGAGACCCCGGTCACGATGCTGCGCTGCTTTGAGCAGGTGGGCTGCGATAACCTGGGCGTCAACCTGGATACGGCCAACTTGATCCTTTATGGCAGGGCGAACCCGGTGGACGCGCTGGATGTGTTTGGCAAGTACGTCCGCAACCTTCACGCTAAGGATGGCCGTTATCCTACGAATGGGCATGACCTGGGGATCGAGACCAAGATCGGGGAGGGCAAGGTGGATTTCAAGGCGCTCTTCCGCAAGCTGGCGCAGCTTGGTTATGACAGGCATGTCACCATTGAACGGGAGATTGAAGGAGACCAGCAGCTTGCGGATATCCTGGAGTCGCGGGATTATTTGCAGGCAGTGATCGATGAAGCATACGGCGATGCCTCCGTAATGGCATAAAGAAAGATGGAGGTTATCATGTTAAAAGTAGGATTGGTCGGTGTAGGAGGCATCAGTGCGGCGCATATCCCGGCATGGGAGGCGATGGAGGATGCTGAGCTTGTGGCCCTTTGCGATATCAGGAGCGAAAAGTTGTCGCAATATGCCGGAAAGCACCTTTATACAGATTTTGATGAAATGTTGGAAAAAGAGGATTTCGATATCCTGGATATCTGCCTGCCCACGTTCCTGCATGTGGAGCATGCGATGAAAGCCATGCAGCGCGGCATCCATGTGGTCTGCGAGAAGCCGATCTCCCTGCACGAGGAGGATGTGGAGAAGGTGTATGCCTGTGCCAGGGAAAATGGGGTGAAGTTCATGGTGGCGCAGGTGCTTCGCTTTATGCCGGAGTATGACTTGCTCAAGCAGATCGCGGATTCCGGCAGGTATGGCAGGCTTTTGTCCGGCTTCATGGCCAGGCTGGGCGGCATCCCCAAATGGAGCTGGGATAATTGGATGGCGGATGAGGAGCGCAGCGGCTTAGTCCCGTTTGACCTGCACATCCATGACCTGGATTTCCTGGTCTATACGTTCGGCTCGCCCAAGAAGCTGACGACCCATCGTTCCAAGCGCCCGGAACAGGACTATTTACATATGGTTTATGAATATGACGACTTCTTTGTCTCTGCGGAAGCTTCCTGGTATGCTTCCCCTTATCCGTTCACCGCGGCTTACCGCTTCCAGTTTGAGCATGCCATTGTCGCTTTGGAAAAAGGGAAATGCGTCATCTACGAGGACAACGACCGCGTGATCGATATGTCTAAGGAGCCTGAGGCGTTGGAGGGCATCCGCCTGGTGGGAAGTGACGGCTATGCCAATGAACTGCAGTATTTCGCGGAGTGCGTCAAAGAGGATAAGCCTGTGGACAAGGTGAAGCCGGAAGAGCTTTCCTGCGTATTAAAGTACTTGCTGCAAATCTAGGAGGAGGCCATGGACAAAGCGGACATCAGAAAGGACCCCGCCTGCGAGGCAGGCTGCGGGTGCGGTGGGAAAGGGCTTTCGCTGGAAGAAGCGTTGGAACAGGTCAAGGGAAGGAACCCTGTCTTTGAACCCTTGCCACAGTTTGATGTGCCTACGGCGTCCGGGAAGATCTATGCGGGATTCCTCCAGGTGTTGGAAGCCGAAGAAGGCGGCGCGCCGCAGAAGCTGTTCTGCTACCTGGGCATCCCTGATGGGGCTGGCACGCAAAACAAGGCGCCAGGGATCCTGTTGATCCACGGCGGAGGCGGCTTCGCTTACCCTGAGTGGGTGGAGGAGTGGATGAAGCGGGGTTACGCCGCCGTCACTGTGGATAATTACGGCTATATGCCGCGCGAGGACGGGCGTTATTACAACAATGCCGATTGGCCAGAGCAGGAGCCCATGTATCAGGGCACGCCCACCGGCATGGTAGGGAAAGGGTTTGACTTGGAACATTGCGGCGCTCCCTTAAGGCAGCAGGGAATGTTCCATGTGGTCGCGGCGAACATCCTGGCGGGAAACCTGCTTCGTGTGCAGGACGCGGTGGATGCGGACCGCATCGGCGTGACTGGGATATCCTGGGGCGGATTTACGATCGGCATCCTTATCGCCTATGACCAGCGGTTTTCGTTTGCGGTCCCGGTCTATGGCTGTGCCTGCCTGTCCCGGGGAACGGGGCGTTTCACGTATTTTACGAAGCGGCTGCATGATCCGGAATGCGCCAGGCTATGGGAGGCGGGCGGCAGGCTTTCCCTCTTTAAAAACCCCATCCTTTGGGTGAATGACACGCAGGACGCAAACTTCCCCCCGAACTGCACGACCCAGTGCTTTTTGGAAAGCGTCCGCGGGACGATTTGTTTAAAACGGGATTTGGCCCATTATCATAAATTCGACATTGAAGAAATCTATGATTTCGCGGATTGGGCCGTGCGGGGCGGGAACGGGCTTCCAGTCTTTACGCAAAAGGCGGATGCGTCCTATGGGCGTGATTATTGGCTGTCCACGAACCTGTCCGCGGATCTGCCCGGCGGCGGACCTGCGAGCATGTCAGTGGACCTGCCCGGCGGCGCGTCCAGGGAGCTTCCCGCTTCTTCGGAGGAAGCCTGCCATGCGGAACTTTATTATCTGACGGAGCCTGTGGATTATGAATGGAAAGACGGCGTTCCAAGGCTGATTCCCCAATACAGGCATCTATCCCTGGAAGTGGGGCCGGACGGCAAGGTCCACGTCAAGGTTCCGCAGGAAGCGGCCGCGTATTTCATAGAGTTGTGGAGGGGCGGCGAAATGACCTCCACGCCCTTTGTCGAGTTTTATGCCTCATAAGGCCAATCAGGAAAACATTAGAGCGCATTGGAGAGGAGACAGGTTATGAAGATAACGTTTATGGGGGCGGGGAGCACGGTGTTCGCCCGCAACGTATTGGGAGACTGCATGTGTTCGGACGCGTTAAA
>CANPWC010000179.1 GCA_947581905.1 uncultured Acetatifactor sp.
TTTCAAGCGGTTATATGCGACCGCCAAGGTGCGCAGCGCTTCCCTGGACATCTCCTGCGCCTCTTTAAGGATACGCCGCCGCAGGTCCTGGGTCAGCGCAAGGACCCCGTCCGGGGTAAGCAGACGGTCGCAACAAGCCAGGACCTGTTCCGGCGCTCCCTTGGTATAAGCCGTAAAGGGCGCATAAGGAGCATCGGAGAGGTGGCATGTGGTCATCATCTTCCGATCCGCGTCAAACGCAAGCTCGCCGCACCTGGGACAGCGCTTTTCCAGCTCGTCCTTCCGGACGCCCATAAGGCCCGCAAAGTCCAACAGCGCCAACTCCGTGGGATCCCCCACCCGTTCCGATGGGCCAAGCCTTGCGTCGTTGCATAAGACAAGCCCCTGGAAAAAAGGATGGCTAAGCGCCGTCTTGTCCCAACTTTCCCTGCCTTGCCATCCCGCTTTCGTCCCTTTCCATTCCGTAAGGCCTAAAAAGCATTTTTCCACCGTCATCCGATTCTGGGTCAAGGTCCCTGTCTTGTCCGAGCAAACCACGCTCACAGCCCCTAAGGTTTCCACCGAGGGCAGGCGCCTGATGATGGTATTCACCCGCACCATGCGGGTGACGCTTAAGGCCAGGCAGATCGTCACCACGGCGGGCAGCCCCTCCGGCACGGCGGCAACCGCCAGGGAGATGGCGGTGATCAGCATGTCCGACAGGTCCCGTTTCTGCACCGCCGCCAAGAGAAACAGGGAAGCGCACAACCCCAAAGACAGGACGCTTAAGACCTTGCCCAGGTCGCCCAGGCGCTTTTGCAGGGGCGTGGGTTCCTCCCTGTCCTGGGAGATCAGGCGGGCGATCTTGCCAATCTCCGTATCCATGCCGGTGGCCGTGACCAGCCCCTCCCCCCGTCCGCCGGTGACGATGGTCGACATATAAGCCATGTTGCGGCGGTCCCCCAAGGGCAGGGAGGACAGGGGGAGCGACCTCTTCGCCAGGAAAGCGGCATCTTTTTCTATTGGAAGGGATTCCCCTGTCAGGGCGGATTCCTCCACCTTTAAATTCATGCTCCGCACCAGGCGCAGGTCCGCAGGCACCTGGCAGCCCGCTTCTAAGCTGACCAGATCCCCTTTTACCAGCAAAGCGGCCGGAATCTCTTTCTTTTCCCCGTCCCGGATGACGATGGCCGTGGGGCTTGCCAGTTTTTTCAGGCTGTCCAAGGCTTTCTTCGCTTTGCCCTCCTGCGCCAGGCCCACCAGGGCGTTGACCAAGACCACCGCCGCGATAATGATGGCGTCGCTGTCCTCTTTCAGGCATAAGGATATTGCCGCCGCCACGGCCAACACATAGATCAGGGGATCGTTAAGCTGTTCCAGGAACCTCCCAAGCCAGGACTTCCCTGCCGGAGCGCACATCTCGTTTTTCCCGGATTCCTTTAGCCGCTTTGCCGCCTCCTCCTCGCCAAGCCCCTTGACGAGATTGCCGGATACCGCTTTCGCGGTCTCTTCAATCGTGTATTCTGTATACATGCACCATCCCCCTTGCCGACGCTTTCGCTCCGGGCGTGAGCGCCTTTTGATGGTACATCCTATGAGGGGCAGGTCCAAAATATGTACAAGTCCGGCATCCGAAGAAGCGCGCGAAGCCTTGGGGCGCTGCGCACCCGAACGTACCGGTTGGAAGCCTCTTCCACTGCACAATATTCGCCTATTTCCCGGCAATATTCTCCAGTGACATGGTAAAGGAATTGCTTTATAATACTGCTATCATGAAGCAAGGATCATAAGGCGGCATTCATCCGTTTCCTGCAAAAAAGAAAGGACGCATCCCATGGAAAAATATCTTTCGTCAACAAAGGGTCCTGCCGAGGACGCACAAGCCAGGACCGACAAGCTGTGGGCGCAGTTTGAGGCCCCGGCGGCCAAGAAACAAACCCGGCCCCTCTGGTTCTGGAACGACTCCCTGGCCAACACGACCAAGGAGGAAATTCGTAAGATCATGGAACAATCCAAAGCCCAGAGCGGGTATTTTGGCTTTGCCATCCTCCCCAACTGGATCGACCGGTATTTAAGCGAAGAGTACATGGAGCTCTACGGCTACGCCCTGGACGTGGCAGACGAACTGGGCATGACCATGATCCTCTACGATGAGAACGGCTGGCCCAGCGGCCAAGCCGGGGGGCTGTTGGCCAAGCAACACCCGGAAAGCACCTACAAGCGGCTGGACAAGGTAGAGGAACGGGTCGTCGGTCCGGCGGTTGGGCGGATCACTTTGCCTGAGGGGGAATACCGCACCTACATCGGGGCGGTGGCCATGAATACAGAAACCAAAGAAATCCTGGACCTGTCCGACAGGATGGAGTACGACTTACCGGAGGGGGAGTGGCAGGTCATGTCCTTTGCTACGGTGAAAGATGGGTATCCCTGCGTGGATTATCTGGACCCGGATGCGGTGCAGGACTATATCGACGTGACCTTTGAGGCTTACTATTCCCATTTCCCCGACCATTTCGGCACCACCATCGATACGGCCTTTTACGACGAGCCCGGCCTCTACCATGCCGGAGGCCGCAGTTGGACCGGACGGTTCAATCAGATGTTCAAGGCGGAGCATGGCTACAATCCCATCACCCTCTACCCCGCCCTGTGGTACGATATTGGGGAGAATACCGCCGCCGCACGGAATGCCCTGTTCGGGTTCCGCGCCAAGCTGTACGGGGATTATATCAGGAAAGTGGATGCCTGGTGCACCGCCCATGGGATCCGTCTCACCGGCCACCAGGACCAGGAGGAACCGTTAAACCCCACTGGCCTGACCGGGGATTTAATGCAGGTATTCGAGCAACAGGCCATTCCCGGGGTGGACGACATCGTCAACCGGTACCGCTCCTTGAAAGTATACAAGATCATTTCCTCGGCGGCCAATAATTACGATAAGCCCCTGGTGATGTCGGAAAGCTTCGGCGCCATGGGGGAAGGGGTCGGGATCACCGCCATGTACAAGGATACCATGGAACAGTTCGCCAAGGGGATCAATTTCATCATTCCCCATGCCATCTGGCATAACAACCGGGAGCATATCGACAACCCGCCCGAATTGTCTTACCGGAGCCAACAATACGGTCCGAAGCTGGCGGCCTACAATCAGTTTGTCGGCCGGCTGCAAACCATGCTCCAGGGCGGCCGTCATGTAGCCGACATCGCCCTGCTCTACCCCATCGACAGCCTGCAAAGCAGTACCAGGCTGGATGCCGGCGACCCCTATCTCGGCGGCGTGACCCCAGCCGAAGCCGACTATATGCAGGTGGGCGAGCTGCTGATGACTTCCCTGTACAAGGATTACACCTACCTCCATCCCGATGTGCTGGCCCAAAAGACCACCATCCAGGGGGACATGCTGCGGCTGGACAATGAGGTCAACCAAGAAACCTACAAGGTCCTGATCTTACCGGGCCAGTCGGTCATTTCCCTGGCCGCCCTGCGGCAGGCCAAGGCTTTCTACGATGCCGGCGGCAAGGTGGTCGCCACCACCCGCCTGCCCCACCAGTCAGCCGAATTTGGCGGCGACGCGGAAGTAACGGCGACCATGGAAGAGATGTTCGGAGTAAAGGAAGCGGACTTCTATCCCCAATCTGAAACCTGCAATACCCAGGGGGAGGACCTGTCCATTGGTCCCACGGCGTGCAAGGAAACCTCCAATGCCGCCGGCGGGAAGGCCATCTTCCTGGGGGCGGACTACGCCGCAGGGTTAAAGGAAGCTCTGGCAAAGCTGTGCCCTGTTTATGACGTGGAAATTGACGGCGTAGACGGCCTAACCCTGCAAGACGGCAATTTCTGCTATCTTCATAAGGTGAAAGGCGGTCGGGACCTCTATTACTTCTCCAACGCCAGCGACACCGCTTTCCAGGCGAAAGTGACGGTTCGACAGGAAATGCGGCGGCCCATGCTGTGGGACCCCCACGCCGGGACCAGGCAGGAGCCCGATTCCTACACGGTGGCTGACGGCGTGACCACGGTTCGCTTTGCCGTCGACAGCGTCCATTCCTACTTCCTCCTGGACGAAGCCCAGGAGCCTGGCCCGGAGCTGTCGGAGGATCTAAGCACGGACGGCAGATAAACGGCAGCGCCACCCCTAAG
>CANPWC010000180.1 GCA_947581905.1 uncultured Acetatifactor sp.
ATCGGGGCTTAACGCCCCTCCTGGAATCTTCAGGGTCGCATTGCTGTTTGGTTGTCAAGGTGCTTTCTCGCTGCCGTAAGTATTCATCAGCGACAGCTTTTATAAGGTATCATATCTTTTTGAGTTTGTCAACAGCTTTTTTCAAAAAATTTTCACATTTTTTCAGGTCTTCAGACTTTCTTCTCCAAAAGGATATATGCGATTGCGACTAACAGCACGATAAAGCCCACGGCAAAAAAGAGGATCATCCTTGCCAGGGCGTCATAACCCCAGACATCATATAGGGCGATCTTGCCGCAAGCTGTCAAAGATAGGACCAGCCCAAAAATGCGCACGCTTTTTTGCTTCCGGGCGAAGCCGAAGATAAGGCTGCCCAGGGCGATCGCCATGAACAGGGCGCTCTTCGCCAGACGCGGCCCGCAATCCGCCACGAGGGCCATATAGGTAAGGAAGCCCGCCAACATCAGCCCTTTCCACTTCACGACCTGCCCATAAGAATCATCCACCGCTATAAAGAGCGTCGCCAGGCCGATCACCAGCATGGAAAAATGCATGATGTGGGCCCCTCTGGCCAAAGGCATGCATAGCGCCAGGAGACCAAATGCCTGGAGGCCCAAAATGACCCAGCAGAATATGGCATCTTCCCGGCAGCGCCACTGGCGGCGCTTGGAGAACAGGAATAGCCCCAGGAAAAGGACCCCGAAGAACACGACGGGCTTTAAATCAAAAGGCGTCAAGTTGACAAGGTAGAGCGCGGCCGTGGCAGTGATCCATATTTTATAATAAATCTGCCACCTGGATATCGTCAGGGCAGACAACAGGATCCCCACGAATAAGAACCAGGACAGGACGTGGCCGCAATGATACAGAAGCTCCAGGCAGGCGATGGCGGTGACGATGGCGTCGTCCACCCCCAGGGCGCGGATGCCGCATAATGCTTTGGATATGAGGAACAAGACCAAGACGCAGACCAGCCCTTGCGCCTCGCTTCCTTTCCAAAGGAAAGAGACGACGGCGACCAACTGCATCAGATAATAATAAGTCCATCTCTGCTGCTCTTCTATGGCAGCCAGGAAGAACCCAATGCAAATGATCGCCCATACGGCCAGTCCGCCATATTCCGCCATCCGATCTGACGCATGGTTCCAAAGGGGCATATTGAACATGCCGATATAGAGCAGAAGGCTAAACGCATAGAAGAAATAGCACCAGGGCTTTGCCTGCTGATCCACTTTGCCCTTTGCCCGGTTCAGATAAACCAGCAGCTTCTGGAACAATATCCCCTCCAGGATGAAATTGGAGAACAGGAAGAACAATACCGCTGCCGTGGCCACGCCTGCCCCAAGCGCTTTCCTCTCCAGGATGGAGGTGAAAAAAAGGTTCGCCAAAAAGTGGACGCCGCAAAGCCAGGGATATGATTTCCGCACGGAGATGAAAATACACAACAAATTCAGCCCGATCAACAGGACGGAAAGGACCAGGAACTCGTTCCTGCCCTCCACGGGGAATAACAGGAAGCAAATATAACAGGACAACAGGTTGACCAGGCGCATGGAACCGCTGTCCCGGACCCGGCTCCAAATAGTCGCGGCCACCGTGATCGCCACTGTAAAGAGGATGGCGGCGATCAAGCCGAAATTATGAAGGAGCAGATAATTGGTCGCGGTAGAAAGATAGAGGCAGCCAAGGCCGATGGCGGACAACAGGGAGCCGATCTTTTGGTTCTTTCGATAAACGACCGCTTCCGCGAACAGCACCACCAGGGAAGAAATCAAATAAAGGCATATCCCTTTCCATAGGCCGGCCATGTAACTTCCCAAGATGACGAAGGCTGCCAGCAAAAATGCGGCTCCGACCACGCTGAACACCGCAATGGCGACCTTTGATTCCGTCTCCTGCCCTTTTGAGGCTTGCGGCCCCATGGGGCTTGGCTGGCCCATAGGACCTTGTTGCCCTATAAAGGGCTGCCGGCCCATAGGACCCTGTTGTCCCATAAAGGGCTGCTGACCCACGGGACCCTGTTGTCCCATAAAGGGCTGCTGGCCCACGGAACCTGGCTGGCCCACGAAAGCTTGCGGACCCATCCCAGGGGCATTCACAGGGGGCATCCCCTGCGGACCCATTCCATAGGGACGGACAATGCCGGGGAAGTTCCTCTGCAGATAAACCTGGTAATTCCGATATAGCTCCTCCCGCAGCCGCTCCAGCGAGGCCAGGTCCAGCGCTTCGGACCGTTTCAGTTCCTCCAGCCGCTGCTTTTGATCCAGTAAATATCGGGTGAAATAGATATCGCGGGACCTGCTCTTCCAGCCTGCGATCTCTTCTTCCAATTTCGCCAGCATAGCCGCCGCATCCGTCCTCTCTTCCATGAAAGCCGGCATCTTTCCGCCCTCCCTTCTTACGTCTTTCCTTGTCCTTCCATCCCTCGTCTTACTTATGCCTGCATCCGATAGCGCCCGTACCGCTGCGCATCCTGTTCCAGGCATTCCAGGCTCAGGCAGATCCCGTCCTCCCGGTATTCCTGCCGCAACACCACGGCATTTTCACACAAATAAGAAGCGATTGACCCCTTCTCATAGGGAATCAGGAAGGAAGCCTGTTTAAGCCCCGCATACAGCTTCTCTTGGACCATGTCTGCCAGCTGGGGGATCCCAAGCCCAGACGCTGCGGACAGGTAGAGATGATCGCCACGCCTTTTGGGCAGCTTGTCCACATCCGTAAGGTCCGCCTTATTATAAGCATAAACCATGGGGACGTCCCCCGCCCCCAGCTCCTCCAAGGTCTTGCGCGTGACTTCCATCTGCTGCTTGTAATTCGGATCAGAGAAATCCACGACCTGCACCAAAAGGTCCGCGTCCCTGACCTCCTCAAGCGTGGAACGGAACGCCTGCACAAGGTCATGGGGAAGCTTATGGATGAAGCCCACGGTATCCACCAGGAAAAATGGTTTATGGTTCCCCGTTTCGATCTTGCGCACGGAAGTGTCCAGGGTGGCGAACAGCATATCCTTTTCCAGGACCTGCTTGCCCGCATCCCCGCCATATCGTTCCACCATACGGTTTAAGATCGTGGATTTCCCCGCGTTGGTATAACCCACCAGGGCGACCTGGGGGATCCTAGAGCCGCTCCTTTTCTTCCGTTGGGTCTGATGCCCTTTGGAAATCTGCTCCAATTCCTTCTTTAATTCCGACAACCGATGTTCAATCTTACGCCGATCCAGCTCCAGCTTCTTCTCTCCGGCGCCCTTGCTGCTTTTGCTGCCGCTGGCGCCGCCCTGTCTGCTTAAAGCCTCCCCCATGCCCACCAGCCGAGGCAGGAGGTATTGCAGGCGGGCATATTCCACCTGCAGCTTGGCTTGTGACGTCTGCGCCCGGGTAGCGAAAATATCCAGGATCAGGTTCGTGCGGTCCATGACCGGCAGCCCCAGCTCCTCGCTTAAGTTCCGTGCCTGGGACGGGGACAGGGCGTCGTCAAAAACCACCAGGTCGGCCTCAATGTCCCGGGCATAGTCCCTTGCTTCCCGGACCTTGCCCGTCCCGATATAAAACGCCTTGTTGATGGAACCCATTTTCTGGGTGATGAGCCCCGCCACCTCCATGCCGCAGGCTTCGGCCAGGCTCCCCAATTCTTCCATGGAACGGTCAAAATCGTCTTCCTGTCCCACATCGGCCCCGACCAACAAGACCCTTTCCTTCTTTTCTTGTTCCTTGTTCATGGTTTCTCACATTTCTCCAATTCAAACCAGAACGCCACGCCGTTTTCATAATTCTGCACCCCGTAGGCCTGGTTCATGGATTCCTGAATCGCCTTGACGATGGACAGCCCTACCCCGCTGCCCCCATACTCCCGGGTACGGGCCTTGTCAACCTTGTAAAACTTCTCCCACAAATGCGGAAGGGATTCCTCCGGGATCGTCTCCCCTGTATTGAATACCTGGACGCGGACCTTATCCTGCCCTTGCTCCAGGCGGATGTCAATGATCTTGCCGGAAGCGGAAGAAGAACCGTCCGCCGCGCAGCCGGGAAGCTTCCCCCGCATGTCCATGCAATGGTTCACCGCATTGGAAAAATAGTTCATGAACACCTCTTCCACCTTGAATTCATCGCCCCAGACA
>CANPWC010000181.1 GCA_947581905.1 uncultured Acetatifactor sp.
CTTTCCATCATCGCGGCAGTGGTGAACCCGGAAGTGTTCGTCATCGGCGGCGGCGTGTCCAAGGCGGGAGGGATCCTCTTTGATTATATCCGTCCTTCTTTTGAAAAATATGTGTTCCACGCCTGCCGGCATGCGGAATTCGTCCTGGCCACGCTGGGGAACGATGCCGGCATTTATGGCGCGGCAGGATTGTTTTTAAATCAAATCTGAAAATGGCTAGGGGCCCATGGAGGTTAATGTGATCGGCGAAGCAGTAATGGAAGCTTTACGGAAGATCGTACCGGAAGATAGAATTTTCCAGCAGGAATCCATGGAGAAGCACACGGCGTTCCGCATCGGCGGTCCCGCGGACGTCCTGATCGAGTTGGGAGGCGTAGAAGAACTAAGGGACCTCCAGCAGTATTTGAATCAGGAAGGCATCCCGTATTTCCTCCTGGGGAACGGAAGCAACCTCTTGGTAGGGGACGGCGGGATACGCGGAGCGGTGCTGCATATGGGGACCGCGATGTCCAAGGTCCAGGTGGAGGGAAACCGGATCATCGCCCAGGCCGGGGCGTTCCTGTCCCAGGTCGCCAGGGAGGCGTTGGAGCATAGCCTGACAGGCTTGGAGTTCGCGTCAGGCATCCCCGGTTCCATCGGGGGCGGCGTGGTCATGAACGCCGGGGCCTATGGCGGAGAATTGAAGCAGGTCGTGACGCGGGTCACGGCGTTGGATGAAGAAGGCAGGCTGCTTGATTTCCCTAAGGAAGAGATGAAGTTCGGCTACCGTTACAGCATCCTGAAAGAGCGTCCCCTGATCGTGACGGAGGTGGAGCTTAGGCTTCAGGAGGGCGACCGCATCCAGATTCGGGAAACCATGGACGACCTGGCGCGCAGACGCCGGGAGAAGCAGCCCCTTGAGTACCCAAGCGCGGGCAGCACGTTCAAGCGTCCCGAGGGGCATTTCGCGGGAGAACTGATCATGAAGGCTGGAATGAGGGGCTTCCAAGTCGGAGGCGCTCGGGTATCCGACAAGCATTGCGGCTTCGTCGTCAACATGGGAGGCGCGACCGCGCAGGATGTGGCGGACGTGATGCGGGAAGCCAGGCGCAGGGTCAAGGAGGCGTTTGACGTGGAGCTGGAGCCGGAAGTGATCCTGTTAGGGGAGTTTAGGCAAGGGCTGTAGGAAAGCGCCGCAGGGAAGGCATCACGGGGGAAAGCGCCAAGGAAGCGGCATATCGGAAGCGGCATGCTGGAGGCGGCATCCGAAAGCCCTCGTTTCGGCGCGGGAAATAAACAGGAGAGAAAATGAGATTTGTAGTAGTAACGGGAATGAGCGGCGGCGGCAAAAGCACGGCATTGAAAATGTTGGAGGATATCGGCTTCTATTGCGTGGATAACCTCCCCGTGTCCCTGATCGACAAGTTCGTGGAGCTGATCGCCACGCCGAACAGCGAGATCACGAAGGTTGCCCTCGGGCTGGACGTGCGGGCGGGGCAATCCTTTGAAGATGCCACCATGGTGCTGGAACGTCTGAAAAACAGCGGATACCAGCTGGAGATCCTCTTCTTGGAAGCGGACGATTCCGTGCTTATCAAACGGTATAAGGAGACCAGGAGGGTGCATCCCCTGGCGCCCCAGGGGCGTCTGGAAGAGGGAGTGCGCAAGGAGCGCAAGGTCCTGGAGAACATCCGCAGGCAGTCAGATTACGTCATGGACACCACCCATCTTCTGACGAGGGAATTAAAGGAAGAGATGGACCGTATTTTTGTCCGGAATGAAGAATATAATAGTCTCATAGTCACGGTCATGTCCTTCGGGTTCAAACACGGCATTCCCTCTGACGCCGACCTGGTGTTTGACGTGAGGTTCCTGCCGAACCCGTTTTATATTGAGGCTTTGAAGCATAAGACAGGCAATGACAAGGAAGTGCAGGATTACCTCTTTGGCTTTCCGGAGGCGGAAGAGTTTATGCAGAAGCTGACGGACATGATCCGCTTTTTGATCCCCAATTACGTGAAAGAGGGGAAGTACCACCTGGTGGTGGCGGTGGGATGCACGGGCGGGAAGCACCGCAGCGTGACGCTGGCGAACGAGCTGTATCGACGCTTAAAGGATAAAGGGAGCTATGGGCTCAAGCTTTACCATCGGGACGTGTACAATAGGAGTTTGTAATGAGATGTCATTTTCAAAGGATGTAAAAGAGGAATTGGCAAAGCGCTACAGTCCGGCGCGCCACTGCCAGATCGCGGAACTGGCGGCCCTGCTTAACTATAGCGGGCAGTATGGACGGGATGAAAACGGCAGGTATACGATTGGTTTTCAGATAGAAAATGAAGCAATTCTAAGAAAATGCTTTACATTATTGAAAAAAACATTTAATATAGACTATGGCGCGGGACTGGGCGAGGAAGAGATGGAGGTATTCTACCGTAAATTTGGAGACCTGTCAGGACCTGTCAGCCATGTGCTCATTAAAAATTCCTGCTGTCAAAGGGCATTTATGAGAGGCGCTTTCTTAAGCGTCGGCTCCATGAGCGATCCCCGCAAGGGGTATCACCTGGAGTTCGTATGCGGCAATGAAGAGAAAGCCAGACAACTTTGTGAAGTGATACAGGGATTTGAGATAGATGCGAAGGTGATCCTTCGCAAAAAGTATTACGTCGTCTATCTTAAGGAAGGGGAAGGCATCGTGGAGCTCTTGGGCGCCATGGAGGCCCCCGTATCGCTGATGAATCTGGAAAACCTGCGCATTTTAAAAGAAGTGCGCAACTCCGTGAACCGGCGTGTGAACTGCGAAGCCGCGAACATCACGAAGACCGTGAACGCGGCCAGCAGGCAGATCGAGGACATCGAGCTATTGCGGGAGAAATACGGGTTCCAAAACCTGCCGGAGAACTTAAGGCAAATGGCGCAGGTGCGGTTGGAATACCCGGACGCCCCCCTGAAGGAGCTGGGTGAATACCTGGATCCGCCTGTGGGCAAGTCAGGCGTCAACCACAGGCTTCGGAGGCTTGGCGAGATAGCCGAGAGGTTGAGGACGTAAAAAAGAGGAGGAATTATTATGACACAGAAGGCGATTGAAATCAAGCTGAGCAATGGGTTGGAAGCGAGGCCCGTGGCCGTATTGGTGCAGGTGGCGAGCAAGTATGACAGCTCCGTCTATGTCCAGGCAGGCGACAAACGGGTGAACGCGAAGAGCATCATGGGCATGATGAGCTTAGGGCTGAACAATGGCGAGAGCATCGTTGTAACGGCGGACGGCCCTGACGAACAAGCGGCAGTGGAAGACATCGAGAAGTTTTTGAGCGGCGTAGGCGTAGCATAGTAAGAGATGGCTTGACTTTTGGAAAGACAGGATCAATGGGGAAGTATTTTTCTGTTGATTCTGTTTTTCGTCGTAGGGAAGGATGCGCCGCTAAGGTCCGGTTCATCGGATAGGAAAGGAACTTCGCGCAAGCGCTTCGGAATGGAGGAAATATGGCTGACAAGAAAATGCTGATGGTGTATAATCCTAAGGCAGGGAAGGCGCAGATCAAGACGAAGCTGTCTGACATCCTGGAGCTTTTTGCCGCGGGAGGCTATGAAATGACGGTCTGTCCCACGCAGAAAAGGGGGGACGCCATTGAGATCGTGTCAGGCCGTTCCCCGGAGTATGGACTGGTGGTATGCAGCGGCGGGGATGGGACGCTGGACGAAGTGGTCAAAGGCATGATGAAGAGCGGGTTCGGCACGCCCATCGGCTACATCCCGGCGGGCAGCACCAATGACTTCGGCGGAAGCCTGGGGCTTCCTAAAAACATGGTGCAGGCCGCGGAGACCATCGTGCTGGGAGAGGACCTGGCCTGTGACATCGGCGCGTTTAACGAGGATGTCTTCGTCTATATCGCGGCGTTCGGCCTGTTCACCGATGTTTCCTATGAGACCGGGCAGGATATGAAGAATGTCCTGGGCCACATGGCTTA
>CANPWC010000182.1 GCA_947581905.1 uncultured Acetatifactor sp.
GGCCAAAAGCCTCGCGGGAGGGACCCAGTATTACATCCTTTCCACGGACGCCGAGTTCCCGGAGGAAGATCTGAAAGATTTGTTCCTCCATCAGCTGCAGGCGCAAAACATGTATTGGATCCTCTACGGATTATATGAAACCAGCGGCATGGTGGATTTCTTTGACATCTTCCATTTGGCCCGCAGCGAGTATTATGTGATCTACAGCGCTGATAGCGTGGGTGGCACGACCTTGCTTTGCTGGTACCTGGAACTGGAACAGGAAATCGGGGACCATGACAAGATACGTTTCCTGATCGACGCCAAGGATAGCACGATTTATTACCAGGAGGTATACAGTCCGGCAATCAAGGAGACGTGGCAGTCCATCTTGGAGGGGAATATTGAACCGGCGCTGCTTTTGGATGAGATGCCTGGCTTTTTCATCATGGATTATGGGGCGGATGACGTGGCCTTGGAAGAGATCGGCTTCCTGGGAGGGCCTGCCCCGCAATGGAAAGACGGCGCACAGGAGGGGGTCGGGCTGGAGGTTTCCGATTCCCTGGGGATTATGGCCAAGGGGGAGGAAGCGGGATCCGCTCAGGCCTCTTGGGACGATGGGGCCACGGCGGGCGGCCAGGTGGAGATGAAGGAAGTGGTGTGGAACATGCTGTTTCCCGAAGGAAGTCTGCATATCGCCTGGTATTTCGCGACAGACGACTTCTATGAGATGCCGGGCATGTGCTTCGGGATCCAGGAACTGGCGGACCTCTTGCCGTTAGACAGCAAAGGGCTTCAAATGAATTGAAGCAAACGAAAGGGACGGAATAGAAAATACTTAGGGGGCATGGATCTTTGGATAAGAAGAGAAAACAAATCGTCAAAAAGCAACACCGTTCCTTTGCGTGCGCGCTGCTGTTGCGGCTGGCCTTGCTGGCGCTGCTTGTGGCTGCAGCGTACCTGGCAGGCTGCCATATCGGGGGCGAACGGATGCGCAAGGCCATTTATAACGAGCTTGCCTTAGCATCGGGGGATGCCGTGGATATCTCCGGGCAAGCCGTCCAGGGGGCCCAATCCATGACGACGCAGCCGGACATCTCCCAACAGGGAAAGGATGGGACTGAGACGGACGCTTCCCCTGGCCGGACGGACGCGGCGGATGAGGGAGGGGGCTTGGGCGGCGTATCGGGGAACGATTCCTTGTCTGATGCGGGAGGGGCGGACCTTAGCTGGATCTGGGAAGAGATGCCTTTGCTGCTTTTGGTCAACAAGGAATATAAGCTTCCCGATGATTATGAGCTGAAGCTTTTGAAGATGCCGGACGGGACCAACCGTGCTTCAGAGCTGGCTTACCAGCCCTTGAACGATATGCTCAAGGCAGGGCGCAAAGAGGGGCTTCGCTTTGAGATCTGTTCCTCCTATCGTTCGGTGGAGCGGCAGCAGGAATTATTGGACGAGGACATCGACGCGCTTATGCGGCAAGGCTATACTTATGACGAAGCTTATGAGGAAGTGACCCGGGAAACCATGCCGCCGGGATACAGCGAGCACTCCACAGGGCTTGCCTTCGACATCGTATCCCTGGACTACCAGATGTTGGACGATAAGCAGGCCAGTACCAAGGAATGCCTCTGGCTGCAGGAGCATTGCCAGGAATATGGCTTCATCCTTCGTTACCCCCAGGGCAAGGAGGATATCACCGGCATTGATTATGAGCCCTGGCACTTCCGATATGTGGGCGTGGAAGCGGCCACATACATTATGGAAAACGATCTGACGCTGGAGGAATATCTGGAGGAGCTGGCAAAGTCCGAAAAAAGGTCCTAACGCCCTAAAAGAGGCATAATCCGCCTTAAGGGAAGATATAATGTTCCAAGCAAACCTTAAGCGTTTGGGGGATTATGGACGGATTTCATGGGTTTGGCGCATGGCTTGGCAGATTGGACGCCCTGGTATGGGGCCCTTGGCTTACCGTCCTTTTGTTGGGGACGGGGCTGTACTTAATGGTTCGGATGCGCTTCCTGCCGCTGCGCAATTTAGGCTGGGCCTTGGGCCAGGCCCTTAGGGGCGGCTTTCAGGAAAGGAAGGCAAAGAAAGGGGAGGGAGTCTCCCCTTTTTCGTCCCTCATGACGGAACTGGCGGCCACCATTGGCACAGGAAACATCGTGGGCGTGGCCACGGCCATGGTCCTGGGCGGTCCGGGTGCGTTGTTCTGGATGGTCTTATCCTCTTTCGTGGGGTTATCGACCAAGCTGGCGGAAAGCGCCCTGGCGGTGCGCTACCGCGTCTTTGGGAAAGACGGCCGTCCCATGGGCGGCCCCATGTACACCCTTTCCAAGGGGCTTGCCCCCAAAAGGGCGGGGCGCGTCCTGGCGGCGCTTTTCGCCGTGTTCGCGGTGCTTTCCTCCTTTGGCATGGGCAATATGGTCCAGGCCAATTCCATCGCGGAAGTGATGGAGGGGACGTTTGGGGTCGGCCGCCCCCTGGCAGGGCTTTTCCTTACGTTGGCCTGCATCCTGGCGGTCTTAGGAGGCATCCGCAGCATATCCAAGGTGGCCCAGGTCCTGGTGCCGGGCATGGCGCTCCTTTACCTGGCGGGGTGCGCCGCCATCATTTTCACCCACCTGCATGCCCTGCCTGAGGGCTTATGGATGATCCTGTCGATGGCGTTATCCCCCCGCAGCGTGGCCGGAGGGGTGGGTGGGCACCTGGCAGGCAGCTTTGGGACGGCGTTTCGCTGGGGCGTTTCCAGAGGGGTGTTTTCCAATGAGGCAGGGCTTGGCGCGTCAGGCATCAGCGCCGCCAGCGCGCAGACGGATGACCCTATTTTGCAGGGCTACATCAGCATGACAGGCGTTTTCCTGGATACGGCCGTGGTCTGTACCATGACGGGGCTTGCCCTGGCATCGTCCGGCGTCCTGGGGAAGCTTGCGCAAAATGGGGAAGCGTTGACCGGGGCGGCGCTGGTGTCCGCCGCTTTCCGCACGACTTTCGGGCCAGGCGGGATCCTCCTGGCAGGCTTAGGCATCATCTTATTCGCTTTTGCCACCATCTTGGGCTGGGCCTACCAAGGGGAAACGGCATTCACTTATCTGGTGAGGGCAAGGTCCGGCCGCCTGGCCTTTCGCTTCTTCTATGCCCTCGCTTCTTTGGTCGGCGCGGTCTGTCCCCTGGGCGTGGCCTGGGATTTTTCCGATCTGTGCAACGGTCTGATGGCGATCCCCAACTTGATCTGCCTCATCGCCTTGTCGGGCGAGATCTGCCGAGACGTACGCCTCTACGGAAAGCGCAAGAAGCGTTTCCAGAAGCGTTGAAAGGGCTTTTTTTTCTTTACTTTTGGGCAAAAAGCAAGTATAATGTTGGGATAGGCGAGGAAGACGCATAGGATGCGGCTTCCTCTTAAGAGCGCTTATGACGCGTAAAATCTGGAAAAAGCAGGAAAGAAGGAAGAAGAAATGACATTGTCACAGACCGTTTCGGATTTTTTACGATATGTCAAGGTAGATACCTGTTCTGACGAGGAATCAAAGAGCGTGCCCAGCACGGCGAAGCAGCATGCCCTGGCGGGGCTTTTGGCACAAGAGCTTGCTAAGATGGGCGCATCTGAAGTCACTTATGATAAAGAGCATTGCTATGTATATGCCACCGTGCCCGCCTCGAAGGGCTGTGAGGATGCGTGCGTCCTGGGCTTTATCGCCCATATGGACACGTCCCCGGCGGTAAGCGGGGCGCAGGTAAAGCCCCGCATCGTGGAAGGATACGACGGAGGGGACATCGTTTTAAACCAGGAATTGGGCATAACGCTTCGCCCATCCCAGTTCCCGGCGCTGTCGGATTATGTGGGGCAGGACCTGATCGTGACGGATGGGACCACGCTCTTAGGCGCAGATGACAAGGCGGGGATCGCGGAGATCATGGGCATGGCGCGTTATTTCCTGACGCACCCGGAGGTTCCTCACGGCA
>CANPWC010000183.1 GCA_947581905.1 uncultured Acetatifactor sp.
ATTGGGCGATCCAGATCGCGGGCCGGCTCCCTCCCCGCGATCTGGATCGCCCAATCCGGATGGGCACGGTATAGGTCGGAATCCGGGGAGATCATCTCCGGTTCGAACCATATGCCGAACTTCAACCCCAGGCGATTGACCTCCTCCACCAAATGGGACAGGCCTCCGGGCAGCTTTTCCTCATTCACCACCCAGTCCCCTAAGCTGGAATTATCATCATTGCGCTTCCCGAACCAGCCATCATCCATGACGAGCATCTCGATCCCCAAGTCGGCGGCGCATTTTGCGATGGACAAAAGCTTCTCCGTGTTGAACTGGAAATAGGTTGCCTCCCAGTTATTGATCAGGATCGGGCGCTTCCTGTCGCGATAGGGGCTGCGGATCAAATGGCGGCGGATCAGGTCGTGGAAGTTGCGGGACATCCGCCCGATGCCCTGGGCGGAATAGGTCAAGGCCACCTCCGGGGCGACGAACTCTTCCCCGGGCCGAAGCACCCAGCCGAAGCCTTCCGGATGGATGCCCATGACCACGCGCAGGCAATCCATCTGGGTCTTCTCCACCTGGGCCAGGAAATTGCCTGAATAAACAAGCTGCATCCCGAACACCTCCCCTGCCTCGTTGGAAGCTTCCGGTCCCACAAGCGCCAGGAACGGATGCTCCTGATGGGAGCTTTCCCCCCGCAGGGAGCCTACGCTTTGCTTCCCGTACCCTAAAGGACGCAGGTCCGTTTGCCGTTCCCTGGCCCAGGAACCATGCAGCGTAAGCATCCTGTATCCCCTGTCCTCCATGTCCATGCAAAGGGAATAAACCTTGCAAAGCGTCAGTTCCTCCGCGCCCGTGTTGCGCACCGTCACGCTGCGGGTGATCACGTCTTCTTCCTCGAACACGCCGTAGGCCAGGTCCACGGACAGCCCCAAAAGCGCATCGCCGCAGTGCAGCACCAGCGCCTTGCCGTCGCATCCAAAGGTGGCAGGCAGGCCCGGCAAGGCAGGCTTTTGCTCCAAAACCTCATAACCCTGGCACGTCACCTTGACGCCGCGGCTTCCATCCGGACGCTGCGCGATCAACACGCTTTCCCGGTAATCCCCCAGGCCGTTCCCCGTATACTCAAACGGAAACTGGTCATAAAAAGAAGTCCTGTCCCTCTCGTTTACAGACGGGACGAACGGGGCTTCCTTCGTCCTCATCAGATAGGACGAATCCTGTGGCTTGATCTTGGGGCCATAATAGACATGCCCCAGGAACTTTTCCTGGTCCGCCAGGCCCACCACATAACTTGTATTCTTCGTGTCTAATTGGAACAGACCATTTTTTTCATCAACATAAACCGCCATAACGTCAGCCTAAGGCCTCTCCTTTCTTCTCCCCGCCCAGGGGCCGTTTTTCCCATTTTAGCTTACTTATCCATAAATTGCAATCTTTTTGCGCCCCGCTTCCCGCGGCGTCACTTGTAATACCACTTCTCCAGGTCTTCCTCCGTCTCCGGCTTCGCCATGTACTTCCGAAGCAGCTTCTCCATCAGGAAAGATTCCAGGTAACAGCATCCGCCCGGGATGATGAACGTCATCGGCACCGGGATCAGCACGACGATGCAGATGCTCAAGATCCACATGGCCAGGAAGAGCACCGTATAAGGCAGGTGGCGGAACACCATCAGAAGGGACAGCCGAAAGCACGCCCACTTCCCCATCGTAAACCGGGACACGACAGGCCAGATATAAAGGAAGACGCTTGCCGCCACCAGGATGAGGAGCGTATAGCCCAGGCTCATGGCGTTCGCCGTCCCCGTGCCCAGCTGGTCCATATAGATCCGGTCGATGGCAAGCACGCCAGCCAGCAAAAGGAAGACGATCGTCAGCCAGATCCCGTTTCCCAGGTTCCTCTTATACGCGCCGAAGAATTCCCGGGACACATACCCTTCCCCGTGCCGCACCGCTTTCACCATCGTATAATACATCGCGATGCAGGAGGTCCCGATGGTCACGATGGGCAGGCAGCCCAACAGCCACAGAAGCGTCACGGCGATCACGTTCCCCACTTGATTCATTCCCCTGAAAAATACCGTATCCTGTCCAAATATACTGCTCATAACATCCTTTCCGCCCGCCCATTCCAAGGATTCACGCGTCGTGCCCTTAAAAGAGGGCGCACACCTGTCGCCGTCCGCGTCCTTTGAGAAAAGAAGCGCCCGGGATCAAAGGTTGGTTGCCTCCCTTTGGCCCAGGCGCCCCCTCTTGCCGGTCCAGGAAGAAAACTTCCCGGACCGGGGCTTGCTTACTTATTTAATGTTCGCGGTCATCGCATCCAGGGCATCCTGCATCGTCTGCTTGTAGGACTCGATCGCCTGGGATACGGTCATCTCTTTGTTGACATACACGGCATAGAAAATGTCGCCAACAGGAGCGCCGCTCACATAGTTCCACATATCAGGACCGGACTTGTAGCCTTCGGTATAACCCAGTTCCAGCTGCTCTTCATCAACGAAGCCGCTCTCGAACCAAGCCGGGTCATCCCTGTAAGAGGTATCATAATCGAACCAGTTGTTCAACTCCTCGAAGATTTCATACACAGCGGTCGCGTCTTCCACGCCCACAGGGATGAAGTAGCAGTTGGTGATCTGGATCGGGGTCATGCTGCCGTCGCCGCTGGGACCAACGGGAGCCGGGCAGATACGTACATTGTAGTCAATGTCCCTATCTACCAGCTGATAGTAGTTGACGAACGCGAAAGCGACCTTGTTCTGGAACAGGGCATCCAGGTCGTCATTCCAGTCATCCGCGTAAGGCCTTGCAGTGCCGTCCACGTTGTACAGACGATCCAGGAAGTTGAACACTTCCACGGTCTTCGGATCGCTTAAGCCCTCGGTGTAGGAGCCTGCGATCATGGCATTGTTGGAAGCTAAGAAGCCGTTGATGGTGGTGGTGAACACGTCGCCATAACCATAGACGTCGGTGTTGCCGTCGCCATCGGTATCCTGGGTCAGGGTGGAGCAATACTCAGCGAACTTATCCCAAGTCCACTCGCCTCTTTCTGCAAGCACTTCAGGATACTCCAAACCAGCCTCGTCGATCATGGACTCGTTGTAAGCCAGATAGCAAGCGCCGGTAGGGATGGTGGAACTGCCATAGAACAGATAGTCGTCATTGCCCAGCACAGGGAACCTGGTGAAGACTTCCTCATTGGTGAGGATGTCGGAATCCGCGGGGGCGATGTCGGACAGCTTCTGCGCATAACCGTTGATAACGGGCGCGATGCCGAACTGCAGGTCGGTCAGGTAGATGTCGCAGTCAGGCGTGCCGTTGGTAACGGAGGTGCTGATGCTGCTCATGATGCCATCCCAGCCAAGGTTCACATAATCAATCTTGACGTTCCACTTCTCTTCAACAGCACGTACCGCGTCTAACTGCATCTGAGCGGTCTCAGCGTTGTCATAGGAGCCGCCTGCAGCGGTGATCTCGTCCAGGCTCTGATACTCACTGTCATAGAAGATGTCCCACCAAAGTCCGATCTTGATGGTCCTGCCGCCCATATCCTTCGCTTCATAAGGAGCGTGGCGGGTAACGTCGCCTGCAGGAGCCTGCGCCTCATCTTCGGTCCCTGCGTCGTCCGCGGGAGCCTGCGCCTCATCTTCGGTCCCTGCGTCGTCCGCGGGAGCAGCATCGTCTGCAGGTGCCTGCGTGTCATCCGCAGGCGTGGTTTCTCCCGTTCCCTGAGAGGAATCGGAAGGGGTGTCTGTACCGCCGCCGCATGCCGTCATGGAGAGTACCATGAGGCCGGCCAGCAATACTGCCAGTGCTTTCTTTTTCATACTAAAAGCCTCCTTTAATTTTTATTCGTTCACGAGCACGCTTCACTCAGCCGACGATGCCGCTGCGCTCCACGCCCTCGACGA
>CANPWC010000184.1 GCA_947581905.1 uncultured Acetatifactor sp.
CCTCCAACAGGCGCAGGTCCTGGTCGGACAGGGGGCTTCGGATCTTCACCAGGTAGGCCTTGTCCACATGCCTCTTGGGAGAAGTCAGGCGGTGCCCCAACTCTCCATCGTTGGTGATCAGCAGAAGCCCGGTCGTATCAATATCCAGCCGCCCCACTGGGAACAGGCCCTTGTCCGTTACGCCTTTTAACAGGGAAAGCACGGTATCCGCCGTGTTATCCACCGTGGCGGACACCACGTCCGCAGGCTTATGGAGCATGAAATAAGCGAAAGGGCGATAACGGCAGACCTCGTTGTTCAGGCAGACCTGGTCTCCCGTCCCCACCTTGCGTTCCGGGTCCTTGGCCACGTCCCCATTGACCGTCACCAGCCCGGCGCGGACCAAGGACTTCACCTGGCTGCGGCTCCCTTTCCCGCAATCGCACAGAAATTTATCCAACCTTACCATATTTTCCCCAATTCTTTCATATCGTATTGTAACAAAATAAGCCTACCCCAAAAGCCATGCAAGCCAAATCCAGATCATACGTCCTCTACATAGCCTTCTTTTCTTTCCTCATCCTGCTGCTCTTGACCCATTCCCAGACAGCCCTTTATTATGCCTTAAACGGCCTGGACCTGTGGTTTGAGAACATGATCCCCACCCTGATGCCCTTCATGATCCTCTCCGGCGTCATGATCCGCCTGGGGTTGACGGAAGGGGTTTGCGCCATCTTCCATCCTGTCCTGGATTTCTTTTTCCATATTCGGAAAAATGTATCCTTCGCCATCCTGACAGGCTTTTTCTGCGGCTTCCCCATGGGCGCCAAAGTGACTGCGGACCTGCTGGAACGGGGCCTGGTCACGCAGGAAGAAGGGGAATTTCTCTTATCCTTTTGCAACAACATCGGCCCGATCTATTTCATCAGCTTCGCCCTGCCCCTCTTGGAGCGGAAGCTTAAGGCTCCCTACCTGTTCGGCATGTATGGGCTGCCGCTTCTTTATGGGCTCTTCCTTAGGCATACCAAATTCCGCGGCAGACTCCCCTCCATAGATAACGATAAGGCGCAAGGCAGGATGGGGCAGCCCTCCCCCCAACAAGCCAAAAGCGCGCTCGCCATCCTGGAAGACATCGATGATTCCATCCAATCCGCCATTCAGTCCATCCTCACCCTGGGAGGCTACATGGTCCTATTCAACCTCCTTAACCTGGTGCCTGACGCGCTGGGGCTTCCCTGCGTGCTCGCGCCGGTGCTGGAGATCACGGGAGGGTTGAAAGCCTTTGGCGCTTCGATGCCGTTCCTTTCCCTGGTCCTGCTGCCTTTCGGAGGCCTCTCCTGCATCGCCCAGACCTACAGCATCATCCGCCCCGTCAACCTTTCTTTCTCTGGCTATGTGGCGAACAAACTCATCCTTACCGTCCTTACCGCCCTCTATTACCTGGGCTGGGCGCTCCTATCCCCAGCGACTTTCCTGGCTTAAGGGGCATCCTCTTTCTACGCAAATAAGGCCGGTACGAAGCACCGGCCTCATCAAAAAGACCTTACACCGCGTCAAATGACATCAGGGCCCCCTTCCTGTCCCTCAGCCGCCTCGGCCGCATCCTCCGACGGATGAAGCTCAGCGCGGTTGGACTGCACGACGTCACGGTATTGGTTCAAGGCCCCCACCAAGCCCTCATAATGGTCGGTGGATTTCTGGATGGCCTCTCCCAGGACGCCATCCAGGTGCGCCAATAAGTCGTCCATGTACTGGAGCGCCGCCTGCCTTAGGTTATTGGCTTCGATAGTGGCATTATCCAGGATCTCCTGGGCCTGGGCCGTCGCCGCGCTCACGACCTCGTTCGCCTGCTCGTAAGCCTGCTGCATGATCTCATGTTCGCTTACCAATTCATTGGTCTGCGCCGTGGCCTCATCAATCATGGCGTTCGCTTTTTCCCGGGCATCGTTCAAGATGGCTTCCTTATTGCTGATGATCTTCTGGTAACGCTTGATCTCCTCAGGCGTCTTCATGCGCAATTCCCTTAACAGGGAATCCATCTCCTCCCGGTTGACGATGATGTTCGTAGTAGACATGAACTGAGGCTTGCAACCCTCGATATACTCTTCAATCTCGTCAATCATCTGTTCGATCTTGCTGCTCATACCCACCTCTCCTTTATCTTCCATGATTCTTTACCAAATTCTCAAACCCGTACCGTTCATAAATCATATCCGCCACGAAATCCGGAACACATTGGCTGATATCCCCCCCGAAGCTGGCGATCTCCTTTACGCTGGAAGAGCTTAAATACGCATATTCCAGGTTGGTCGCCAAAAACATGGTGTCAAGCCTTCCCTGGGAAAGCTTGCTGTTCGTCTGGGCAAGCTGCAGCTCATATTCAAAATCCGTGATGGCGCGTAAGCCCCTGATCGCCACATGGATGTTATTCTTCCTGGCATAGTCGATCAAAAGCCCGCTGAAGCAATCCACCTGGACGTTAGGCAAGTCCTTCGTCGCTTCTTCTAATATCTTAACACGTTCCTCGGCAGAAAACAATGGGGTCTTTCCCATATTATTCAGGACGCTCACGATCAAAACGTCAAAAATTTCCGCGGCGCGCCTTATGATGTCCAAATGGCCATAAGTCATCGGATCAAAGCTGCCAGGATAAACGGCCCTCTTCATAGATGGCTCCTTTCTTTCCGAAGGAAAATATGTTGGTTGGTCTTATAGCGGTTCTTACGCACCACCTCCCACCCCATGGGCGCAAGGTAGGAGAAATCCGTATCCAGGGCGGCTTCCACGACGATCATCGTTTCCTCCGTCACATACCCCATGCCTGCCAGGACCTCCAAAGCCCTTTTCTCATGCTCCTGCCGATACGGCGGATCCAGGAAGATAAGGTCCACCCTTTCCTCCGGAAGGACGCGCAGGGCCGCTAAAGCGTCCTGCTTAAGCACCGTGGCGCGGTCCGTGAACTTGGTGAACTCCAGGTTCTGCCGGATGCAGGCGATCGCCCTGGGATCATTATCGATGAAATACGCCCGCTTTGCGCCGCGGCTTAAAGCCTCGATGCCGATGCCTCCGCTCCCGCTGAATAAATCCACGAAGACGCAGCCCGGCAGGTCGAACTGCAGGATGTTGAACAAGGTTTCCTTAATGCGATCCGTCGTGGGACGGGTATCCATTCCCTGCGGGGTGCGCAAGGGAAGCCTCCTTGCGGTTCCGGCGATCACTCTCATAGCTATCCTTTCTTTGGGGGCGGATCCGTGCCATTTCCTTAGATGCGGATCTTCGTGCCCTTGGCATCACGTTTATTCATTCTCAGGTTGTTTAAGGATACCTGCTTTCCTTTATATTCAATCGTCGTCGGAACGGAGTTTTGGAAGAAATAGGCGTCTTCAATGAAGTCCCCGTCCGCAAGCTTCATGCTGCGCACGCCGATGGCACCTTTCTTCTTCTCCGGGACCTCTCCGATGGAGAACCGCAGGAAATATCCCTGCTGGGACCTAAGGACCACATTGTTCTGGTCCTTAAGGAGGGCGATGGCCACTACCTTATCTTTCTCTGATAACTTCGTCGCGGCGACCGTGCGCTTTGAAACGTCAAATTCCCCGCCGTCCACCAGCTTCATCATGGAAGAGGCCGTGACGAACAAGAGCCGTCCCAGGTTAAGCTGCGTCTGGCTGGCGGCAAAGACGATCGACTCTTTCTCGGAACTGTAATTGCTTAAGTTGTCCACTGGCACCCCTTTGTCCCGGAACTTGCCGAAAGGCAGGTCGGACACCTTGATGGTGTGGAGCTGGCCGACATCCGTAAAGAGGCAGATGCGCCCTGTATTCTTGCAGGGGAACACATAACGGTTCTCCGCCTCCGC
>CANPWC010000185.1 GCA_947581905.1 uncultured Acetatifactor sp.
GGTGCAGAATTTCCGCGACGTGATGGGCGTCTTCGCGGGATATGACCCCCACCTGGTGCTTTTGGACATCGGGCTGCCTTTTTATAACGGTTACTATTGGTGCAGTGAGATCCGCAAGGTGTCCAAGGTGCCGATCATTTTTATTTCATCGGCAGCGGACAACATGAACATCGTCATGGCCATGAACATGGGCGGGGACGATTTTATCGCCAAGCCTTTCGACGCCGGCGTGCTGATCGCCAAGATCCAGGCCTTGCTGCGTCGGACGTATGACTTCGCCTCTTCCATGCCGATCATGGAACATCGGGGAGCGCTCTTAAATACAGGGGATAATACGCTTTCCTACGGAGGGGAGAAGATAGAGCTGACGAAGAATGAATACCGCATCCTACATACGCTCTTGGAAAACAAGGGCAAGGTGGTGAGCCGCGAGCGGTTGATGGAGAAGCTGTGGGAGACGGACAGCTTCGTGGACGACAACACCTTGACCGTCAACGTGAACCGTCTGCGCAGGAAGCTGGACAATGCCGGGCTGGAGGGATTCATTACGACCAAGTTCGGCCTGGGCTACCTGGTAGAGTGACCGCATAGGCAAAGGATGCGCCGGATGGCGGGAGGGAAAGGCGGTGGAGGATATGGAAAAGGAACAGTACAGGCGCGGCACGTTCGCCCGGATTTATTTGAAAAGCCATAGAAAGGTTATTTTGGCGTTCATCCTGTTTTGCGCGGTTTTCGCATGCGTTTTCGCCCTTTATCATCTGCCTATGGAGGCCGTGGCATATCCGATCCTGATCTGCGGCGTGCTGGGAAGCCTTTTGCTGGCGTATGATTTTTTCAGCGCGTCCTATCAATGGAAACAGCTCTGGAAGCTTAAGGAAGCGCTCTTGGAAATGCCGGAGGCGCTCCCGGACTGCGCATCATGGGAAGGACAAGCTTATCGGGACCTGCTTGGCAGGCTCTTTAAGGAGGTAAGGCGCAGGGAAGACGAGATGGGGGCAAGGTATCAGGAAATGGTGGAATATTACACCATTTGGGTCCACCAGGTCAAGACGCCGATCGCGTCCATACGCCTGAACCTGCAGAAGGAAGATTCCAGGCTGTCCAGGACGGTCCTGGAAGATGTGCTGCGTATTGAGCAGTATGTGGAAATGGTGCTGGCTTACCTGCGCCTGGACTCTGCTTCCACGGATTATGTGATCGCTTCCTGTGACCTGGACGAGATGGTCCGCCAGGCGGTGAAAAAGTTCGCCGGCTGGTTCATCCACAGGAAGATCGCCCTGGAGTTTACGCCTACTTCGAAGCAGGTGGTGACGGATGAGAAATGGATGGTCTTCGTTTTGGAGCAGGTGTTGTCCAACGCCTTGAAATATACGGAACAGGGCAAGGTTTCCATTTACCTGGAGGAGCCCTCCACGCTCTGCATCCAGGATACGGGGATCGGCATCGCGCCGCAGGATCTGCCGCGTATTTTTGAAAAAGGATATACGGGCTACAACGGCAGGAGTGACAAGAGGGCCAGCGGCATCGGGCTGTACCTGTGCAAACGTATCTGCAAGAACCTGGGAATGGAGATCAGCGCCCAGTCCGAACCGGACCAAGGCACCACCATCCGCATCCAGATGGAGCAGACGAAGCTGGAAGTGGAATAGGCTGGACGCCTGCTAGGAAGCCGGAAGCAGGATGGCCGGACGCCTGCCGGGAAGCCGGAAGCAGGATGGCCGGACGCCTGCCGGGAAGCCGGAAGCAGGATAGAATGGACGCCTGCCGGAGGCGGAATTCTGACAAAAATGTAAGAAGTGTAGGGAGAAATGTAAGGCCATTCCATGGCGGCCCATTTCTCCTTTTTGATACAATGTTGCCGTCAGGACGGAAAGGGATGGACTTTTCCGCCGCGTGAAAATGGCGCGTTGAAGACGCAGCGCCCAAGAAGGAGGAAAACATGAGCATATTGGAAGTAAACGGCCTTAAGAAGACCTATACCACGCGGTTTGGCGGCAACAAGGTAGAGGCGTTGAAAAACGTGAATTTCGTCGTGGAGGAAGGGGAGTATGTGGCGATCATGGGCGAGTCGGGCTCCGGCAAGACGACCCTTTTGAACCTGCTGGCGGCCCTGGACCGCCCTACGGGAGGGCGCGTCCTGCTGGATGGGCAGGACCTGTTCCAGATCAAGGAATCCGCGGTGTCCGCCTTCCGCCGCGATAATTTAGGCTTCGTGTTCCAGGATTTCAACCTCTTGGACACGTTCACCCTAGAGGACAACATTTACCTGCCCCTGGTGCTGGCGGGGAAGCGCTATGGGCAGATGCACGACAGCCTGGTGCCGATCGCGGCGCGGCTGGGCATTTCCGACATTTTGAAGAAATACCCCTATGAGGTATCCGGCGGGCAGAAGCAGAGGGCGGCGGTGGCAAGGGCCTTGATCACTGGCCCGAAGCTCATCTTGGCCGACGAACCGACGGGCGCTTTGGACTCCCGTGCCACGGACGAGCTTTTGCGTCTGTTTGGGACCATCAACCAGGGCGGGCAGACCATCCTCATGGTGACGCACTCCGTGAAAGCGGCAAGCCACGCGGGGCGCGTGCTGTTCATCCGTGATGGGGAGGTCTTTCACCAGATTTACCGGGGCGACAGCACCAATGAGGAATTATATGCCAAGATTTCGGAGACCCTGACGGTCTTAGCCACGGGCAGTGACAGGAAGATGGGCGGTGAATGGTCATGAAGCATGTCTTTTATCCGAAGCTGGCCTGGTCCGGCATATGGAAGAACAAAAGGCTATATGTCCCCTACCTGTGTGCCTGCATCGGGATGGTGATGATGTTTTATATCATCTTGTTTTTGGAGCGGGACAGCGGCCTAATCCTCATCCGGGGCGGGGACATCGTGCAGGTGGTCCTGGGGTTCGGCGTCTATGTGATCGGGCTGTTTTCGCTGATCTTCCTTTTTTATACGAATTCCTTCCTGATGCGCCGCAGGAAGAAAGAGTTCGGCCTTTATAACATCCTAGGCATGGAAAAGAGGAACCTTGCCCATTTGATCTTTTGGGAAAGCCTGATGATAGCCGCTTTCACCCTTGCCGTCGGACTTGCGGCGGGCATCCTTTTTTCCAAGCTGGCGGAGCTTTTGATGCTCAACATCCTGATAGGGGAAGTGGATTTTACCCTGAAAGTGGATTGGGCAGGCGTCTGGGTGACCTCTAAGACGTTCCTGGGGATCTTCCTGTGCATTTTCCTAAGCGCCCTCTGGCAGACCCGGCGGGCGGACCCGATCGAACTGCTGCACAGCGAGGATGTGGGGGAGAAGCCTCCCCGCGCCAATTATCTGTTCGCCCTGGCGGGGCTGGTGATCCTGGCGGAGGCTTATTACCTGGCAGGCAATATTGAAGACCCCATCGAGGCGATCCCGGTTTTCTTCATCGCCGTCGTCATGGTCATCCTTGCCACCTACCTTTTGTTCATTTCCGGTTCCGTGGCAGTCTGCAAGCTGCTGCAGAGGAACAAGCCTTATTATTACCGCCCCAATCATTTCGTGTCCGTTTCCTCCATGTGCTACCGCATGAAGCGTAACGGCGCCGGGCTGGCTTCCATCTGCATCCTCTGCACCATGGTCCTGGTGACGCTTTCCTCTACCGCCTGCCTCTATGCCGGCAGCGAGCGCTCCCTAAGGGGACGCTATCCGAGGAACATCGTCCTTCAGGTGCAAGAGGTGAATGGCTTTGAAGAGGGGAAGCTGTTAGCGGCGGA
>CANPWC010000186.1 GCA_947581905.1 uncultured Acetatifactor sp.
TCCTGTCCGCGGACGCTTTCGGCGTGCTTCCGCCTGTATCCATCCTGACCCCGGAGCAGACCCAGTATTACTTCCTGTCCGGCTTCACGGCCAAGCTGGCCGGCACGGAGCGCGGCATCACCGAGCCTACCCCTACTTTCTCCGCTTGCTTCGGCCAGGCGTTCCTGGAGCTGCATCCTACCAAGTATGCAGAAGAGCTGGTGAAGAGGATGGAGGCTAACGGCGCTAAGGCTTATTTGGTAAATACCGGCTGGAACGGAACCGGCAAGCGTATCTCCATCAAGGATACCCGCGGCATCATCGACGCCATCTTAAACGGCGATATCGCTGGCGCTCCTACCAAGAAGATCCCTTACTTCAACTTCGAGGTTCCTACCGAGCTTAATGGCGTTGACACCAACATCTTAGATCCTCGCGATACTTATGCGGATCCTGCTGATTGGGAAGCCAAGGCGAAGGATTTGGCACAGAGGTTCATCAAGAACTTCTCCAAGTACGAAGGCAACCCTGCAGGCAAGGCCCTGGTATCCGCAGGCCCTCAGTTATAAGGTCTTCCGTCAGTTCCACCAACATAGCGAAATTTCCCGTAATCGGGAACGCAAGGACCGGCATGACGAACTTCGTCATGCCGGTCCTTTTTCTGTAACAGTCCCGTTATCCGCTATCCTCTGGCAGCCCCTTCGTCTGCTACCCTCTGGCGGCCCCGTCATCCCCTATCCTTTGGCGGTCCTGTTATCTCCTATCCTCTGGCAGCCCCATATTGCCCCCTACCCTCTGACCTGTCCTGCGCCGCGGATGACATATTTATATGAGGTCAATTCCTTAAGCCCCATAGGACCCCTGGCATGAAGCTTCTGGGTGCTGATGCCGATCTCCGCCCCGAAGCCGAATTCAAAGCCATCCGTGAACCTGGTGGAGGCGTTCCAGTAAACGCAGGCGGAATCCACCTCGGACAGGAAACGTTGTGCTGCCTCCGGGTCCCTTGTGATGATGCAGTCGGAATGCTTCGTGTGGTAACGGTTGACATGGGCTATGGCCTGCTCTAAGCTGGATACGGTCTTCATGGAAATTACATAGTCAAGGTATTCTGTCCCATAATCTACTTCGGTTGCCGGGATGCAGTCCTCCACGATCGTGCGTACCTTCTCATCTCCCCGCATCTGGACGTGCTTTTCCCGAAGCGCTTTCGCCAGCTTGGGAAGCAGGTCCTGCATGACGTCCTCATGGATGACCAGGGATTCGCAGGCATTGCAGACGCCAACCCTTTGGGTCTTGGCGTTTCGGATGATATTCACCGCCATATCCAGGTCCGCATCCTTGTCCACATAAATATGGCAGTTGCCGGTTCCCGTCTCGATCACCGGAATGGTGCTGTTTTCCACCACCGCACGGATCAGCCCCGCGCCGCCCCTGGGGATCAATACGTCCACATAATGGTCCATACGCATGAACTTGGCGGTTACGCCACGGTCCGTCTGTGTAATGAGTTGGACCGCGTCCCGGGTGACGCCGCTTCCAGACAGGCTCTCGCGGATCACGTCCGTAATGGCCAGGTTGGATTCCAGCGCGTCGCTTCCCCCTTTCAGGATGACCGCGCTGCCTGCCTTAAAACACAGGCCAAAAGCGTCCGCCGTCACATTGGGGCGGGATTCATAGATGATGCCGATGACTCCCAGGGGGACGCGCCTCTTCTCAATATGCAGCCCATTGGGGCGCTCGAACGTTTCCATCACTTCGCCCACCGGATCCGGCAGTTCCACGACCTGGCAAAGCCCCTCCGCCATCGCTTCGATCCTGCCCTGCGTCAGGCGCAGGCGGTCGATCAAGCCCTCGCTCATCCCAGCTTCCTTAGCGGCGTCTAAGTCCTTCCTGTTCGCTTCCAAGATCACTTCATATTTATCACGCAGGGCATCCGCCACGGCAAGCAGGGCATCATTTTTCTCCTGCGTCGTCAACCTTTGCAGTTCATATTTGGCCTCCGCGGCCCTGCTTCCCATTTCCTCCAAATCCATATCCTGCGAACCTCCCTTTCCTATTCCCAGTGCCATCTTTTCCTCATAAAGTTCGAAACCTAAGCCGCATACCCCGCGTACCCGTGCGCAAGCGCCCTACACCTAAACTACGCCACAGCACCCGTATGCAAACGCCCCAGCCTTTAGAACGTCAACACCTGGCAGGGCTTCATGTCCCATGGCGTCTGGGGGATCCGTTCCACCATCTGGCACCGAAAGCCGACAGCGATGCTTTTTTGCTGCAGGCTGGGCTTATCCGCCAGGAAACGGTCATAGAATCCGCCCCCGTAACCGATCCTATTCCCGAACGGGTCGAACGCCACGCCCGGCATGACAAGGAGCGTGCTTTGGCAGTCCTTATTATAAACATATTCCGGAGCGGATGGATCCGGCTCCGGAATGCCCCGATATCCCGGGCGCAAGTCCAACTTCTGGAAAATACGGTAGAACCTCATTTCCTTTCCGCATACCTTAGGCAGATACACCGCTTTTTTCTTACGCAGGGCTTCCTCTATGACTTCCCAGGTTTCAATCTCCGTGCCGAAGCTGGCGAAGATCAAAAGCTCATCTGCCAGATAAAACCACTGATGGCCGACCAGGCGCTCCGTCATAAGCAGGGAAGCCCTCTTTCGCGTCTCCTCATCCATCTGGCCGCGCCTTTTTAGGGCCAACCTGCGCAGCTTTTCCTTTGAAAATCTGGCTTCCTCCTCTTTCCTCGGGTCCACCCACTCTGCCTCAACCGATCCTGCCATTCCGACCTCCCATCGCCGCGTCCCCTTTTCCAGGCACTTAATGCGTCTTCCCCAAGGCTTTACGGTCGCCCAGGTTTTCCAAGGTGCCGTCTTCCTTCTGTACGGTGATGCTGTCCAGCTGCACCCTCAGGTTCGCCCGGATGTTGGCGATATATTCACTGCGCAGGATCGCCTGTTCCCTGCGCTCTCCCTCTGTCAGCCCCTCCGCCTGGGACTTGCGGTACAGCTCATTGATGCGCTGTATCCTTTCTTCCATGTTCATCCCTGATTCTCCTCCAAGTAAAGGCACGAGGCGCGCAAAGCCATCACGCGGCCCCGTCCCGCCCATCATCGATCCCGGTGCATATTGTCCACAAATTCCGTCAAGTCAAAACCATCATCCCGATGGGATAAAAACAAGGTTCCCACCTCTTCCCCATCCATGATGCGGTGGATGACGCCGATGTCCCTGCTGTTGGCGATGACCATGTCGATCTCGGAACTGGTCGCGATCTTGGCGGCAAGCATCTTAGTATTCATGCCCCCGGTCCCCGAACTGCTTCCCGTGGAGGGCTTCCCCATGCCCATAAGCTGCGGGGTAAGCTCGTCCACCTGGGAGATGAACTTCGCTTCCCTGGATCTGCGGGGATCGTCCGTATAAAGCCCGTCAATGTCTGACAGCAAGATCAGCAGGTCCGCGCCTACCAGGGCCGCCACAATGGCAGACAGGGTATCATTGTCCCCGATCTCGATCTCATAAGTGGCGACCGTGTCATTCTCGTTTACCACAGGGATCACGCCCATGCGCAGCAGCTCTGAAAAGGTATTATGGGCATTATACCGGTTCAGGCGGTCCACGACGGTATTCTTCGTCATCAAGATCTGGGCCGCCACTTGGTTATACTCCGCGAAAAGCTTCTGATAGGTCATCATCAATTTCGCTTGCCCCACGGCGGAACAGGCCTGCTTGACGGC
>CANPWC010000187.1 GCA_947581905.1 uncultured Acetatifactor sp.
TTGTCAACACCTTTTTCCAAAAAATCGAACATATTTTTGGAATATATGTTTGCTTTTTGACGGATGATATGTTACAATAAGGATGGATTGGAACATTTTATCGCTTCTTTACAACGTACGGAGGATTAAGCATGGGTTTGGGTAAGATTACTGGAAAGCAACAGGAAATTTTGGATTATATAAAGAATGAGATATTGAAGAAGGGCTATCCGCCCACGGTGCGTGAGATCTGTGAGACGGTGCACCTGAAGTCCACTTCTTCCGTCCACTCCCATTTGGAGACCTTGGAGAAGAACGGATACATCCGTCGTGACCCGACGAAGCCCCGTGCCATTGAGATCTGCGACGACAGCTTCCAGATGGTGCGCACCGAGATGGTAAGCCTTCCCGTCGTAGGCAATGTGGCCGCGGGACAGCCGATCCTGGCGGAGGAGAATATTGAAGAATACTTCCCGGTCCCGGCTGATATGGTCCCTAGGGGGGAATCGTTCATCCTGAACGTGCGCGGGGACTCCATGGTGAATGCCGGCATTTTGAATGGCGACAGGCTTTTCGTCAACATGTGCAATACCGCCCAGAACGGCGACATCGTGGTCGCCCTGATTGATGATTCCGCCACGGTAAAGCGTTTTTACAAAGAAGACGGGCATATCCGCCTACAGCCGGAAAATGACTTTATGGATCCGATTATCGTGGATGACTGCCAGATCATGGGCAAGGTATTCGGCGTTTACCGCATTTATCATTGATTTTTGCTTCCCTTTTTTAACCATATGAATAATCCCATGGATTCTTGGTTACGCTATCCTCACAGGCCACGTTGCATGTGGCAGAATGGAGGCAAGCATGGGAAATAAAATTCTTGACGGCACCGCTTTGACCATTGCCATCATTGGCGCGATTAACTGGGGTCTGATTGGCCTGTTCCGCTTCGACCTGGTGGCTTTCATCTTCGGCGAGATGTCTTGGATCTCCAGGATCATCTACACCCTCGTCGGTCTTTGCGGATTATACCTGATTACTTTTTATATGCACCTTGGCAGCCATGAAGCAGATTGACGCTCCTGGCCGCGATCAAAGTTAGAGCGATCCGAAGCAGGAAAGACGAACCAAGGCAAGGTTACGGAAAGCAAGGTTACGGACTGACAAGATTCATGGCTAAATGGAAAAGAAGCGCCTAAAAAGCGCTTCTTTTTCATCAGGCGTCCTCAGGCGTTTACTCTTGTCCTTCAAACGTCTTTAAGTCGACCTGCCTGCCGTCCCCCCAAATGCGTTCCAGATCATATAAAAGCCTGTTTTCACGGTCAAAGATGTGTACGATGACATCTTTAAAGTCCAATAAGACCCAATTCGCCGTATCGTACCCTTCTACCTGCTTGATGAAATAACCCGCATGCCCCATCTTCTCTTCCACGTTGTCGCAAAGGGCCTGGATCTGGCTGCGGTTGCTGCCTCCCGCAATGATGAAATAATCGGCGATGACGGTCACTTCGCTGATGTCGATCACCTTGATGTCTTCCGCCTTTTTATCTTCCAGCGCGGCGATCACGATCTTCGCCATTTCAAATGACTGTTGGTTCATATTCCCTCCTACCTGTTTGACCTCTCTTTTTTCCTGGCTTGCGAGGCATAATATTCATAAGTTTTCCGTGTCATGGGATCGATCTCGCCCTCTGAATCCTCCAAATAATGCAACGTATCCGAAAGGATCTTCAAGAGCGCCGCGTCCAAATCCACAAACGCAAGCCTCCGGATCTCGCGCAGGTTCGGCGCCTGCTTCCTGCAAGGCTCTATATAGTCTGCCACAAAAATGATCTTTTCCAACATGGACATTTCCGGTCGGCCGGTCGTATGATACAATATGGCATTGATGATATCAAAATCCCTTACATGATATTCATCCATGGCTAAGAAGCTCCCTACCTTCGCGTGCAGGAGGAAAGGGTTGCGGCGCTCTATGTCGTTGACGCTGATGTTGTGCTTCTTGCAAATCGTAAGCCTCTTTTCATCGGACAGGCACTTGGCGCAATCATGCAATAAACCGGCCAATTCCGCGTTTTTCAGGGATTCGTCATAACGCATCGCAAGGCAGGTGGCGGTATAAGCCACGCCCAAGGTGTGTTCATAGCGCTTTTCATCCTGGATCTTTTCCATTGCTTTGCGTATTTTCTTGACATCCGGTGTCTTCATGGCAGTCTCCATTCTAAGATACTTGCGCGATAGCCGAAAGGAAACATTCCTTTCTAAATTTTATCATGATAAATTTTATCATGATAAATTTTATCATGGTATAAATGATTCTCTTCGATATACTGCAGGACGTTTTCCGGGACCATATAGCGGACGCTTTGGCCTGCGCGGATCCGAGATCGGATTTCCGTGGAGGAAAGGCCGATGGATGGAAAGTTCAACAACTGGATTTTGGCGCCATACTTCTTCTGAAGCTCCTGCCGCTTGTCCTTTAGCCTATCCATGGGCAAGCCGTCCCGCACGGACGCGATGATCCTGCAGGATGCGAAAATCCGTTCCGGCGACTTCCATTCTTCAATGGAAAACAGGCAGTCTGCCCCCATGATGAAATATAGTTCCCAATCTGGATGCTCTTTGCGTACCTGCTCCATCGTCTCATAAGTATAGGTAGGACCGCCTCTGGCAATTTCCATGCCGGATGCGTGGAAATAGGGATTTCCCTGGATGGAGAGCCCTACCATGTCCAAACGCGCCCTGCCCTCCTCTATTTCGCTTTCTTCTTTCATGTAAGAAGAACCGGTGGGCAAGAACAGGACCTCATCCAAGCCTGCGGCTTCACGAGCCCATTCCGCGAGCATCAGGTGGCCTACATGGGGAGGATTGAACGTGCCCCCCAGGATGCCTACTTTCCTTTTCGACCCATCCATGCGCTTTCCCCCTTCCCTGTCCGTGCGCTATGGGCGCAGTTGCGCTCCCACGGCGCACCGCTGCCTGGCTACCTGGGCAGGATGATCTTCGGATTATCCTTGTTTTCCTTATATAAAATAATCTTCTTGCCTATCACCATGACCACTTGGGAATGGGTGCGCTCCGCCACCATATCCGCGATTTCACGGGGATCATCCATACAGTTCTTCAGGACGCCGATCTTGATCAGTTCCTTGGTGTGGAACGCGTCATTGATCGCTGCCGTAACCTCCGGCGTCAGGCTGGACTTCCCTACATGGAAGATGGGTTCGATCGAATTGGCAAGACCGTTCAAATATGCTCTCTGTTTGCTGGTCATGCTTTAAATGCCTCTCCGTTTCTAAGCTATTTGTAATAATCAAATCTCAATCCGTACATCCGTACGGTATCGCCCTCTTGGATCCCAAGGTCCTCCAGTTCCTTAAGGATGCCAGTCTCTTTCAGGAAGTTCTGGAAGAACTGGAACCCTTTTTCACTGTCCAGGTTCGTATACCCAAGCATTTTCTCAATGCGCGGGCCTTCCACCACATATTCCTGGGTCTTCTCCTGGTAAGACACCGTATAAGGTTCGTTGGAGTGGACCAGAGCCTCTTCCGGGAAATACTCCTGGGCGAACACGGTGGGCGCTTCATTGATTGCCTGCAGCATCTCGCTTACCCGATATAATAAGGCCTGGACCCCTTGGCCGCTCACTGCAGAGATCGGGCATACCTCCACGCCTTTCGGTTCAAATTCCGATTTGAG
>CANPWC010000188.1 GCA_947581905.1 uncultured Acetatifactor sp.
TTTTCTTGGTTTGTGGACTTTAATGCTTCAAGGTGGAATTTAATCCTTCAAAGTGGAATTTACTTTTTCAATCGACCTTCTGCAGATTTTTTCGTTTCAAACGCCACCTTTTCGTCTTCAAGAGTCCATTTTTCATATGTTCCATAATTCAGATTATACAGTGTGCCCCGAGAAAAAACGGCATAGCCGCATTTCACGGCTATGCCGAACTTTCCAGAGATCATGAACCCCTTAGCTGCGCCGCCTTTTTCCCGGGACGGCTAAAATATTCCCGTCATTTCTGCTCTGACACTACTTCCTTGCGGATTTCCTTGGTACGGATCTCCTTGCAGATCTGGTCGATGAACTCCTCCAGATCCTTACTTCCCTCGTCCCCGGCGAAGCGGCTCCTTACGGATACCTTGCCCTCTTCCGCTTCTTTCTGCCCCACGATCAGCATGTAAGGCAGCTTGTCGATCCTCGCTTCCCGAATCTTATACCCGATCTTCTCGGAACGCTTGTCGGTAGTCGCCAGGATGCCGTTCTCCTTTAATTTCTGCTCCACGCTGACGGCATACTCCTCATACTTGTCAGAAATGGGCAGGACGCGCACCTGTTCCGGGCAAAGCCAGGTCGGGAACTTCCCTTCGTATTTCTCGATCAGCCAGGCCAGGGTCCTTTCATAACAGCCCATGGAAGTCCTGTGGATGATATAGGGCCGCACCTTGTCGCCATTCTGGTCGATGTAATACATATCGAACTGCTCCGCCAGCACGGCGTCCCATTGAATGGTGATCATGGTATCTTCTTTCCCATAGACGTTTTTCGCCTGGATATCCACCTTGGGGCCATAGAACGCGGCCTCCCCTTCCGCCTCATAGAAAGGGATTCCCAGCTCGGTCAGCACCTGGCGGATGTGCCCCTGGGTCTCTTCCCAGATTTCAGGGGTGCCGATATATTTTTCCTGATTGTTCGGATCCCACTTGGACAGGCGGTAGGTCACGTCATCCCCTACCCCCAGGACGCCCAGGCAATACTTTGCCAATGCAAGGCAGCCCTTGAACTCTTCCACCATCTGGTCGGGACGCACGATCAAGTGGCCCTCTGAAATGGTGAACTGGCGCACCCTGGTCAGCCCGTGCATTTCCCCGGAATCCTCATTGCGGAACAAAGTGGAGGTCTCGCCGTAACGCAGGGGCAGGTCGCGGTAGGACTTCTGGCTCGCCTTATAGACATAATACTGGAACGGGCAGGTCATGGGACGCAGCGCCAGCACTTCCTTGTCCTTTTCCTCGTCGCCTAAGACGAACATCCCTTCCTTATAATGGTCCCAATGCCCGGAAATCTTATACAGGTCGCTCTTGGCCATTAACGGGGTCTTGGTACGCAGATAACCGCGCTTCTCTTCCTCGTCCTCGATCCAACGCTGCAGGGTCTGGATGATCTTGGCCCCCTTGGGCATCAGCAGAGGCAGCCCTTGTCCGATGACTTCCACGGTGGTGAACAGCTCCATCTCCCGCCCCAGCTTATTGTGGTCACGGTTCTTAATGTTGTCCAGGTACTCCAGGTACTCGGCCAACTCCTCCTTCTTATTGAAAGCAGTGCCATAGATACGCTGCAGCATGGCATTCTCGGATTTCCCCCTCCAGTAAGCGCCGGAAGAAGAGGTCAGCTTGAAAGCCTTGATCCCCTTGGTGCTCATCAGGTGGGGTCCCGCGCACAGGTCCACGAACTCTCCCTGGCGGTAGAATGAAATCTCCGCGTCTTCCGGCAGGTCCCGGATCAGCTCCACCTTATAAGGCTCCTGGCGCTCTTCCATAAAACGGATGGCTTCCTCGCGGGGCAGGGTGAAGCGCTCCAGCGGAAGATCCTCCCTGACAATCTTTTTCATCTCTTCCTCTAAGCGGTCCAGGTCCTCCCTGGAAAAAGGCGCATGGTCAAAATCATAATAGAAGCCGTTTTCAATGCTGGGCCCAATGGTCAGCTTCGCGTCGGGGAACAGGTTCTTCACCGCCTCCGCCAGGACGTGGGATGTGGTGTGGCGGACGGTGGACAAGCCTTCCTTATCATTGGCTGTCAAAATGCTCAGTTCGCAGTCCTGCCCGATCACGGTGCGCAGGTCCATTACCTTGCCGTCCACTTTGCCGCAGCATGCCACACGCGCCAGGCCCTCGCTTATGTCCTGCGCGATCTCATAGATGCTTTTGCTTTCCGCATATTCCCTGACGGAACCATCTTTCAATGTGATTTTCATCGTTTTCCTTCCTCCTATCTTTCTTTTGGCTTGTCTGCCAGGCCCATAAAGCCATTCCACATTCCGCCTGCGGCAGCGCTCCGCATCGGTGCAAGGGCACGCCGCCCATCCTCCTGTGAAACAAAAAATCCCCTGCAATATCTTCTGAATATTGCAAGGGACGTATTCTCCTACGCGGTTCCACCCTTCTTGCCGAGGCGACAGGGGACAATGCCTCCTATCAGCCGATCGACCGCTTCATTTGCAGATAACGGCTGCTGCCGGGCCGGATTAGGGCCGCTCAAAGATGGTCTTCGGATACTTCCGGGGAGGCTGCTTGCAGCACGCTTCCTCTTGTGGGAAAAAGCGGCAGCCCTCTCTGGCTCCTTCCATATCTTACTCTTCTTCTCAACGCTTTCACAGATTGCCGGGGATCCTTATGGTCGCCCTGTGACCCTTAGTTTATTACAAATCCTGCGGATTGTAAAGTGTTTTTTTCAACAGATCCTTGACAATTTTCCCGCCAGCGGTCACGAAACGGATATGTTGCGCATCGGTCAGGCAGCTGATGTCCTCCAGGGGATTCCCATCCGTGACGGCGATATCCGCCAGGTACCCCGCCTTCAACGCGCCCACATCCGGGATCCGAAGCACCTTGGCGGCATGGAGCGTGCCCGCCTGGATGGACTCCATCGCCGTCATGCCTGCTTCCACCATCGCCTCAAATTCCCTGCCATTTTTCAAATAAGGCGTGTTGCGGGAATTGGAAAAGTCCGTCCCCAAGGCGATGCAGACGCCATATTCGCGTGCCAGGGCGATGGTCCGCCTGCTGTATTCCGCACAGGTCCTGGCCTTTTCCCGGGCATAAGGAGGCAGCCCCGGCAGGTCCGCCACATGGAGGGAGATCCATAGGGTGGGGACCAAAGGCACATCTTTCTGCGCCATCAGGCGCACCTCCCGCTCCGTCAGCATGACGCCGTGCTCAATGCACTCCACGCCTGCCAAAAGCGCCTGGTAGGCCCCTTCATAGCCGGTGCAATGGGCCGTCACGTAAGTATGGTGGCGCTTTGCCTCTTCCACGATGGCTCGCAGCTCCTCCGGTGAAAACTGCACGTCGTCCACCCGGTCCGTAGGGGAAGATACGCCTCCCGTCGCGCAGATCTTCAGGAACTTCGCCCCCGCACGGAACTGTTCCCTCGCCGCCAGCATGCAATCCTGCGGGCCATCACACAGCCTGGAAAAGTGGCTGGACGCGTTATAGGCTTCCTTGGTCAGGTACGGGCCGACATCCTCATGCCCCGAGGTGACGCCCAAAAGCTTTCCGCCAGGAACGATCCGCGGACCCACGATCGCCCCGCGTTCCACGGCCCGCGACAAATACAGCCCCGCCTCCGACATATCCCGGATCCCGGTAAACCCGGCGTCCAGCAACAGCCGAAGCTGTTTCACGCCCCCTAAGAGC
>CANPWC010000189.1 GCA_947581905.1 uncultured Acetatifactor sp.
CACCACGAACCGATCCCCCTTTTTCACCTGCTCGATCGGGACCTGTACCTCGACGCCGTCCCGCAGGACCACCGCGGTCTTGGGCGCCAGCTTCATCAGGCTTTTCAGCGCGTCCGTGGTCTTCCCCTTGGAACGTGCCTCCAACATTTTCCCTACAGTGATTAAGGTTAAGATCGTGCCCGCCGATTCAAAATAAAATTCGTGCATATAGCCCATCACGCCGTCCATATCCATACGCATCTGGGCGTCCGTCATGGCAAACAGGGCATAGGTGCTGTAGAGGAACGCCGCCCCCGCCCCCATGGCCACCAAAGTGTCCATGTTAGGGGCCTTATGCACAAGCCCTTTCACGCCGCTTATAAAAAACCTCTGGTTGATGACCATGATCGCGGCTGTGAGCAAAAGCTGTGCCAGCCCCATCGCCACATGGTTTTGGGCCAGGGCCTGCGGCACAGGCCATCCCCACATCATATGCCCCATGGAAAGGTACATTAAAACCACCAAAAAAAGGAGGGAGGCGATCAGACGCTTTTTCAGGGCAGGCGTCTGCCGGTCTCCCAGAAGCATGGCCGCATCGTCCGGCTGGGCGCTCTGCCTTGCCTCAAGGGCCGATCTTTTCAGGGAAGCGCCATATCCCGCATCCTCCACCGCCTTGATGATGTCCGCGCTTGAGGCCGTGCCCTCCACGCCCATGGAATTCGTCAGCAGGCTGACCGAACAGGATGCAACGCCCGGCACCTTGCTTACCGCCTTTTCCACCCGGGCGCTGCAGGCGGCGCAGCTCATCCCGGTCACGATATATTGTTCCATCTGATCCTCTCTCCTTTCCCGGCAGGCCGCCAAAGCCTTTATCGCGTCCCGCCGCCATGCCGCAGGCTGCCAACGCCTTTAACGCATCAGCTTTTGAAGCGTCTCCAGCAGTTCTTCCACAGTATCTTCTTTTCCCTCTAAAATATCCCTCGTCACGCAGGTTTTAATGTGGTTGGCCAATAACACCTTGTTAAAGCTGTTCAAAGCCGCCGTCACGGCCGCCACCTGCATCAGGATGTCCGTGCAATAGGCATCCTTTTCCACCATCTTGCGGATGCCTCGGATCTGTCCTTCGATCCGGTTCAGGCGGTGGACCAGGTCCTTATATTCCCGGTCGCCGCGCTCCTTCGTCTTGTGGATGCAGCAGGCCGCCTTTTCCGTCGTTTGGTCCAGGCTGCAGGCTTCCCCCTCTGCAGCCGTGCCAAAGGCTTGGCCATTTTGCGGCGCACACTTTCCAGACGCTCCACGCCCTCCAAGCCCTCCAAGCCCCCTGCGCCCTTCACTTTCTCCACGCTCTCGTTCAACCGTTTCCGCTTCCATCCTCCACGCCTCCATCCAGCCTCCGCTTTCCCTTATGGCCGCCTTACGCCTGCCCCCGTCCACGGATGGCCACTATACGCCTGCCTTGATTTTCCCTGTCAACGGGTCCATTATATACCCCATGGGGGTATCTTGCAAGGGGTTTTACAAAATTTTTACAAAAATGTAAGGAAAAACGGCATGAAAATAGCGCCCTGCCGCCCGTCCTTTCCCGTCCGAGCCATGCAAGGCGCTCCTTTTACATCAATTTACATTTTTTCGCCAGCTTCACGATCAGGTATCCTTTGGGGATGCTGCCCAGCTCGCTCTCGCTTACGCCCCGCAGCACGACAAGCAAGACGAAATAGACGCACACGCCCACCGCGATGGCAGGCAGGACGGACAGGACGTTGGAAGAGGTGAATTTCCAAAAGAGCCCGTAAAGCCCCCACACTGCCACGCCCATCACCGCTGACGCCGCGAAAGGCACCCCGAACGACTTAACCATCTCCTGCCGGTATCCCACGGCGCGCCGCACTGCCCACTGGTTCAACAGGCACATCAGCCCGGAATATACCACATTGGCGATGACCAAGGCATACAGGTCCAGGTTCGTCCCCAAAAGCAGCCCGATGAGCACGCCGGTCTGCACCACCAGGGCGATGACCGCGTTATAGATGGGCGTATTCACCTTGCCGATCCCCTGGAGGATGGAGCTGCTCAATGTGGAAAGGGAATAGAACACCACGGATATAGACAGGGCCATCAGGATCTTCGCCGCCAGGTCAAGGGACTCCGGCTGTGGGAAAAGCAGCTGCACCACCGGCCTTGCCAAAGCGAACATCCCTACCGCGGAGGGAATGGAAATGATCATGGTGCTCTTTACCGCCAGCCCGATCTTGCGCTGGGTCTCCCGCCTGTTGCGCTGCGCCACCAGCTGCGCCACGGAAGGGATCATGGCGGATGCCATGGCGGAGGCGAACGCCACAGGAATGTTGGTGATCGTCACCGCCTTATAAGAAAACACCCCATAATTGGCATAGGCGGTCGCTTCATCGATTCCTTTCACAAAACGGTATAATTTCAGGTAGATCACGGAATTTAAAGAGGTGCTTAAGTTATAAGCCGCCGTGCTTAAGATGAACGGCGTCACGACCTGCACGATCACCCGGGAAATCTCCTGGTAGGAATCCACCCTCTGCGTACGGTCCCGTTCCATCCTCTTTTGGAACCACCTGCGGTTCAGGCGAAAAGCGCCCCACATGAACAAAAGCCCTACCAGCACGCCTGCCCCGGTCCCGATCGCGCTTCCCATGGCGCCGAACATCGCCCGGCGCATCCCTTTCGCGGCCCGGATCCTGGCATCCACCACGCCAAGGGCCGCGCCGTACAGGGCGGGGCTTTCCTTCGTGGCGCCATCCACCACCATTTCCATGACAGCGTCCCCTGCGAACAAGCGGATCAGCACAAGCGCCATAGCGATGGCGACCGTCGCGTTGGCAATCTGTTCCAGGATCTGGGAAACCGAGGTCTGCACCATGCTCTTATGCGCCTGGAAATACCCGCGCAGCACCCCAAGGAGCCCATAGAAGAACACCGTGGGGGCGAAGACGCGAAGCACCGGGATGGCGTTGCCATCCACCAAAAGCCCGGCCCCGAAAAATAAAAACAAGCTGGCGATCCCCCCGATCACCAGCACATAACCTAAGGAACAAAGGAAGATCCGATACGCGTTGCGATACTCGCGGACCGCCAGCTTCTGCGCGATCACCTTGGATATGGCGGAGGGGATGCTGTAAGAGGAGATCAAGAGCACGATCGTGTAAATGCTGTGCGCCGCCTGGTAATAGCCGCTCCCCAAATCCCCTATGATAGCAGCTAAAGGGCTTCTGTAAAGAAGCCCTATCACTCTGCTGATTAATCCCGCCGCCGCCAGGATCCCGGCCTGCAGCAGGAAATTGTCTTGTCTCTTACCTTTGTTATCCGTCATACGTCCGATTACCCAATCAGCCAGTCATACATCTCCTGGTATTTCGCTGCCGATACCTTCCAGGAAAAGTCCGCCGCCATCGCCCTGTCAATGATCTTGTTCCATTCCCTCTTTTTATCATAATAAATATGTTCCGCATAACGGATGGTCGCAAGCATCTCATGGGCGTTATAGTTCCGGAAGCTGAAACCCGTCCCCGTACTGGCATATTCATTGTAGGGCTGGACCGTATCCTTCAGGCCGCCCGTCTCCCGCACGATGGGGACCGTGCCGTAACGCAGGC
>CANPWC010000190.1 GCA_947581905.1 uncultured Acetatifactor sp.
TATTTTCAGGGGAACCGCAGCCCCAACGCGGCACAGCGGGACCAAGACGGCTATTCTTCCGCCTGGCTCCACCATAAGGGACGCAACAAGCACCATTGGGAGTATTGGATCGATTTTACCAGGGAGGGCATGGTCAGCGTGCCTATGCCGGACCGTTACATCGCGGAGATGGTCATGGACCGGATCGCCGCCAGCAAGGTCTATCATGGGAAGGACTACAAAGACCGGGACCCGCTGGATTATTACCTCTTATCGGACGTCAACAGGGAGCTGCATCCCTATACGAAAGAGCATTTGTCGAAGATGCTTACGATGTTGGCCGAAAAGGGGGAGGAGGAGACGTTCCGTTATATCCGGGAAGACTTCCTCCATAAAGGCAGGAAAGGGTAGTTTGCGCCTGCTTCGTACAGGCACGTTTGCGCTTCAAGGGAATAGAATACAGTAACAACTTGCAAAAGGTGTAAAACCTATGAATTGTATCTGGATTCTTTTGCTGCTTTCCTGCTGTGGCGGCGGGCATCCTTCCTGCGCATGCCAGGGCTCCACGTGCGCCAACCCTTCCAGCCAGGGCATCGCATATGCCAATTCCTGCGGGCAGGGCGTCACATACGCCAATTCCTGCAGCCAGGGCGGCGCTTGTGCCAATTCCTGCGGGCAGGGCAGCACATATGCCAATTCCTGCAGCCAGGGCGGCGCTTGTGCCAGCCCTTCCAGCCAAGAGGCCGGCAAGCCTTTAGGCGGCACGGGCTATCGCATGACGAAGGACTGTGGCTGTGACGATGCCTCCTCCTTTGAAGACGCCCCTTACCTGGGGATCCCCCATTATCCCGAAGTGCAGCACCCCGCATCCTGCGGCTGCGACGAGTAGGAAGCCCGCATCCCGCGGCTGCGACGGGCAGGTGCCCCGCATCCCGCGGCTGCGACGAGTAGGAAGCCCGCATCCCGCGGCTGCGACGAGTAGGAAGCCCGCATCCCGCGGCTGCGACGGGCAGGTGCCCCGTATCCTGCGGCTGTGACGGGCAGGCATCCCGCAATCGGCATTCGGTAAAACAGGCATGAATTGGCCGCCCCGGCATAGCTTTGCACGGGGCGGCCTCCTGATCCGCCCAAAGAAGACCTGTTCCCCTTAAAATCCTCTTTGGGCGGCTTTATTTTCCGGTTGCATTATTTTCCTGGTTGAATGATTTCCTAGTTGTCTTTATTCCCCGGAAGCGGATTTTACCTCTTTCCAGGCTTGGTTATACATTTCATCCCCTTTTTCTCCCAGGTAGACGAAAGTCTCCAGGCCATCATATTGGCTTAAATCCGGGAACGCGATCTTGGAATTTCGGATATCGTCGTCCTCGATCAGGGCCTGGGCGGCTGTGTTGGGGGTGGAATAGGTGATATAATCGAAATTCATCAGGGCGATGTCGCCGCGGCACATGAAATCGATGAATTTCTCGGCGTTTTCTACGTTAGGGGCGTTCTTCGGGATGACCCAGCCATCGATCCATACATTCGTCCCCTCTTCGGGAATCACATAATCCAAGTCTGGATTCTCCCTTTGGGTGAAGATGGCTTCCCCGGAATAAATCACGCCCAGGGCGGCTTCCCCGCCGATCATCTTGTCGCGGACCTGGTCGACCACATAAGCCTGCACCAGGGGTGCCTGTTCGATCAGGGCTTCTTTTGCCTCGTCCAGTTCTTCCTGGTCCAGGGTGTTCATGGAATACCCCTTGAGCTTCAGCGCCACCATGAGCGCGTCTCGGACGGAATCCTGCATCAGGATGTTGTCCTTATATTTTTCCTCCCAGAGGATGGACCAACTGGTGACGGGTTCGTCCACCATGGTCTTATTATAGAGGATGCCGACGGTCCCCCAGCAGTAGGGGACGCAATAACGGTTGCCGGGATCAAACCCTTCCGCCTGCTCATAATATTGGGCGCCGATATTGGCCTTGGCATTGGGGATATGGTCGAAGTTGATCTCCTGCAACAGGTCGTTGTCGATCATTTTCTGGATCATGTAATCAGAAGGGCAGACCACGTCATAGGCAGACGCGCCGGAGGAGACACGGGGATACATGATCTCGTTGGTTTCAAATTCATCATAAATGACATCGATACCGGTTTCTTCCTCAAACAGATCGATGGTCTCGGGGTCGATATATTCCCCCCAGTTATAAACATAGACTTCACCGTTCCCGCCGGTTTCCTTCTTTTGCCCGCAGCCGGCCAGAACGGGAACGACAAGGAAGACGCTAAACAACATTACGATCCATTTTCTCATTTTTCAATTCCTTTCTTTTTGTTTCCTTTTTTGCTTTCTTTTGGAGTTACATTGACCAGTAACAGCAGGAGGATGACCGTGACGAATATGATCGTGGATAACGCGTACATCTCCGGCTTGATTCCCTTGCGCACCTCGGTGTAGATCTTGGTGGAAAGGGTGTGCACCCCGGGCCCCTTGGTAAAGTGCGTGATGATGAAGTCGTCCAACGACATCGTGAACGCCATAAGGAAGCCTGAGAGGATGCCAGGCAAAAGGTCGGGGAACGTGACCTTGAAAAACGCCTGTACTGGGGAAGCGCCCAAATCCAGCGCGGATTCGTAGGTGCTGGGGTTGAGCTGCTTCATCCGGGGCATCACGTTCAGGATCACATACGGGATGTTGAACGTGATGTGGGACAATAATATGGTCAGGAAGCCGAAGCGGATGCCAAGGCTGATGAACAGCAGCATGAGCGAGATGCCGGTGACGATCTCCGCGTTCAGCATGGGGATGTTGGTGATGCCCATGACGATGGCCCGGTTGCGCTTCTTCATGCTTTGGATGGAGATGCAGGCGATGGTGCCGATGATGGTGGCGGCCACGGCCGAAAGCACGGCGATGGAAAGCGTATTCCATAAGGCGTTCATGATGTCTTCATTTTGAAAGAGCTCCTGATACCATTTCAGTGTAAAGCCCCCCCATTTCGCCCGGGTCTTGCTGTTGTTGAAGGACAGCACCACCAAGGTCGCGATGGGGGCGTAAAGGAAGAAGAAGATCAACGAAATATAGAGCTTCCGCAAAAAGTTTCTCATTAAAACGCGCCCACCTCCCCTTCTTTATCCGTCACCGCGCTGATGACCATGTTGAAGATGATGAACATCATCAGGACGATGGAAAGCCCGCTGCCCAGGTTCCAGTTGTTGGTCTGGGTGAATTCCTGTTCGATGACGTTGCCGATCAGCAGGATCTTGCCGCCTCCCAAGATGTTGGAGATGACGAAGGTGGTCAACGCGGGCACGAACACCATGGTGATGCCGCTTACCATGCCGGGCACGCTTAAAGGCAAGATGACCCGCAGGAAAGTCTGTGCCTCGTTGGCCCCTAAGTCCCTGGCCGCATTGATGACGTTTACGTCAATCTTGGAGAGGACATTGTAGATCGGCAGGACCATGAAGGGCAGGAAGTTATAGACCATGCCCAGGATCACGGCGTTCGGCGTATTGATGATGGAAAGGGCCGGCAGGTGCAGGAAGGAAAGGATGCCGTTGATCACGCCGGTCTTTTCCAAAAGGCTCTGCCATGCCATGGTGCGCAGCAGGAAGTTCATCCACATGGGCAG
>CANPWC010000191.1 GCA_947581905.1 uncultured Acetatifactor sp.
TCGACGGCAAGAATGTCTGAAATCACAGAGAGCATTGGGCTGAAGCCTTCGAGAACCAGAGATTATATGAGAGAATTAATCTACGAGGGAATTGTTGTCGCCGAAGGCGCGAATCGCAACCGGACATACCGATTGAAGGCATGAAAGGGTTTTATGAAATGCTATTGATTGCTCCAGAGATATAGTTGCTTGATGCTGTTGTAGAAATACTTGAGGACTTTTGAGGAGATATAAGAAGAATGATAACGGTACTTTTCATCTGCCACGGCAACATTTGTCGTTCTCCCATGGCAGAATTCTTATTGAAGGACATGGTCGCCAAGGCCGGTCTTTCGGATCGTTTCCAGATTTCCTCCGCTGCCACGAGCGCGGAGGAGATTGGCAATCCGGTCCACTATGGCACACGCGACAAGCTTCGTTCGGTGGGGATTTCCACGGCGGGCAAATACGCCCGCCAGATGACGAAGAAGGATTATGCGGAATATGATTACCTCATCGGCATGGATGCCTGGAACATTCGGAATATGCTGCGCATTACGGGAGGGGATCCAGGGCATAAGGTTTATCGGCTGCTGGATTTTACCGCCCATCCCAGGGATATCGCCGACCCATGGTATACCGGGGATTTTGAAGAAGCTTATGCAGATATCCTGGAGGGTTGCGAGGGCTTGCTTCATAAACTGTCTTTTGAACCGTCCGCCCGACCGAACGCCTGTAAAAAATTTGACTGACAAAGGAGGTACAGCCCCTATGGCAGCTTGTAACGCCAATCATTTTCCCCGGAAGCCATCCCTTATTTTTGACTTGGATGGCACTTTGATCGACACAGAAAAATATTACCGCGTCTTTTGGCCCAAAGCCCTGGCGGAGTTCGGCTTCCACATGACGGACGAGCAGGCCCTTTCCCTGAGAAGCCTGGGGCGTCCGTTCGCGCCCCGGAAACTGCAGGAATGGTTCGGCCCCGGGCTGGATTACCAGAAAGTGCGCGCCCGCCGCAGGGAAATGATGGAGGGCTACCTGGACCAGGTCGGGATTGATTTAAAGCCGGGCGCGGTGGAATTGCTTTCCTGGCTGCAGGGGCACGGCATCCAGACGGCGATCGCCACGGCGACGGATGAGGCGCGGGCGTCCAAATACCTGGGCGGGCTGGGCCTCCTTCCTTATTTTGACCATGTCATATGCGCTACCCAGGTTAAGGAGGGCAAGCCGTCTCCGGACATTTACCGCTATGCCTGCGGGCAGCTAGGCAGGGAGCCACAGGAATGCATCGCCGTGGAGGATTCGCCCAACGGCGTCCTTTCCGCTTATCGTGCGGGCTGCAAGGTCATCATGGTGCCGGACCAGACCCAGCCGGACGAGGAACTGTCCCGCCTGCTTTACGCCCGGGTGGATTCTCTTTTGGATATCCGGGAAAAGGTGGTTGCATTTTCAGGTACGGTGTGATATTCTTTTAACGAAAAATATCTCAATAAGCACTTTGAAAGATAAGAAGCCAAAGGAAGGGAACAGAACATGAACAAAAGTTTTGATGAAATCATTTCTAAGGTCAAGGAATGCGGCATGAAGACCGTATCCGTGTCTGTCGCGCAGGACGAGGCCGTGTTGGAAGCCGTTAAGGAAGCGAAGAAGCGTGGCATCGCCAATGCCATTTTGGTGGGCGACGCGGCGAAGATCGCCAGCATCGCGGCATCCATCGATATGGATTTGAGTGATTTTGAAGTAATCGACGAGCCGGATATGATCCAGGCGTCCTTGGTGGCGGTGAAGCTTGCGCATGAGGGCAAGGCGGATATGTATATGAAAGGAATCATCGATACCAAGAATTTCCTGAAGAGCGTCCTGGACAAGGAGGTAGGCCTGCGCACCGGCGGCGTGCTGTCCCACGTGGCCGTATTTGAAGTGCCTGGCATTGACCGCCTGCTGTTTTTGACGGATGTGGCATTCATGACATACCCCACCCTAGAGGACAAGGTCCATATCATCAATAACACCATCCCTGTATGTCGGGCTTGCGGCGTTGAGACGCCGAAGATCGCCCCCCTGGCGGCGGTGGAAGTGGTGAACCCTAAGATGCCTGTGACCGTGGAAGCCGCTGAGCTTACGAAGAGGAATGAGGAAGGCGAACTGACGGGCTGCGTCATAGACGGCCCCCTGTCCTTAGACCTTGCCATCGATCCCGAAGCCGCCAAGCACAAAGGGGCGACCGGCCGTAAGATCCAGGGTGATGCGGACGTCCTGCTTTTCCCGGACATTGATGCCGGCAACCAGGTGTACAAGGCGATGGTACATATGGTTCCCCATGTGAAAAATGGATGTATCCTGGCCGGCACGAAGGTGCCTGTCATCCTGACCAGCCGTTCCGATACTTTCGAGACCAAGCTCAATTCCATCGCCCTGGCTGCCGTGGTGGCGGAAGAGATGAAAAAGAACGTGTAAGGACCTGTGCAAGGGAAAGGAGAAAACAATGTCGTTAAAGAGCCTGATCATTAATCCCGGTTCCACCTCCACGAAAATCGGCGTGTTTGAGGATGAGACCCTGTTATTTGAAGAAACGTTGCGTCATTCCACGGAGGAGATCGGACAGTATGCTTCCATCGTGGATCAAAAGGATTTTCGGAAGAAAATCATTACGGACCTGTTGGAGTCCAAACAGTTTGACATTCATTCCCTGAACGTGGTCGTGGGGCGTGGCGGCATGCTCAAGCCCATCCCGGGCGGCACCTATGCCGTGACGGACGAGCTGCTCAACGACCTGAAGGTCGGCGTGCAGGGGCAGCATGCGTCCAACCTAGGCGGCATCCTGGCGCGGGAGATCGCGGATTCCATCGGCGTTCCCTCTTATATCGTGGACCCTGTCGTGGTGGACGAGCTCATGCCCATCGCCCGTTATTCCGGCGTCCCTGAGCTGCCCCGCACCAGCGTGTTCCATGCCTTGAACCAGAAAGCGGTGGCGAAGCGCTATGCCAAGGAAATCGGCAAACCCTATGAATCCCTGCGCCTGATCGTGGTGCACATGGGCGGCGGCGTATCCGTAGGCGCCCATGAGTATGGCAAGGTCGTGGACGTGTTCAATGCCTTGGACGGCGACGGCGCGTTCTCCCCGGAGAGGGCGGGAGCGGTTCCCAGCGGCGCTTTGATCAAGATGTGTTTTTCTGGAAAATATACGGAAAAAGAGGTTTACGGCAAAATCGTAGGCAAGGGCGGCTTCAATGCCTACCTGGGCACTAACGATATGCGGGAAGTGACCAAGATGGCGGATGCGGGAGATAAGAAAGCCATCGAGGCGAAGCAGGCGTTCATCCTCCAGGTTTGCAAGGACATCGGGTCCATGGCCTGCGTCTTGAACGGCAAGATAGATCAGATCATCGTGACCGGAGGGATCGCTTATGGCGCGGATGTGATCGCCGCCATGAAAGAGCGCGCCGAGTGGATCGCGCCGTTTACGGTTTATCCCGGCGAGGTTTATGAAGTAGACCTCCGCCTGAAATGGCGTGTCGCCGCCGAATGCGGTGCCGATTAGACCGGCG
>CANPWC010000192.1 GCA_947581905.1 uncultured Acetatifactor sp.
CGTATAACCTCCAGGACGTTATACGTGGTATAGTCGGCAATGATGATCGGGGACTCGCCGGTACGGAACCTCTGTTCCACGCTGGTGGCCCGATCCAGCTTATAATCGGTATAAAATTCGCAGTATGCCTTGAACGCGTTGATGGACTCTTCCGTATCCAGGGCGGAAGCCGTCCCCTCCTCATTGTACAGCTCGCCGCCGTACTGATATAAGAGGCTGGTAAAGGTCAGCTCCGAAGGAAGCATGCCCACGCTCATCTGGTTCTTGGACAGTTCGGAAATGACGATCTTCATGTCGTCCCAGGTCTTAGGCACCTCGATGTCCAATTCATTCAGGATGTCCTTGCGGTAGAACATCATTTCAAAGTTCTGCGTCTCAGGCAGGGCGTAGAGGGAGCCTTCAAACGTAAACTGCTCCAACGCGCTCTCACGGAAGCGGGACGCCACTTCTTCCCAATCCGGGAACGTGCTTAAATCCACCGCGGCGCTTCGCAGGCCATAGTTGACAGGCAGGTCGTTGGAAGAACCCGTGGTACCCGTAGAGGATGTCACCACCGCGCCTCCCGCGTTGGCCACCTGCAGGGCCACGTCAGGGCCTTGTCCCGCAAGGGAAGCCTGCAGCAAGGTATTCATATCCACCAGCATGACGTTGACGTTGATATTGGTCTTGGGGGTGAAGGTCTCATCCACCAGGGCCTTGATCACGTTGGCCTGGTCACGGCCGCTGCCTACCCAGACGGTGATGGTGCGGCTGTCCTCGCCCTCTTCGGCGATGTTGCCGATGGCGTTGTAATCCACGATAAAGGAATAATAAAGCTTCTTGAACTCATGGGCCAGCTTGCTTAAGAAGGAATTCTTAACCTTCGGCGTATCCTGGTCCGGAGACAATATGTACAAGGCATCCAGCTGCAGGGGCTGGGACTGGGCGTTGGAGATCCAGGTGCCCAGGGCGCTGACGTTGGTCTTGAAGTCGCCCACCATCTTCGTCACCTTCTCGGTATCCTTGACGATGTCTTCCAACTGGTCCCGCATGGTGATGATGACGTTCTCCTCGCTGCCCCTGACGTTCAGGGCTTCCAGCTTGGTCAGGATGGCGTCCAGGTCATCCTTGATCTCGGTCAGGTTGGCGGTCAGGGTCGGCAGCCTCTTCTCGATCTGGTAGTCGCGGTACTCATCCGGCGCGACGCCCGTGATGCGGATGATGTTCCGATAGGTGCTGTTCAGCTTGGTTACGACGTTCTGCACATCGTTCACCACTTCGGCGAAATCGCCCAGCACCACCTGCATCCTTAAGGTATGATGGCCGGCGGTCAGGTAGAAACGGTAAGGCTCGCCGTTTTCATCGGAAAGCTTCATCATCTCCCAGTCATCTTCATAAGTAAAGCCGTAATGGCTCATCTCGGAGAAGGGGACCACGCCGTCCAGCAAAATCTTGCGGGACACGTAAATGCCCTTGACGAAGTTCTGCTTCGCATGCAGGGCGATATTATAGAAGCCGTCCTGCTCCACGTCAAATTCCCAATCGATCCACTGCCCGGTATGGCTCCAGCCATTGCCGCCGATGGTATTGTTCTTAAGCGCCCTTGCGCTGTAAGGGAGGATGGCGGGGGAAGACTGGTCCTGGGTGGGATAAAGCATGCTGGAAGACTTCTTCTGGGCATATTCCGCCTGAAGTTCCACATACTGTCCGGAAGTGTCGGCCGCGCCGTCGGACTGCCACTTGGCAAGCTGGTCGGCATAAGGCAAGGTCTCGTCTTCGTTCTTCAGCGTGATGCAGCCGATCACCATGGGCTCCCTCTGGGAAACCACGGTAATGGTATGGGTCCCTTCGGTCAGGTAAACGCTCAAAGGCTCTACCACATAGCCGTCGGTGTCATACAGCTGGCTCGTCACCCATTCCGGCGCTTCCACCTGGGTCGGCTTTAGGTCGTTGCCCTGGTTGTCCGTTTCCCATTCGCTTATGGAATTCGTCCAGACCCGGGAAAACTCCACTTCCGAAAGCTGCCTGTAGGGAAGCTGCCCATCTACGAAGAAGCCCCTCTGGATGGAAGAACCGTTCCCCTCGACAGGATAATAGGTAAGGGAAAGCTGATACATGCCCTCCGTCTGGACCGTGACTTCATATTCAATCATTCCGGTATCATAGGTGTAAACGGATGTACCAGGACGGCCTTCATAATCCGTAAGGACCTGCAGGTCCTCCTTGCCCTCATAACGGACATAGTCGCCGCCTTCGATCTCATAAACGTCTTGTGGGCGGGCGCTATCTGGATGTTGTGCCTGATACTCTCCGTAGTCCTGGTACTCGGCCGTGTAGTTCAGCACATCCTTGTAATCCTGCAAAGACAGCGAAGTCTGGGCATGGACATCCAGCTTGGACGCCCCTCCCAGATACAAGACCGAAAGGAACACACAGACCGCGAAAAGATTAAACTGACTATTCAGCAACCGTTTCATCATCCATCATTCCTCCTCTTAATTATTAATTTATATTAACTTTATAATTAATTATAGGATTAACCACCTGCTATGTCAATACATAAGTTATATTTCAGCGATATTCCTAGTTTTTGCTGGTTTGATTTGTATAAAAATACTAAACGAAATTGAAATTTCGACTTTAAACTTATGAATTAAGGGATTTTTTGGACAATTAAAAATTTTTAGATTAATTTTATTAATTAATGTAAGTGGAATTAATTAGGGATTAAGTAATCCGGAAAGGATGCTGAAAAGACGATTTTATCACAATATGGATGAAAATGGTTTATTTATACGCGTTTTTTAATTAACCACCATTGGAAAAGGAAAGGCGCGGCGAAGTCTGCCGCGCCCCATGCAAGCCGCCTTAAGATACGCCCTGCGCCCCCTCTTCATAGAGGGTATGCAGGTCGGCTTCCGTAAGACGCGCTTTCGGGCAAAACCCACCGGAAGAAGCATAGCCCACAAGGGAACGATAGAGCCATGCCTCCTGGGGGGAGCCTTGGTCCAGGGAAGCCTGGCAGGCTAAGAGCCTGCCCTCCCCCACCATCGCTTCGTAAAGGAACCCCAGGCGATGGCATCGTTCAAAGTTATCGATCATCCAGACGATCGGGTCAACGTCCAGCCCATCCAAGACGGCCACCTGTGCGCCGGACAGGATCTTCCACCACTGGGGCGTGGCATAATCCTCCGTCAAAAACCCGGAAAGGGCGGGGTGGCTTTTTTCTATGGACAGCCCCATCGTGCCGACAGGTTCCGGCTTGCCCATGCTCCTGGATATGGAGGAAAACATGGGGTAATTCCAGAAATCCGTGCAGTAGGCGGCCTCGATGCCGCGTTCCGGCTTAAGCCTCCCTCCCAAGTAAAGCACTCGTCCACCCTGGGACAGCCCCAAAAGCGCCTCCGACAGGTCGGATGTGACAAGCGCCCCTTGGGCAGAGGGCTTCCCGATCCGCGGATAAAGGTAGATATCGTATTGGTTCTTAAGGCGCGCGCCGGATAGGGATACGGACAGGCGAAGCTTCACAGGCTCCTTGGGGGA
>CANPWC010000193.1 GCA_947581905.1 uncultured Acetatifactor sp.
AATTCCACAGGGAAGTTAGGAAGAGGTAAATTCCACTTCTGGGTTACTGGGGGTGGAATTTAAATTTTCAATTCACACTATAGAATGAATTTTGATGAAATTTTGCAGCAAATATTGTTATCTATAACATTTTGTGATATGCTTATTCTACAACTTTTCCACCATAGGCAGGAGGTAAGGATGCTTACGAACATTGACCAGGCTTTGGCACAGCAGATCGTGGACACGGTAAAGGACGCCTGCGGCCAGAACATCAACTTCATCAACCCGAACGGCATCATCATCGCCAGCACGGATGAAAAAAGGATCGGGGGCTACCATGAAATCGGGCGGAAAGCGGCACATACCGGCGAGGCTATCGAGGTGGAGCAGGACGACAGCTTCATCGGCACGCTGCGGGGGATCAATCTGCCCATCTACTATAACCACAACCTGATCGCCGTGATCGGCATCTCAGGAGACCCGGACGAAGTCCGCAAATACGCCCACCTGGCGGAGCGCGTCACCCACCTGTTAATCCGGGAACGGGAACTGAACGCGTTCAACCGAAGCCAGGAAGAGAAGAAGCAATTCGCGATCCACGCCTTAATCTCCGGGGAACCGACGAATCCCGCCTACCTGGCGGAATGCCTGAAAGAATTCCACATGGACTCCCCGGGGGCGAAGCGCGTCATCCTGCTGCGCGCCGATGAAAAATACAATCCCGTCAACCTCCCCATGCTGGACCAAAAAGTGGAGAACCTGTTTTCCATGATGTCGCTGGAACTTTATGCCTTTGATTATCCCAATGAATACCTGGCGGTCCTGGATGGGGGAATGTACCGGCGGACGTCCCATTTTTTACGGAAATTTGCAGAAGATTACGGCACGATCCTGAAAGTCGCCGTCGGGAAGGAAACCCCGTTCCACCAGCTGGCGCTCTCCTACCGTTCGGCGCGCATCGCCTGGAAAAGCATCGCCGCCAAAGATGCCGGCTTTGCTTCTTTTGATGACCTGACCTGGGAGATCGCTCTCTTAGCCATGGATGAAGACACGAAGGAGGAATTCCTTTCCAAAACGATTTCCTCCCTGGAAGAGAAAGACCTGGAACTTCTGGAAGCTTACCTGGACGGCGACATGTCCCTAGTTTACGCCAGCAAGCGCCTCTTTTTACATAAAAACACGGTCCAGTACAAACTGAACCGCATTTTTGAAAAAACCGGCTTGAACCCCAGACGCTTCCGGGACGCCGTGCCCTTGTATTTAGCGCTTAAGCTGTCCCGGCAAGAGCGGGTCTGAAAATCCCAAACCTGACCGTCCGTCATGGATGGGCAGCCGGGACCCTTTGCCCCTATTCCTCGGTCTGCACTTCAAAATCAAAACAGGACCTTACCGCCACGTTGGGGCGCACCTTCCCGTCCGCCACCGCCACATGCGCCGGATGCGCGGAATAAGCCTTCAGGGCATGCCTAACCATTTTTAACGTCCTCCTTTTCCATGTCATTCATGCGCATCACCAAAGATCGTGCAGGAGAAGCTTCTTTCGGGATTTCAGGAAATAACAATCCCCCTGCCACAATCTTGCTTCTAAAAGCCTTTGCACCACTTCCAGCATTCGCAGGTCCAACCGGTGGTAGACCGTCTTCTGCGGCCAGGGCAGCCCGGAAAGGTACTCCCGCTTGCGCTCATCTAGCACATCCAGCCGCTTTTGGAACCCTTCTTTCTCCCACAGGCCGAAAGGACAGGCGACATAGGAGGCATCTACCCCGTTCTCCTTGATTTCCTCCCGCAAAAACGGATGCAAGGAAAGCAGGCTGCCTACCGACACCTCCTTCCAGCAGATGGGGCGCTCTCCTTCCACCGGCTTTATGATCCGCCGAAAGCTTCTCCGTCCATATTGATCGCACTCCCAGACAAAGTCTTGCGTCTGCCTGGGGCTCCCCGGTTCCTCCAGGAGTATGGCCCCGGTCTGCGTAAGGCGCTCCCACACCTGCTTCTGCACCCAGGGAAAGGGCGTGGGAAAATCTAATTTTTCCATGATCTGCTTTACCGTATAGCCAAGGTCCGTCCAATGCCGGACGGCTCCCCCGCTCGCCGCTTCATAAGTAAAGTCGGATAATGCAGACTGAAAAGGAGATACAGGCTCCATCAAAATCCCCTCCTTGCCATGGGACGCGCTTAGTAATCCGTCACATCGAAGACCCGATCCTTGAAATAATACTTCCGGTCTTCCTTTGTAATCATCCGAATGGGTTTGCAAGGATTCCCAGCGGCGATCCAGTTGGCGGGGATGTCTTTCGTGACTACGCTGCCTGCGCCGATCACCGCGTTATCCCCGATCACGACCCCCGGGAGGATGACGACGTTCCCGCCGATCCAGACATTGTCCCCAATGGTGACGGGAATCCCATATTCATAGCCTGAATTCCTGCTATCCGGGTGGACGGGATGCCCCGCCGTATAGATCGAGACGTTCGGCGCGATCTGCACGTTGGAGCCGATGGTCACTTTCCCCACATCCAAGATCGTCAGGTGGAAATTGGCAAAAAAGCTCTCCCCCACCTCGATGTTCCACCCATAATCACAGTAAAAGGGAGGCTCCAGCCACACCCTTTCCCCTGTCTTGCCAAACAAGTCCTTTAAAAGGCCGGGAATCTCCCCACGCCTTTCAGGCGGCAAGTTGTTCAACCGGTAAAGCCTCACCCGACATCGTTCCCGATCTTCCGTCAGCCCATCCATCCACGCCTTATAGGGGAGGGCGCTTAACATCCGTTCTCTTTGATCCATCAAAATGACTCCTTTCCCCAAGTCTGCCCTTTCTGTCGACATTATACCATGTTTCCGTGCGCCGCCAGGCGCACATCTAATTCAGAAGTCGACAGGCGCTCTTCCTGTCGACATTTTACCACCCAAACAGGAAGAAGTCTACTGTTAAGATGGTCAATCGGATTAAAGTGTCTATAAAAGTAAGGCTGACCATTAAAAAATGGGTTAGGTAGATGACATAGACGTGTTTTTGTGGTAGAATTTCGACAGATGGCTACCCAACAAATACGCTTTTATTGGAGGTGTTATGATGCTGAAGAAACTGAATCTGATTTTGAATGTCATCATAGGCTCAGTCATTGGAGTTTTTATTGGCCATGGGATCTATGTGTTCTGGGATTTTAAGACACACCCTGATTTATATGTCGTGCGGTCCGCGCCATGGTACACAAGCATTTTCGTTGTTGGCATAGAAACGGCTGTCGTTTTGGCCATAGCTATTATTATAAAGCTGATCCTCCGAAAGAAGTTGAAAGGCAGCAGGGAAGGCTAGAACCCGTTTTACGCGCTTTCATCTTTCCTCTCTTTCATTGTAGAAACCCTTCTGAACGTAAAAAATTTCTGAATATACAAACTCTTTCCAGTTTGATATATCAATTTGCTTATTGATGTTGTCCTTATTGGAAAGTGAGCAACCACCAGTTCAACTGGTGGTTTGCTATTAGCCCTCAAAAGGGCTAATGTTACTGCTTGCCCCGTAGG
>CANPWC010000194.1 GCA_947581905.1 uncultured Acetatifactor sp.
AGGGCGTCCTGCTGGATGGGGAATGGGTGCCGTATGACTACCCCACGCAGGAGCAGGTGGACGAGGTGCGCAGGATCATCGGGGCGGTAGACTTCTCCCAGGGGAAGTGGGACCAGGACGTGATGGAGGTCATCGTGGAAGGGGCGGACGGGTACTTTAACGGGGACCGGGCGCTTGAGGACGTGGTGAGGAACATCCAGAGCCGTGTGGAACTAATCATCAGCGAGTCACAGTGAAAGGCAAGGACAAGCATTGAAGCAGGCATCCGACCATGTCCTTTGCCTGGAAAAGATGTGAAAGGCGGCATGATGGCCGCCGCCAGGGGGCTGACGCAAGTCGGCCCCTTTCTTGCGCTTTCCGGCAGGTCCGGGTTCCAGGCAGGCGCGCCTCGGAAAGGGCTTCACGAGCCTGAAAGAAAGATTTGAACTTTTCAGGGCTTTGTGATATAGTGGAAGAAGCAATATCATCTGAAAATCCCGCGCCCCTAAGAAAAAATTAAGTTGCCAGGCGCACGGAAACATGGGATAATGTCGACAGGAAGGGCGTCTGTCGATTTCTGAACTAGATGTGCGCCTAATTTTTGGGGGACGGCGTTTTAAGAGGAATTATAAGGATATGAGCGTGAATAATTGGAGCGAGATAGGCAGCCAGATTAGGGAGGCTGTGGAAACTTCCCTTAATACAGGGGATTTCCAGCAGTTGGGCGATGTGATCTCCGGGACGGTGGATTCCGCCGTGTCCGAGGTGAAATATCAGTTCGATCAAGTGCGGCAAATGTGGAACAATGGCGGACAAGCCGTGCCGCCTGCGAATCAAGGGAACGTGCCGCCGCAGGGTCGGTGGGGGACGCAGCAGCAGGGTCCGGGGAACGTGCCGCCCTATAACCAGGGGAATGTGCCGCCGCAGAACCGGTGGGGGACGCAGCAGCAGAACCAGGGAGGCGTGCCGCCGCAGAACCAGGGATATGCGCCTCCGACAGGTCAGTGGAGCGTGCCGAAGCGGCCGCGGGTTGCGCGTGTGAGGATGAATCCGGTGGGCAAGGTTTCCGGCATCCTTTTTATGATATTTGGAGGAATTGGGACCGGCCTTATGGCGCTTGCCTTGATCTCCCTCATGATAACGGCCGTGTTTGGCGGAGGCGGGGTGGTTTTATCCACAATGATTCCGGTAGCCCTGTTGTTTGCCGCGTTCATCTTCATGGTCGACCGTGGCTGTGCGAAAAGGGAGAGATGGAAACGGGCGCAGCGTTACGTGGAGCTGTGCGGCAACAACCGTTACATCAATATTGACGACCTGGCCCTGCATGCGGGCAAGAACGAGCGTTTCGTCCTCAAGGATGTGAAAAAGATGATACAGGCCGGCATCTTCCCGGAAGGGCATCTGGATCAGGAAGAAGCTTGCCTGATGTTGGATGACGCGACCTACCGCCAGTACCTGGCCATCCAAAAGGAGAGGAAAGCCAGGGAAATGGAAGAAAAGGTGGCGAAGATGCAGGCGGAGCGGAACGCGTCCGCGCAGCTTGCGCCCCCTATGGAGCAAGCTCAAGTCCCGGCACAGGAACGGCCTGCAGCGCAGGCATCAGGCGCGGCTGCCCAGGGCGAACCGGAGAATCCGGAGCTGGCGGCCATGATCCGGGAGGGGCAGGATTGCATCCGTAAGCTGAGGGACATGAACGATAATATAGAAGGCGAAGTCATTTCCGCCAAGCTTTTCCAGCTGGAGAACCTTTTAAAAGAGATTTTCCAACGGGTGAGGGAGCATCCGGAGCAGATGCCCCAGATGCAGAAATTCATGAAATATTACTTGCCGACCACTTTGAAGCTGGTGGAGGCTTATGAAGAGTTTGACAGCGTCAGCGTGCCGGGCGAGGACATCATCGCCGCCAAGGGCGAGATCGAGAAGACCCTGGACACCATCAACAATGCGTTCGCGGAGCTTTTGAACAAGCTGTTCCGCGCATCGGTCTATGACGCTACCACGGACGCCCAGGTGCTGCAGACGATGCTGGCCAAAGAGGGGCTGATGAAGACGCCGGAGTTCCAGAAGGCGCCATGATACGGTTATGTGAGGAAACTGGCTTTGCCAGGTGGAATTTAGATGGAAATAAAATCAGGAGGGAATAAGATGAGCAAAGATTTGGATGAAATGTTGCAGGAGGCGCCCAGCCTTACGTTTGAGCCTTTTCCGGGCACGCAGCCCCAGGTCCCCGCAAAGCCGGAGCCTGCGCCAGCGCCGAAGCCGGAAGAGATGCAGGTCAATTTAAGCCCGGCGGAGCAGAAGATGGTAGATGATTTCGCTTCCCAAATCGACCTGCGCAATACACAGATGGTGTTGCAGTACGGGGCGGGCAGCCAGAAGAAGATCGCTGATTTCTCCGAGACGGCCTTGAACAATGTGCGCACCAAGGACATGGGGGAAGTCGGCAATATGCTGACCGAAGTGGTCGCCACGCTGCGGGAGTTCGACGACGACGAAGAGGACAAGGGCTTCCTTGGCCTGTTTAAGAAGAACAACAATAAGCTGGCGAACATGAAGGCGAAATATGATAAGGCGGAGGTCAATGTCAACCGGATTTCCGAAGCCCTGGAGCAGCATCAGGTCACGTTGCTTAAGGATGTGGCGATGCTGGATAAAATGTATGAGCTGAACCTGAACTATTTCAAGGAGCTTTCCATGTATATCCTGGCCGGCAAGCAGAAGCTGGAGCATGCCAAGACGGTGGAGCTGCCGGAATTGTTGGACAAGGCGCAGAAAAGCGGCCTGCCTGAGGATACCCAGGCGGCGAAGGATTATTCCGAAATGTGCAACCGTTTTGAAAAGAAGTTGTACGATTTGGACCTGACCCGCACCATTTCCCTACAGATGGCCCCGCAGATCCGCCTGATCCAGAGCAACGACACCATGATGTCGGATAAAATCCAGTCCACGCTGGTGAACACGATCCCTCTGTGGAAGAGCCAGATGGTCATCGCCATCGGGCTGAACCATTCCACGGACGCCGCCAAGGCGCAGAGGGCCGTTTCCGATATGACCAACGAGCTGCTGCGCAAGAACGCGGAGACCTTGAAGATCGCCACGGTGGAGACGGCGAAGGAGTCCGAGCGGGGCATTGTGGACATTGAGACGCTGCAGGCGACCAACCAGACGCTGATCAGCACCCTGGACGAGGTGATGAAGATCCAGGAGGATGGCAGGGAGAAGCGTAAGAACGCTGAGATCGAACTGCGCAGGATCGAGAACGAGATGCGCGAGAAATTGCTGTCCATGAGCAAATAAGGTCTTCCGCCCGTCAGATATCGCAAGCAAGGTCCCCCTATTCATTGAGCACCCGCGCTTATGTCATGATACCGGACGAGGAAAGCGTCTCCTACGCCAAAGACTTGATCCGGGAAGCGAAGGAAACGGACGAATGACGTTTTGAAGGGAAAAAGCGGATACAAGGCGATGCGCCCTCATCCTTGGGGAAAGGATGGGGGCGCA
>CANPWC010000195.1 GCA_947581905.1 uncultured Acetatifactor sp.
CAGATCGTTCAGATACAGGGCTGTTTCCGACGTTCCCAGATCCCGAAAGCCAATCCGGGCTTCCCTAACATCCCAGCCGCCAGGCCTCGCGTCCTTGTCCTCCGCTTCTACCCGCACCCTCACCCGATAGAGGTTCGGGGTAAACTCATTCCAGGGCAAGACCGGGAAATCCTGCGGCAGCTCCACATCGAAGACGCACTTCCCCTCGCCCGCTTCCATCCAAACCTGCTTTTTATACGAGAATGAGGCATCCCCGCCCGCTTTCTCCCGGGCGCAGCCCGCCGCCCCATCCGCTTCCCGGCCGCGGTCCGCCGCTCCATCCATCTCCCGGGCGCAGTCCACCGTCACGTCCATCTCCCGGGCAGGCCCGAAGTTCTGCAGCCCCAGCTCCATGTGCAGCATGCGCTTCGCGGCCTTGGGCGTCACCTGCAGGTCCGCGATCCGTACCCCGTCATAGCAATAGAGGGCGATTTCCCCCAGGATCCCATTCCAGTTGGTCTGGGTATCCGGCGAAGTCATATGCCCGCCCGGAGCAGGATAACCCACATTGCTCACGCATATGGCCAGCGTATGGTCCTCTTTCGTGTAGTCCGCCGCCTCCGTCAGGTCATACCAATGGCTGGCCACCAGGCTGTCCCGGCTCCCCACCTTCGTCCCGTCCAACCAGACTTGCGTAAGCCTCGTCCGTTCCAGGCGAAGCCAAATCCTGCGCCCCGGCGTAAGGTATGGCAGCTCCACCTTGCGTTCGAACCAGGCACTTCCCTCGAACCGGTAAACCTCCGTCAGGCACCCTGCCTCTTTTTTCTCATTCCGCTCCCCCAATCCGGCAGCCGATGTCGTATTGGGCAAAAAAATAGAAGCCGCAGGGCAGGACGGGCAGGCGCTTTTCGCTGCCTGCCCGTTTCCAAGGCGAACCCTCCAGCTTCCGCTTAGATCCATTTTCTTACTCATGCCTCTCCTTCGTCCTGACGCTTCCTTTTTCCACGATATGGCCCGCCACCAGGTCAATCCGCTTCTTCGCCTCAGGTCTGTCGATACATTTGATGGTTTTCCGAAGGGCGGCATCCGCCATGCCCTTCATATCCACCGCGTAGGTGGTGATGTCGCGGTTCGGCAGACCCGGATACAGGTAATTGTCGAAGCCCACCACAGCCACATCCTCCGGCACGCGGAACCCGTTTTCCTTTAACACGTCGATTAGCTTGCTCGCCACCATGTCACAGTTACAGACGAACGCCTCCGGCATTTTTGCCGGCAGGTTCAAGATGATCTCCCCGCTGTGCAGGTCACGGTCCTCCATCCTCCATTCGTCCGGGTGCGGCAAGCCATGCTCGAGCAGCGCCCGGTGGAAGCCGCAATAACGGTCCATAATGCTGCTGGTGGCCTGGATGGAACCCACATAAGCCATCTCGCGATACCCTTTTTCATACAGGTATTCCGTCAGCAGGTACATTCCATAGAAGCCATCGGAGACCACGGCGTAATCCGCCACTTCCTTATAATAAAAGTCCATGATGACCACCGGGATCTTCACCCGCTCCCGCAGGTTGCTGATGTACCTCCGGTCGATCTCCCCCATGATGATCAGGCCCTCTACCGCGTTTTCCTCCACACAGCGGGGCAGCTTAAGGCTGTCCTCCACTTCGTGCTTCAAGATCTCCGCGACCACCATGCAGTTCTTGTCCGGGGCGACCATCATCAGCTCCTGGTACATCTTCCAATAGAATGTCGTGTACTCCGCCAAATACTTTTCAGAAATGATGACCGCGATGCTTTTCAGGCTCCCGGACTTCTTCTGGTCCTGGAAATACCCCATTTCCCTGGCGGTATTGATAATCCTGTCACGGACCACGTCGCTAACCCCTTTTTGCCCGGTCAGGGCGTTATGGACCGTCACCGCGCTGACGCCCACCTGGTTAGCGATATCTAACATCCTCACTTTTCCCATAGATCTCTCCCTCTTTGATTAATAATTAAGTAAAGTATAGAACAACAGATTCTGTTTGTCAAACCTCGTTTCCGGGAGAAACTGGTTTTTCTTGTTACAAATCCACTCGTCCGCCGGCCAAAGGGCAGATTCGTCAAAGTCCGAGGGAAAAACTATGCCACGATCAAGGATACCAGGTAAAACTCCGTTTCCACCGCGCAGGCTTCCGTCAGGCGCAAAGTCACGCGATGGGACTGTTTGTGGTCGCTTTCCAGGATAGGCTGCAGGTATAGGCAGTCGCCCCAATCCTCATCAAAATTCGCATCCAGCCGGATGGCCTCTTCTTCCTTTCCATCCAGGATGGCCACCGCCACTGGGGCAGGCTTATGGATGGTCTTACGGTACTGGACGGCGATGCAGGCAGCTTCCACATGGAACGTGACCTCCGCCCCTTTCTCCCGGGCCTGCCAGCCATAACGGAACACGTCCGTGATCTGGTCCTGCCTGGCATAATCCGCACGGAAGCCGCGGCTCTTGTCACAGGCCAGGTTCTGGTTGCGCAGCCGCTTCGCGTCCTCGTAACGGTTCTTGGTAAGCGGCTCGGGCAGCACGCAGGGCTTGCCCAAAAATTCCGGTCCGACCAGGGTTTCCCCCGCCTGCCGGTCCGCCTCAAGCCAGGACAGGGCTTCCTCCAGGCGGCGTATGATGGCGTCCGCCAACAGCGCGTGCCCGGCATCATTGGGATGGAGCCCGTCCGGCGTCACTTCTTCCATCGCAAGCTCTCCGGAAGCGATGCGGGGATAGATCTCATCCCCCATGCAGACCCGAGGCAGGGCATAATGCCTTCCGACCTCGTCATGGACCCTCTGCGCACTGTGCCCATCCTGATAGAAACGGTTATAGAGCAGCACCACGGCCGGCTTCCAGTCACAGCGCAGGATGCGCCGCACCAACCCTTCATAGGTCTCCTGGAAATGCTGTGTATCATCATCATTGACGGAAAATTCCACAAAGACCACATCCGGCTTCTGGGACAACAGATCTTCCGCCACCCTGGCTACGCCGAAATGGGAGGTCGTCCCGCCGATCCCGGCATTGACATCCGCAATCTGGGACTTGGGAAATGTCTTGCGCCACCAATCGGCCACCAGGGAAGCATAGCAGCGCTCCTGTACGGAAGCAAGGCTCCCCTGGGTGATGGAGCCTCCCAGGAAGCCCACCGTAAGCGGCTCCCCTTTCTGCGCACGCTCCATGGCGCACTTCAAACGGGAAGCGTCCCGCCAGATGTTTTCCCCCAGCCCGTCGATATAAGCCGCCAGTTCCTCCGCCATCTGCTCCGCCTCCGGCTTACGGATATGTCCCTGGGTCCCGCAGCCGTTCTTGGAAAACAGGAAATGGTGGACCTTCGGGTCGTTGAGCCGGTCGCAAACCTGGGCGATGGAGCGGTCCCAATTCACATGGTGCCCTAAGATCGTGGTCAGGCAGATGATGTGCGCCCCGGGATGGATGCCCCGCAGCTTGCGCACGAACGC
>CANPWC010000196.1 GCA_947581905.1 uncultured Acetatifactor sp.
CGTGATCCCTCACGTCGAAAGACTCTCAGAAGCGTCATTTTTCATTTCTCTTTTGTAAAAGCGGAAACAAGGGGAAGCTGGCACTGGCACAAGCCCACATTCCGGAAGCCTCGCCCCGTTTCCTATCTGGATGTCCTTATTATATCATCAGATCGGACATTTGTCAACTTATCTCAAACAAAATTGTATAATTTCTATAAATAAAGGACAGTCCACTCGTCCGTTCAGCCAAGGGCAGACCTTCGTGCAGGCACGAATCAGCTCCTTGGCCGTCGGATGAGCGGACTGTCGCTTCATTAAAATATCGTTAATGGACTTTAAATATGGCTAGCAGGAAAGTGCCTTTGATTCCTTTAGCCGTTCATCTGATCGATCAGGGCTGTAATGTCATCCGCACCCTCCTGGGTATTTGCGGAGAAACAATAAACGGCGATGTAATCTTCCATATCAATCGCAAGATAAAGCAACTGGCTGGTAACATCGTTGGCAGACATCGTTATCATGACGCCCTTGCCCGCCTTGCCGCCAAGCGCGGCCTCTTCCGGATCTCCAATCTCCACGTCTATGCTGCTCATCGCGTTGAAAAGAGCCGCAGACTGCTGCAGATACTCATCTGTCGTCATATTAGGGACGCCAGCCGCAGCCTTGTCAAATATATCCAGGAAGAAATAAGCGCCGCCGTCCACCTTAAGGGTATAATACGCATAATAGTCCGTCTCACTGATTTGGGCCGATAAACTGTCACCGTCCAGCCCCAAGTCATTCGATATCACTTCGCTGCCAGCGCCTAACACCTGGAGGATCTGGTCCCCGTTCAGGACCATCCAATCATCCGGCAGGGCGAAAGTCACTTCAAGCCAATCATTCCGGTAGGTATTGCCATCCCAGGAGCCCAAATCCATGTCTCCCGCTTCATCATTGGAAGCCTCTTCAGGTTCATCCTCCCCTTGTACCGCAGAATCTCCATCTTCTTCCTCTGCGGAATCCTTCCCGGAATCCTTATCTTCCTCGTCAGAAGAGTCCTCATCCTCAGAGTCCTTATCCTTTTTGTCAGAAGAATCCTCGTCCTCCTCGTCAGAATCTTCTTCCACATCGGTGCCAAAACCCAAGCTTCCAAGGCCGCCGCAGCCCGCCAACAGGGATGCGCACAACACACAAGCCAACAATACGCTTACAACCTTTCTCTTCATCTCCATCTCCTCCATTTTCCTTTTCCATAAGCAGGGACCTTTTCCCCGCCAAACATTCTAGCATAGGGTGCAGGACCTGTCAACCGCCCCTGGACATGCTCCCCAAAAAACGCTGGAACACGCCCCCCAAAAAAGTCCTTGGATACGCCACCTAAAAGCCCCTAGGACGCGCCACCCCTAAAAAGAGTCCCGATACTGCCCGGGCGCCACGCCATAGGCTTTGCGGAAATTCCGCAGGAAAGAGCTGTAATCGCCAAACCCCGTTTCCTGGTAAATCTGCGTGATGCTTTTCTCGCCCTCGCGCAAAGCCTCGCAGGCGCGGATCAGCCTCTTGTTCGTCACGAACGAATGGGCGGTCATGCCGGTAAGTTCTTTGAATTTGCGCAGGAAATGATATTTGCTCATATGGACCTGTTGGGCCAGGTCCTCCACCAGGATCGTCTCCGCCAGATGCCTTTCAATATAATCCGAAACCGCTTCCACCATGGGATGGTCCACCGTATTTTCCGCAGTAAACAGATACTCCCCCTTGGCGCACAGGACGTTCAGGTAAGCAAAAAACAAAGTCAGGTATCCCCGGTCCAGGACATTCCTCGCCTTTGGAGGTTCCGCCTCGATGAGTTCCGATGTGGCCAGCTTGATCAGAAAGCCCCGCAGCATTTCTTCATAATAAATAGGGAAATGATAGGCGCAGCCCCCTTGTAAGCCGCCGCCCTTCCGTCCAAAGCATGCGGACAGGTCTACGCCATCCGTGGACAAGCTTTCCAACATCTGCCTGGTGATCCAAAGGACGATCCGCTTGGAGCCGTCATGCTTTTTTTCCACATAATGATACTTGTGCATCACATTACAATCAATCAGCAGGAAGTCCCCTTTTTTCATGTTATAGGTCTGGTCCTCGATCAGGGAGGAAAACTCCCCTTCCATCACATAAATGATTTCATAGAAATTATGGTAATGCAAGGCCAAGGCCCCCGTGGGAGGGCCTTGTTTCTCATAGATTTCAAAGCCGTCTTTCATCATGTATTGGCGCTCATCGGAAGATTCCATCCGCCGAAGACGGCGCTCGTCGATTTTCTTTGGCATTGGCACGCCTCCCTCCGCCGCAAAGACGGCGCTATCCTGTTCCCATTTCGCCGTTCCTATTTCCCCTTTCCCATTTCCCTATTTTCCCTTTTTCATTTCCCCATTTTCCCTTTCCCATTTTCCATTTCCCCTTTTCCATATACTACAGCAATTTTTGCATGATTACAAGCAGTTATTCCCCTTACAAGGCATTTTAAAGCATAGTATAATCATTTTAGGGTGAAAATGCAGCCGCTCATCAGGATATGGGCGCTCGTCAGGTTACAGGCGCTCGTCAGGTTACAGGCTCTCATCAAGATACAGCCGCTCATCAAGATATGGGCGCTCGTCAAGCTTCCTCGGGAAGCGGAAAGGCAGGCCGCTATGCAAATGACACTGAGATGGTACGGAAGCCGCTATGATACCGTCACTTTAAAACAGATCCGCCAGATCCCCGGCGTGACCGGCGTGATCTCCACGCTCTATGGCGTGCCCGCTGGCGAGGCCTGGAAGCTGGAGGACATCCTGGCGCTGAAGCAGGAAATCGAAAGCGCCGGGCTGCGTTTAGCCGGCATCGAGAGCGTGAACGTCCACGACGCCATCAAGGTCGGCTCCCCTGACCGCGACGTCTATATTGACAACTATATTGCCACCCTGGAGCATCTGGGGCAGGCGGACGTCCACCTGGTATGCTATAATTTCATGCCGGTGTTCGACTGGACCAGGACGGAGCTGGCGCGGGTGCGTCCCGACGGCTCCACCGTCCTGGCTTATACGCAGGAAGCGGTGGACGCGTTGGATCCTGAGAAAATGTTCGAGTCCATCTCGGGAGACATGAACGGCTCCGTCATGCCGGGCTGGGAGCCGGAGCGCATGGCTCGCGTCAAGGAACTTTTCCAAATGTATCGGGACGTGGATGAAGAGAAGCTGTTCGCCAACTTAAAATATTTCCTGGAGCGCATCATGCCCGTATGCGGCAAATACGACATCAACATGGCGATCCACCCGGACGACCCCGCCTGGAGCGTGTTCGGCCTGCCCCGCATCATCACCAACAAGCAGAACATCCTGCGCATGATGAAGATGGTGGACGACCCCCACAACGGCGTGACCTTTTGTTCCGGTTCCTATGGCACGAACCTGGAAAACGACCTGCCGGACATGATCCGTTCCCTCAAGGGGAGGGTGCATTTCGCCCATGT
>CANPWC010000197.1 GCA_947581905.1 uncultured Acetatifactor sp.
CGTTCATCTGGCACCCATAATTTATCACGCAGCCCCTGGGCTGGCGTCCGATAGACGTGGAGGTTCCCCATCTGCTCTGCCCCATCCTCGCCACGAAGCGGGATGCCGGTCACGACCACATGGGCGGGACCTTTTCCACACAGCTTCCGCGCCAGGCTGCCGATCTTTTGCAGGAAAAGGGGATCCTCCCTCGCCCCCAAAAGCGCCCCGTAATCCTCATCCGAAAGCAGGCACAGTTCCGTCAGGTTGGGCGTCAGGATGTCCGAGCGCGCCGCCAGTTCTTTCATCAACGCCAAAAGCCCCGACGTGAACGTCTTGTAGGTCTCCCCATCATCTCCCATGACAGGGTCCACCAGCAAAAAAGTCCCGGGGCGGCAAAAGGTGTCCAGGAAACGGAAGGTCTGGCGGATCTGCTCTTCGCTCGCCATGAAGCCCGTGTAGATGCCGTCGAAGGCTTCCCCCATCTTCTCCCATTCCCTGCGGTAATATTCCATTTTATCCGTATAATCGTCACAATAATAGCTCGGATACTCAGTCTGCGCCGTCAAGATCGCCGTAGGGAGGGGGCAAGCCTGCACCCCCATGGCAGACAGCACAGAAATGGCCGCCGTCAGCGAGCAGCGGCCAAATCCGGACAAATCATTGATCACAGCAATTTTCTTGGTCATCGTCCCTGCGCTTCCTTTCAGGCCACATCATAGCACGAATCTGACCTGTTGAAAATTGCCAGTTTTAATAAATTTGAGCAGTCCAGTTTTAAAAAATCACGGGACCGGCAACGTCAATCGCCTTGCGCATCCTCCCCAGCCAGCTTCCTCGCCAACCCAAGGACCCGGGTCGCATTGACTTGAAGCTGCCGCTTGGTGACAGCGCCGCAGGCAAGCCCTTTTTGGACGCCGTCATAATCAGCCTGGGAACCGGGCATGAACAGATCCCCGCCCGCCATGCAGACTTTGGCGGCCTGCGCATCGGGATAAAGGCTATCCGCCTCCCCCAACCCGGAGACGACCCAATCCGTCATGACGATGCCCTGATAACCATACTCCTCCCGCAGGATCTTACCGATCAGGCCGTCGTGCTCGCTGGTATGCCTGCCGTTTACCAGGTTATAGGAAGTCATGACCGCCTTAGGCTGCGCCAGCCTGACGCAGATTCCAAAGCCCTTCAGGTAAATCTCCCGGGCGGCGCGCTCGCTCAACTGGGAATTGTTCCGTGTGCGGTTCCGTTCCTGGTTGTTAAAGGCATAATGCTTTATCGTCGTCCCGGCATGCGGATAGGACTGCACGCCTTCGGTCAGGGCGGCGGCAAACAGCCCGCTTACCAGGGGATCCTCGCTGAAATATTCAAAATTCCTGCCGCAGCGGATGCTCCGATGGATGTTCAAGGCAGGAGCCAGCCACAGGTGGACCCCGAAGCGCTCCATTTCCTCCCCCACGATCCTGCCAAATTCTTCCGCCAGCCGCGTATTGAAGCTCTGGGCGATGGCCGTCCCGATCGGGATGGCCGTGGCATACTGCTCCCCTATCTGATCCGTTTTCTTCGGCTTATATTTTAGAAGCCCCAAAAGCCATTTCACAGGCTTAGACAGGAAATCCGTCATAGAAGCGGGGAACGGCGCGTCCAGCCCATGGACGACCCCCTTATCATCCACCGCGTACTTACGGTTCAAACGAAGCCCCGCAGGCCCGTCCGCCATGACCAGGGAGGGGATGCCGAAGCTTCGCGCCTCCAGGGAAGTCTGCCCCGCAGCGCCCGCCACGGAAAACCCGGCGTTCCCAATCACGCTGGCGATGCCTCCTTTCGGGTCGAAAGCCCCCAGGTTCATCTTCACAAGCTGGTCGTCCGTAAGCGCCTCGATGGCCGGGTCGACGCTTTCCTTTGAAGCACCCGCCTTTTGAGGCCCAACCAGGGCGGAAGCGTCCAGGGACAAGACCTCCACCCCTTGCCTTAAGGAGGCGTCTTCGGCTTTGCGCGTGATTTTCATGTCCTGGAAATCAGGCTTTCCCAAGACGTTCTTCGCCTTGAGCACCGTAACGTCCCTGTCCAGGCGGACAATGGCGCAAACCTTGGCGTCCCGGCTGCTTACGCCGACCCGCAGCACATAGTCCCCAGCTTCCAACAGGTAGCGCTCGCCCTCCTCGTCATAAGGGGCGATGTCGCATAACCGGAACGTGACGCGCACTTCCTCTTCCTCGCCGGGCGCCAAGAGGGCGGTCTTCTCAAAGCCGCACAGGACCTGGTATGGCTCGTCCAGCTTCCCCTCCGGGAGGGAGGCATACAACTGGACGACTTCCTTGCCGGCAAAAGCACCCACATTTCGCACCCGCCCGGCGACGCTTACTTCCCCGCCCCGCAGGGACGCATGGAAGCCGTTTAACTGAAATTCCGTGTAAGATAGGCCGTAGCCAAAAGGGTAGAGTGGGGATATCCCCGCCGTTTCAAAATAACGATACCCCACATAGATGCCTTCCCGATAACGGGTATCGTCCTTTTCCCCAAAATCTTCAGACGCAGGGTACTGGCCCCAGGCCGCCCAAGTAGTGGATAGCTTGCCGGAGGGCGTCTGCCTGCCCAACAGGATGTCCGCCAGGACATTTCCCGTTTCCGCCCCCAACTGGGACAAGACCAGGATATTGCGGACCTCTTGGACAGGCGTAAGGTCTACCACGCCGCCCACGTTCAGCACCAGAATGAACTTTGGGTAACGCTTCTCACATGCCAGGATGTCTCGGACCTCCGTCCTGGAAAGCAGGATGTCCCCCTCCACCGGGGACCGGTCGCTGCCTTCCCCGGAAATCCTGGACAATACATAAACCGCCGTATCCCCGGAAGCGTCTATGGGGATCTCATACTCCGGTTCCGGCGCAGCCTTGCCCATGGCATAGTACGCCACGTTCTTACGATTGGCCCTCGCTTCCGCCTTTATCCTGCGGACGAACCGTGCCTGCGCACGCTCCCTTTCTTCCTCATAGGCATCCAGCCAGGCGTCCGAAGTGATGTGGAAGCCGGCATCCTGAAGCCCTTGATAAACGTTTACAAAATATCTGGAGTTGACCTCTCCGGAACCTGTCCCCCCTTTTATGGTATGACGCGCCCCATTGCCGTACAACGCCAAATCGCCGGGCGCTTCCAGGGGGAAGCTGCCATCCTTTTTCAACAAGACCGTGCACTCCGCCGCGTTCTCACGGACGAATGCGCCGTGCTTTTGTTCATACTCGTAACCTGCCATCCTTATCCCGTCCTTTCCCCATTTAGAATCTGCTTCCTTGTGCTTTCTTTCGGAGTTATTACGCTAAAACAGCAAAAAAATGAATATTCCTTTTATTGTAAGATTGTACCAAGCCGCTAGCGCGGCGGCTAGCCCCAGTTACGTTTTTCCACCACTTTTTTCAAAAAAAAGTAGCAGT
>CANPWC010000198.1 GCA_947581905.1 uncultured Acetatifactor sp.
TCAGCTATATGAATATGAGCATCACCGTCACCGCTCCCAACGGCGAGACCCCAGCCTCGTCCCGGCTGCAAGCGCCAGTTTCATCCCAATCACAAGCCTCACTTCCATCCCCGATTTCCAAGCGTACCAGGGCGGGACATTCCAGGAAGACGGCCCTCCCCAGGAAAATCTGCTTCCTCGGGAGCTGAACCTGCTCCAGGCCGTCGCAATAGGCAAACGCCCAATCCTCCAGGCGCACCAGCGACTTCGGCAGCACGGCCCTGCGCAGCCTCTTGTGGCTCAAAAACGCCTTGCGCCCGATCTCCGTCACGGGACAGCCGTCCAACTCTTCCGGTATGGACAGGCTCCCGAACAAGCCCGACGCGCCTGTGATGACGGCTTCCTTCCTGCCGTTCCGTATCTGTACCTGATATACAAGGCTGCCTCCCGGCACAGCATATTCTTTCGTTTCCATCATAAAAGCCCCCAACTTCCAATCCCTTTCGCCTGGCAGACCCATCCCACCATTCGCTGCCCTACAGCCCCAGCACCGCGCCCCCATGCCTTCCTACAGCCCCAGCGCCATGACCCTTTCGCCTTCCTACAGCCCCAGCGCCGCGATCTGTTCCTGCAGTTCATCCTGTCTTTCACTAAGCATCAATTCCTGGTTGTGCCTTTGATAGTCCGGGCTGCCGAACAACCCCAGGAAACGGGAACACGATGCGTCCACGGTAAGCTCCGTGACCAAAATTAACATTTCATTCCCCTCCGCGAACGCTTCCTCCACGAAAACGAACAGCGCATGCAGTTCCTCCTTGACCCGCTCCGTTTCCAGGCGCATCGCGGACACCTCCGCGTCGAACTTATCTTTAAGCAGGGCGAAGCCGTCCGAAGCGTCTCGGACCTGCCCCTCGGCAAGCAGCCCGCGCTTACCCTCTTCCAGGAAGGCAAGGACTTTTCTGCCCTTGTGCCTGTCAGCATCCGAAAGGGAATTTGCCCTTTGCAGGGACTCCAACGCTTTTTGCCGCCCCTCCAGCTGCTTCTCCATAAACTGCGACAGCTCCGACAAGCTTCCCTGCGCCTTTGCTTTCAACGCAAGCAATGTCCCGCGCAGATCAGAAAGGTACGCCGCCTCGTCACAGACCTCCTTCATGTCCGCCTTCACCTTATCCAGAAGCATCCCCAGCAGGGAAAGCCGCTCGTCGAAAGCGGCAGCCCGCGCCTTGCCCACGGCCCCGGGAGAGGCGTGCCCCGCCAGGATGTCCGCGACGGCATAATCTTTTTTATATTTCTGATAGAGGTCATAATAAGCGGAAAATTCTTTCACGATCCTTTCATTCCGCAAATATTGCCCGATCAATTCCTCATCTACTGCAAGGCCCTCTTCTTCATAAAGCTTCAGGATCTCGGACAAATCCTCCCAGCCCCTGGCGGTCACGAAGCTGCGTCCCTTGGACGTGGTCTCCATATGGTAAAAATGGTCCTTTTTCAGTTCCAGGTAATTGAGCACCGCGCTGTGGATCCGGCGCTCGGAAGCATACTCCTTCCATGCGCCCAAATCCGGCTCCACTTCCAGGACTTTCAGGCGGTCATACGTCACCACGTCAAAATCCCGCACAGACTTGTTGTATTCCGGCGGATTGCCTGCCGTCACGATGATCCAGCCGTCCGGCACCCGATGACGACCGAACACCTTATACTGCAAAAATTGCAGCATAGACGGCGCAAGGGTCTCTGACACGCAGTTGATCTCATCTAAGAACAGGATGCCCTCCCGGATTCCGCTTTCCTCCATCGTTTCATACAGGGAGGCGATGATCTCGCTCATGGTATATTCGGAGATGTCCACCGGCTTCCCGCCGTATACCTTATGCACGATGAATGGCAAGCCGAGGGCGGATTGCCTGGTATGGTGCGTCATGGAATAAGAAACCAGGGCGATGCCCAGTTCCTGGGCGATCTGCTCCATGATGGCGGTCTTGCCGATCCCGGGCGCGCCCAGCAAAAAGATCGGGCGCTGCCGTACGATGGGGATCCGATATTCGCCATACTCATCCTTTTTCAGATATAACCTCACGGAATTTTTGATCGCTTCTTTCGCCTGCTTAATATTCATCTGTCCCTCCCTGCCCTGCGTGCGCTTCCCGCCCTGCGGCTTCCTCCTGTCCAATGGCGGCCTCCCGCCCCGCGGCTTCTTTCTGCTCAGTGACTTCTTCCCGTCCGGCGGGCGCACCTCGCCCTGCGGCATCCTGCCCCGCGGCTTCTTTCTGCTCGGTGGCTTCCTCCCGTCCGATGGCAGCTTCCTCCCGCCCCGCGGCTTCTTCCCGTTCCAATTCCTCCGACTCCAGGACCACCTGGATGCTCCAGGGCGGCGGGAGGGCGCGGTTCTCATCCTCGTCCAGGAACGCGAAAATCACGTCATAGCCCGGCATACGTTCCGGATATATGCCATAACCGTCCGTAAAATAAATCAACCCTTTCAGGTTCTCAAACTCTTTCTGCTCCCGAAGCTCCTCCACATAATCGAAAACAGGACGGAAATCCGTCGCCCCAAAGCCCTGGAGCTTCCCATGCCGTAAAAATACTTCGAACTCGTCCCGGTTCGTGATCTTCGTGTCGCTTCGCACCTCATGGTCGCACTGGATGATATGGACGTTGGTCTTCGTGAAGAAATGATCGGAACTTTTCAAAATAGAATATGTCTTATCCAGGAAAGCCCGCACCAGGGCGCCCCGGCAGGACGCGGAAGTGTCAATGGCGATGACAAATTCCCGGATCTTGGAGGTCTCCCGATATTCCAGGGGCTCGATTAGGGGAAGGTTCCCGTATAGTTCCAGCCCATAATGATAGAAAACGTAGTCAAACTCCTCATCGTTTAACATCACGTCCTCTCCCACCACGGCGAACCGGCGCAGGATCGCCCCATAATCATAATGGTCCCGGACCGCTTCCTTCAAGTTGTCCTGCAGGGCCTCTTCCCCGTCGCGCGCCTTGGTGAAAGACTTTAAATCCGCCCTCACGCGCTCGCTGATCTTCTTCCACTGCCGCATCGTCATCACCAGCTCTTCCCGGGGCTTCCAGAACGCATGGGAATCCCTTCGGGCCAGGTTTTTGAGTTCCTCTTTCCGCCCATCGCTTGGAGCCTGCAGGCGGAAATGGCGGTAAAGCCGATCCGCCGTCAGGCCTCCGGCGTCCTCTTTTAACAGACCAAGGAAGAAAGCCAAGTCAGGATCCGAGGGAAGGGAGGCTTCCGCCAGGCGCATCTCCAAGATCGCGTTTTCAACCGCCAGGTCCGCCGCCAAATCCCAAAGCTCCCCATCCAGCTTCTGATATTGGAAGTTATGATGGAAAATGCAATGCAGCAACGCATGAAGGCAGG
>CANPWC010000199.1 GCA_947581905.1 uncultured Acetatifactor sp.
GTCAGGGACGACGTCACTACGTGGGTCGTGAAAGAGGAGTTGTTGCCGCCGCCGTGCTCCATGTGCAGGACGAGGGCGATGTCCAGGATTTTCGCTTCCAAAGGCGTATAAGCGCTGTCAGGGCGCAGGATATGCAGGATATTCTCCGCGGTGGACAGGCTGGATACCGGCTGGTGTATGTAGAGGCTCTTGCCGTCATGGTAATGGCTGTATGCCTGATAACCGTAGATGGAAAGCAAAGGGAAGAGGCTGATCAGCTGCAGGCACTGGCGCAGCACGTTGGGGATGGAGGTGTCGTCCGCCCGATCGTCGTAGGAATAAAGCGTCAGGACGCTGCGCGCCAATGTGTTCATCATGTCACGGCTGGGCGCTTTCAGGATGATGTCCCGCACGAAGCTGGTGGGCAGGGTCCGATAATTCGCCAACATCTCACGGAACGTGGCTAATTCCTTAGCGTTCGGAAGCTTATCGAACAAAAGCAGGTAAGTCACTTCTTCATAACCGAACCGTCCGTCCATGGTGAAGCCCTGTACAAGGTCCTTGACATCATAACCGCGATAGAACAGCCGCCCGTGGCAGGGGACGCTGACGCCATCCACGATTTCGCTGGCGCGCACGTCGGAAATCCTGGTAAGGCCCGCTAAGACGCCCTTGCCGTTTAAGTCGCGCAATCCGCGCTTTACATCATATTTGGTAAAAAGTTCCGTCTCAATGACGCCGGCCTCCTGCGACATCTTGGATAATTTCAAAAGCTCCGGCGTTATTTCGGAATAACCATATTCTTCCATCATAATCGTTCCACCCCTTTCTAATACAAAGAACGCTTTCCTGGGACCAAGGCAAAGAACAAACATATACTTTATCTTACCATGCTTTTATCAGGAAAAGCAAGTAAAAAAAGAATGAAATCTATTTTGCGGAAATGTCGCTTTCATTGTTGCATTATGAGCAAGATGGTATTAGAATAGAAAAGAAAATGATTCAGACGGAGGAAGATCATGACGCTTGAAGAAATGCTCACTCATGTGGACCACACCCTGTTGAAGCCTTTCGCTGCCTGGGACGAGGTCCGTTCTTTATGTGAAGAGGCCATCCGCTTCCATACGGCCAGCGTGTGCATCCCGCCATCCTATGTGGGACGCGTCCGCGCGGCTTTCGGGGAGGGGCTTAAGGTTTGCACCGTGGTCGGCTTTCCCCTGGGGTATAGCGTGACGGAGGCGAAGGTGGCGGAAGTGCGCGCGGCGCTTGCCCAGGGCTGTGACGAGATCGATATGGTGGTGAACATCGGCGATGTCAAGGATGGGCGCTTTGACGCGGTTAGGGAGGAGGTCCGGCAGATCCGGGACGCCTGCAGGGGGCATGTCCTTAAGGTGATCATAGAAACCTGTTACCTGACCTGGGAAGAGAAAGAGGCCCTGTGCGGGATCGTCACGGAGGCGGGGGCGGATTACATCAAGACTTCCACAGGCTTTGGCACCGGCGGGGCCACCAGGGAAGATGTGGAGTTTTTGTCAGCCCATGTCGGTCCCGGCGTGAAAGTGAAGGCGGCGGGCGGGATTTCCACCCTGGAGGACTTGGAAATGTACCTTAAGCTGGGGTGCGACCGTGTCGGCACCTCCCGCGCCGTGGGACTTGTTAAGGCAATTTTGGAAAAGGACGCCTGAAACCAAAAGGGCGCCTGAAACCAAAAGGACGCCTGAAACCAAAAGGACGCCTGAATGGGCGCTTGAAATCAAATGAATCAGAAAAGAGGAAAGGAAAAGATGGAAAACCAGAAGATAAAAGGACGCATTAAGGCCCTGCGCCTTGCCATGGCGCAGAAGAAGATCGATTTCTACATGATTCCGACCGCCGATTTCCATAACTCGGAATATGTGAATGATTATTTTAAGGTGAGGGAGTATTTCTGCAATTTCTCCGGCTCCAACGGCACCCTCTTAGTTTGGCAGTCAGGCGCTGGCCTGTGGACGGATGGAAGGTATTTCATCCAAGCACAGAAAGAGTTGGAGGGCACGGGCGTAGAACTGTTCCGTATGTTGGACGAGGGCGTGCCGACCCTGGAGGAATTTCTGAAACAGGAAATGTCCGAGGGGCAGTGCTTAGGCTTTGACGGCAGGGTGATCACCGCGACGGAAGGGAAGCGTTATGAGAAAGCCCTGGCGGAGAAAAAGATCGTGTTCGCGTATGAACAGGACCTGGCGGAGGGGATCTGGGAAGACCGTCCCGCGTTCCCCGCGGGCAAGGTCAGCGTGCTGCCTGAAAAGATTGCCGGGAAAAGCGTAGAAGAAAAGCTGGCCCAGGTACGTGCCAAGATGAAGGAATCCGGGGCGGACGCTTTCCTTTTGTGCAAGCTGGACGACCTGATGTGGCTTTATAACATCCGCGGCTGTGACGTGGAATGCAATCCGGTCGCTATGTGTTATAGCTACCTGACCCAGGAGGATGCCGTGCTTTTCATCCAGTCTAAGGCGCTTGACGGGGCCGTGCGCGACCACTTGGCATCCTATCAGGTAAGCGTCCGGGAATATGGGGACGTGATCCCGTTCTTAAAGGAGCTGCCGGAGGGAGGGAGCATCCTGGCGGACGCCAGGCAGTGCAGTTACAGCCTGTACAAGACGCTTTCCCAGAAGCAAAGAATTGTGGAAGGGGACAACCCGACGGAACTGTTAAAGGCGGTCAAGAACCCGGTGGAGCTGGAAAACATGGAAAGGGTCTACCTGCAGGACAGCGTGGCCGTGACCAAGTTCATCTATTGGCTCAAGACCCATGTGGGCAAGGAAGAAATCACGGAGATTTCCGCGGCGGACCATTTGGAGGCGCTTCGGCGGAGCATACCGGGCTTTTTGGACCTGTCGTTCCCTACCATAGCCGGTTACAAGGCGAACGCGGCCATGATGCACTATGAAGCCACGCCGGATAATTACGCGGTGCTGGCTCCGGAGGGGATGCTCTTAGTGGATTCCGGCGGACAATACCTGGGAGGGACCACGGATGTGACCAGGACCATCGTCCTGGGACCGATTCCCGATGAGGTCAAGAAGCACTATACCCTGGTCGCGGCCGCCATGCTGCAGATGACCAACGCCAAGTGGCTTTACGGCTGTACCGGCAGGAACCTGGACATCCTGGCCAGGGAGCCTTTGTGGGAGATCGGGATGGATTACAAGTGCGGCACAGGACACGGCGTAGGCTATATCCTGAATGTGCATGAAGGCCCCCAGGGGCTTCGGTGGCGCTATACCCCAGGCACGAAGGAGGCTTTGCTGGAGGCGGGCATGGATGTGACCAACGAGCCCGGCGTCTATGTGGAGGGCGAATACGGCATCCGCATCGAG
>CANPWC010000200.1 GCA_947581905.1 uncultured Acetatifactor sp.
ACTGGCAAAAGTCCCAAAAGCCGCTGTTTAAGCGGGTTCTGGGACTTTTTTCCTCAAAACACTGTCAAAAACCGGATTATACTATATGTTTTTTAGAAATGCAATAGCCTTTTTAAAAAAAATTTAGAAACTTTCCTACTCTTTATCTGATCCTGACGAAAAAGATCCTTTCCGGCAATCCTTGCAATAACCATAGAGCTCGATCTTATGCCCCGTCACGATAAAATCCCCCGGATCCGCCATGGCACGCATATGGCCCAAAGGGCAGACGGACAGCGGGATCCTCTTATGGCATTCCAGGCAGACGGCATAATGGGTATGTCCGCCTCGGTTCAGTCCATAGAAGACCGTCCCATCCTCCGGCCATAAGTCCCGGTCCACCAGCCCGTTTTCCTCAAAAGCGGACAAAATCCTGTAAACGGTGGAAACGGCAAAATTTTCCTCCGGGTACAGCTCCATCGCCCTGCGGAAAATCTGCGCCGCGCTCATTGGCTCTACGGACTGCAACAATATTTCATAGACAAGCTTCCTCTGTTTCGTCCATTTCATCCCCTTGGGGTATTTTCTTTCCATTCCGTCTTCCATGTCTTTCTCCATTCTGAAACGTTACAAAGAGCCTCTCCTATTCCTTAACCGCCGTGTCGGTCGCCTTACAGCAAGATCCCTATCATCACGCCAATCCCGTATACAAGGGCGATGATCTTAAAATTCTCCCAAGGATGGGGGTTCGTCCGGCAAAGGACCAGTATTCCCACGCCAGTCCCGGTCAGCAGTCCTGCCATCATCGTCCCGAACTCCATGGCGCCTTCCATATATAACTGCGTCACCACGATGGAGCCGACGCAATTCGGGATCAGCCCGACCAAGCCGGAAAGCACAGGTCCAACCAACGGATGCTGGAACAAAAGCCCCGTCAGGACGTCCTCGCCTCCCCACTCAAGCATAAGGTTCAGGATGAACGTGATTAAGAGGATGAAAAAAGCAATCTGCAGCGTGTGGAAAAGGGCGGAACGAAAAACCCCCTTTTCGCACCGACAAGCCCCTGCCGCCTCGCTTCCTCCGGGCTGGCCAACGCCTGCCGCCTCGCTTCCCTCCTGCCGGACAGTGTCTGCCGCCGCTTTCCCGGGCTGGCCAACGCCTGCCGCCGCGTCTCCCTCCTGCCGGACAGTGTCTGCCGCCGCTTTCCCTACGGGAACGGCTCTTCCATGCAGGCGGCTTGCCAATAAATCCGCCAGGAAGCCCACCGTCATGCCGATTACGACCTTCCACAGCAGAATACGGGCGATCAGTCCCCACTCCGCCCTCGCGGAAAGCAGGATGGGCAGCATCTCGTCCGAAGTGGACAGATAAATGGCAAGCAGGGAACCTAACGTGATCACCCTGCCCGCATATAGCCCGGACGCGGCCGCAGAGAAACCGCATTGGGGCACCACGCCCGCCAGGCTCCCCAGCAGGGGCCCCCACTTCCCGGCCTTGCGCACCGCGCCTTCCATTTTATCACTGGCTTTATGCTCCAAATATTCCATCGCCAAATAGGTCAGGAACAAAAACGGGATCAACCGGACCGTATCCAGAAAAGTGTGTTCTACAACGTGTAACATGTCGCTCTCCAGTTTGATGCTCTAAATGCGAATGAGTTGCATTTGCATTTAGAACTATACCACAAACAAACCGTTTGTCAAGTGTCAAATCCTGCCCTAGAAAAATATTTGGTTGTCAATTGAAAGGGAATGAATTATAATAGAAGAAACCGAAAGACAAAGGAGGAGACTGCTATGGCATTTTCGCAGGACAGTTTCTATACGATCAAGGAAGTTTACGCGTCCCCGGAAGGAGAGCGCGCGGAACTGATCAATGGGAAAGTTTTTTATATGACGCCTCCCGGACGCACCCACCAGCGCATCCTGCTGACCCTGGCGACCAGGATTTCTGAATACGTGGAGAACTCCAGCGGGACCGGCGAGGTCTATATCCCGCCTTTCACCGTGGTGCTGAATGAAGATGACAGGACCTACGTGGAGCCGGACCTCTGCGTCGTCTGCAACTCCGGGAAGCTGACGGAAGACGGCTGCATCGGCGCACCGGATTGGATCGTCGAAGTCGTTTCCCCCGGCAGCAAATATATCGATTACTCTACCAAGCTTTTCGCTTACCGGGCGGCAGGCGTGCGGGAATATTGGATCGTGGACCCGCTCAAGAAGCGGATCACCACCTACTATTTTGAAAAAGACCGTACGGAAGAATTCAACTTCTCAGACCATGTGCCTTCCGGCATTTTCTCAGGCTTCTATATCAACCTGGAATGACAGGGACGGCAAACTACCGGAGATTCTAAACGCTCTATGGAAAGCGGCGGCCAGGATCAGGACCTGCCGCCGCTTTTTTGCCTTTGCATTCGTTTTGCTTTCGTTTTATCTTTATTTTACCCTTGCCATGCTTTTGTTTTGCTTTCTTTTTGCTTTCGTCGCTTTACTTCGTCGTTTTTGCTTAGTTGATTTCCAAGCCCTCCTCGACCGGAAGCTGCGGATATTCATCATCGAGGTTGTCGGAATACCAATAAGCCACGGAGGAAATATCATCCTGCAGAGGCAGGTACCGCCCCTCGCTGCGCCAGCCCAAAGCCTGTATCGTCACCTTGATGTCTTCCTTGAAATAAATCGGGTCATTCAAGTGCCAACGATAGAGGTTGAACCTGCGTTTGGCACGATAGCTGGCATCCGTGTCGTCCACCTTGGACAAGCCGGAATAAGGCGTGCAGAATTCCACATATTGCCCTTTGTAGTCGAAATTATACGCCCCGCAGAAATAGTCCTCCGTTCCCGTCCCGCAAATGGACGGATACTCTTTATCGCCATCCAGGAAGAACTTGATTTCCCCTTCTCCCCACCAGCCATTGTTGTTGACGCCCCAGTACAGGTAGGTCCCCACATACTGCCCTTGCCCTTTCACATGGTCCAAGATGACATAATCCGTTTTATAAGGCAGGGGGTTCACGCGCCGGAACTGCGCATGGAAATACAGCTCATCTTCCTCTATGGGCTTCTCTTCACAGTCAATCTGATAATAAACCGTGATCAGATGGGGTGAAATGTTTTCCAACGTCATCCGGAAGCCTTTCCGATAGGGCATGTTCCAATAGCAATTCAAGCCTCTGCCCGGATTGACGCATACGGCCTGGCTCGTCAATTGACGATATTCAGTGTGCTGCGCGCTGGCAAAGAAATCACCCAAAGGCACTTCCACGGACGGCTTGTCGCTTCCGTCCCAATAAATCCTTAAAATGAGCTTCCTGCCGCTGGGGGACGCATCTGTCACCCAG
>CANPWC010000201.1 GCA_947581905.1 uncultured Acetatifactor sp.
CCGCAGGGTAGGGTTTTACGCCTTCACGTTCCAATACTCCAAACGTACGGGGACGCCGGCCGCCTCCATGGAGCAGGTGCCGAAACAAGAGGTGCAGGAGAACTTCAACCGAGTGCTTTCCGTCGTCCAGGAAACGGCGCGCGCCCAGGTGGCCCGTTATCAGGGAAGGGTGATGGAAGCCCTGGTGGAAGAGCAGAACGAACAGGACGCCGCCCTTTTGACGGGACGGCTTTCCAATAATACCCTGGTGCATTTTCCGGGGGATAAATCCTTGATTGGAAGCCTGGCCAGGGTTTCCCTGGATGAATGTCGAGGCTTCTATTACCTGGGACATATCGTGGAAGAACCATCAGACTAGGAACAGGAGAGTGGAGAAGTGGCTGAATTAACTCCCATGATGCAGAAATATCTGGAGACGAAGAAGGAATACCCGGACTGTATTTTGTTCTACAGGCTGGGGGATTTCTATGAAATGTTCTTTGACGACGCCCTGATCGCCACCAAAGAGCTGGAGCTTGCACTGACCGGCAAAGCCTGCGGCCTGGAAGAGCGCGCGCCCATGTGCGGCGTCCCTTACCATGCGGTGGAGGGATATTTGACCAAACTGGTCAACAAAGGCTATAAGGTCGCCATCTGCGAACAGATGGAGGATCCCAAGCTGGCGAAAGGGCTGGTGAAACGGGAGGTGGTGCGCATCGTCACGCCAGGCACCAACCTGAATATGCAGTCTTTGGAAGAGTCAAAGAACAATTTCCTGATGTGCATCGCCTATTCCCCCGATAAGATCGGGATTTCCGCCGCGGACGTGACCACCGGCGATTTTTACCTGACGGAAGTGGAAGATGCCAGGCGCCTGATGGACGAACTGATGAAATATGAGCCTTCCGAAATCATCTGCAACGAGGCTTTTTTGTTGTCCGGCGTGGATGTGGAGGATCTGCGGGGCAGGCTCCATATCAGCCTGAACACCCTGCCTTACCACTGGTTTGACGAGGATGCCTGCAGGCGCGTCCTGATGAAGCATTTCCAGGTGAAGACCCTGCTGGGGCTTGGCGTCGAGGATTTCCCCTCCGGCATGGTCGCCGCCGGAGCCATGCTGCAATACCTGACGGACACCCAGAAGACCACCCTGGACCAGTTCACCCGCATCACGCCGTACTTAACCAGCAAATACATGCTGCTGGACAGCGCCACCAGGCGGAACCTGGAACTGACGGAGACGCTTCGGGAGAAACGTAAAGCAGGCTCCCTGCTCTGGGTCCTGGATAAGACCAAGACGGCCATGGGGGCCCGGACGCTGCGAAGCTACCTGGAACAGCCCCTGATTGAAAAAGAGGAGATGGAGAAGCGGCTGGACGCGTTGGAAGAAATGGGGAAGGATACGGTCTCCAGGGATGAGATCCGGGAATACTTAAACCCTGTTTACGACCTGGAGCGGCTTTTGAGCAAGGTGACTTATAAGACGGCCAACCCCAGGGACCTGATCGCCCTGCGCAATTCCCTGGAAATGATGCCTCCGATCAAGGCGGTGTTGGGCGGCTTTGAAAAGGAAGCCTTAAGGGAGGTTGAAGGACAGATCGATTCCCTGGAGGACCTCTACCGGCTCATCGCAAGCGCCATCGAGGAAGAACCTCCCATCACCGTCCGGGAAGGCGGCATCATCAAAAACGGCTTCGATGAGGACATCGACATGCTGCGCCGCGCCAAGACGGACGGCAAGGCCTGGCTTGCCCAGCTGGAAAACGAGGATCGGGAGAGGACGGGCATCAAGAACCTGCGCATCAAGTATAATAAGGTGTTCGGTTATTATTTTGAAGTGACCAATTCCTTTAAGGACCTGGTCCCGGATGATTATATCCGCAAGCAGACCCTGACGGGGGCGGAACGTTATACCACGCCCCGCTTAAAAGAGCTGGAGGATACCATCCTGAATGCGGAGGACAAGCTTTATACCCTGGAATACGATCGGTTCTGCCAGATCCGCGACCAGATCGCGTCACAGGTAGAACGGATCCAGCAGACGGCCAAGGCGATCGCCCGCCTGGATGTGTTCGCCTCCTTATCCCTCGTATCCGAGCGCAACCATTATGTACGGCCCAAGCTGAATGAAAAGGGCGTCATCGACATTAAGGAGGGCAGGCATCCGGTGGTGGAGCAGATGATCGAGAACGACCTGTTCATCGCCAATGACACTTACCTGGACAATGGCTCCCACTGCATCTCCATCATCACGGGACCCAACATGGCAGGCAAATCCACCTATATGAGGCAGACGGCCTTGATCGTGCTCTTAGCCCAGATCGGCTGCTTCGTGCCTGCCAAAAGCGCGAACATAGGCATCGTGGACCGTATTTTCACCCGGGTGGGGGCTTCTGACGACTTGGCCAGCGGGCAATCCACTTTCATGGTGGAGATGAACGAGGTGGCCAACATCCTGCGCAACGCCACGCCGAAAAGCCTATTGATCCTGGACGAGATCGGCAGGGGGACCTCCACTTACGACGGGTTAAGCATCGCCTGGGCGGTGGTCGAGCATATCAGCAACCGCAAGATCCTGGGGGCGAAGACCCTGTTCGCCACCCATTACCATGAATTGACCGAGCTGGAGGGCAAGATCGGCAACGTGAACAATTACTGCATCGCAGTCAAGGAATCCGGCGACGACATCGTCTTCCTGCGCAAGATCATCAAGGGCGGCGCGGACCGCAGTTATGGCATCCAGGTGGCGAAGCTGGCAGGCGTGCCGGACATGGTCATCGACCGGGCCAAGGAGATCGCGAAGCAGCTTTCAGACAATGACATCACGGAAAAGGTCCAAAACATCCAGGTGGATGAAAAGAACGCCGCCAAGGGGAAGAAGCAGCCGAAGCTCGACGAGGTGGACCTGGCGCAGATGTCCCTGTTCGATACGGTGACGGATGAGGATGTGATCAAAGAGCTGAAAGAGGTCAACATCTCCACCATGACCCCGTTGGACGCCCTGAACACCCTGTATCGGCTGCAATCGAAGCTGAACAACCGTTGGAAGGCATAAAGGAGGAAGCTTATGGCGAACATACATATCCTGGATTCCGCGACCATCGACAAGATTGCCGCCGGGGAAGTGGTGGAACGTCCCTTAAGCGTGGTCAAGGAGCTGGTGGAAAATTCCATCGACTCGCTTGCTGACGCCATCACGGTGGAGGCAAGGGACGGCGGCATCGAGTTTTTGCGGGTGACGGACAATGGAAGCGGCATGGAGCCGGACCAGGTTAGGACCGCGTTCCTGCGCCATGCCACCAGCAAGATCGAGTCGGTGGAGGACCTGG
>CANPWC010000202.1 GCA_947581905.1 uncultured Acetatifactor sp.
CTTGTCCGCCACGGCCTGCCCTCCTACCGGGCAAGCGTTCACAGGCGCTTCCCCTTTGACGATAGCGGCGGCAAGGCCGGAACACCCTGCATAGCCGCAGCCTCCGCAGTTGTTTCCAGGCAAAGCGCCCTGAATGGCTTCCTCCCGTTCATCCACCTCTACCTTAAATTTGATGCCAGCGATCCCCAAGAATACGCCCATGAAGATCCCAATCACGCCTACCACCAGGGCGGCTGTCAGAATTCCAGAAAGCATGGTTTCCCTCCCATTCCTTACCGATCATTCGGTCACAATTTGCATCCGCCAGGCTCACAGCAGCCCGGAAAACCCGCAAAACGCGATAGCCATCAGCCCCGCGGTCAACAGGACGATGGGCATGCCCCGAAACGGCGCGGGCACGTCGTTATGCTCGATCTTCTCCCGGATCCCTGCCAGGATGATGATGGAAACGGTAAACCCTACCGCCGTAGCGAAGCCGTTCACGATGCCGGTCAGGATGCCGTACTGCTTCTGCACGTTGGTAAGCGCCACGCCTAAGACGGCGCAGTTGGTGGTGATCAGGGGCAGGTAGACGCCCAAGGCCTCATAAAGGGCGGGCATCGCCTTATGCAAAAACATTTCCACGAACTGCACCAGGGCGGCGATCACTAGGATGAACACGATCGTCTGCAGATACTCAATCTGCAAAGGCTTTAACACGAATTCATAGATCACGCCTGCCACCGCGCTTGCCAGGGTAATGACGAAGATCACGGCACCGCCCATGCCGGCGGCCGTCTTCGTCTTACGGGACACGCCCAAGAACGGGCACAGTCCCAAAAATTGGCTCAACACCACATTGTTCACCAGGGAAGAACCGATCAGGATCACCAATAATTCTCTTACCGATGTCATTTCTCTACCCTCCTGTCCCGTATGGCGCGCCTGGGAAAAGGCCCATACGGGAATGTTTCCTTATTTTTTAAACCTCTCGTCCTTGTTCAGGTCGATCACCTGCAGGTCTGGGATCTCGATGCCCCAGTCGGAATCCTCTTCCTTGGAAGCGGATTCCGGCTTTTCATCTTTTTTCCCGCCGGACGCCACAGGCGCTTCCTGCGCCTCTTTCCCGGTTAAAGCCGCTCGATTCGACGTCGGTTTGCCTGCCTTTGACGCCTTTGCTTCTTCTTTCACGCCAGGCGTCCCGGGCGCTTCCTGCGCCTCTTTCCCGGCTAAAGCCACTCGATTCGACGTGGGTTTGCCAGCCTTTGGCCCTTTTGCGTCTTCTTTCCCGCCATCATCCACCAGACGCTTAGAGCAGGCGCTGTCCGTACAATTCTTACAGTCCGCGTTGCAGCCGGACTGGATCTTGCTCATATCCTTGCCTTTCTTCTCCCCCTGTATTTTCACGAAATTCTGCAGGGCGGTCAACATCGCCAACACGAAAAACGCTCCGGGGGCCAGGATGAAAATGCTGATCGGCGTATAGGACTGCGGCATCAGGGCATGCCCGAACAGTTCCCCCGCGCCCAGCAATTCCCGCACCGCGCCAATGCAAGTCAGCGCCACCGTAAAGCCCAGGCCCATGCCAATGCCGTCAAAAAGGGCCGGAATCGGGGGATGGGAATAAGCATAACTCTCCGCGCGCCCTAAAATAATGCAGTTGACCACGATCAAAGGGATGTAAACCCCCAGGGCCTTGTTCAGGGAATTTAAGTACGCTTCCAGCAAAAGCTGCGCCATGGTCACAAAAGACGCAATGATCACGATGAACGCCGGAATCCGCACCTTCCTGGGGATGACCTTGCGCAGGGCGGATATCATCAGGTTGCTCAGCGCCAATACCACCATGGTGGTAAGGCCCATGCCAAGGCCGTTTTGGGCTGACGTGGTCACTGCCAGGGTAGGGCACATCCCCAGCATCAGCACAAAGGTTGGATTTTCCTTCACAATCCCGTTATAAAGCCGTTCCATTGCCTTATTCATTCGCTCCACCTCCGTCCGTCAACTGGCGAACCGCCTTCAAAGCCCCGTTCACGGCGCTTATCACCGCGTCCGTGGTATAGGTGGCCCCGCTGATGGCGTCAATCTCGCTTTCCGACTGGCTCCCGGATTTCGTATAAGTGAACTCCTCCACCGCCTTGCCGGAAAACTGCGGCACCAAAACCTTTTCCGCATTCATGCCAAGCCCTGGCGTCTCATTGATCTCCAGGATGGAGATGCCGTTCAGCGTCCCATCCAGGCGGATTCCGGCATATAAGGTGATGTCGCCGTTATAGCCTTCCGAGGAAGTGCTTTCCACCACATAGCCTGCAAGAGTGCCGTCCTGTAGGAACGCTTCATAAATCGTCCCGATTTCCACGCCGGATTCCGCAAGCTCCTGTATCAGTAAAGCAGGCAGCGTCTGCTGTGACTCCTGAAATTGTGCCGCATCCGAAAACACCTGCCTGCACGCGTCCTGGACCTCCCTCTCCTTTTGCAGCCGGATGGGCTCCTTGGTCAGTTCCTGCACGAAGCCTAAGAGGATTCCTGCGATCAAGGTGATGGCGAACAGGATCCCTGCCTCTTTCCACATCACGCGGATTTCTTCCTTTTTATCCTTCATGGCGCTTCCCTCCTCTCCCAAAGGCTGTCGGCCAAGTTATTTTCTCGATCAAAGGCACCAGGAGGTTGCCCAAAAGGATGGCATAGGAGACACCCTCCGCGCCCGGCCCGTAAATACGGAAGATCCCTGTCATAAGTCCCAGGAAAACGCCGTAGACATATTGCCCTTTGGGCGTGATGGGACGGGTCACATAATCGGTGGCCATGAAAAACGCCCCCAACATCAAGCCTCCGCCGGAAAGCTGGGCGACCAGATATGCCGGATCGAAGCCATGCCCCCCGAACAGCGCCTCAAACAACAGGAATGTCACGATATAGCTTCCAGGGATCCTTAAATCAATGATGCCTAACAATAAAAGCAGGCAAGCGCCGGCCACAATGGCGATCAGGGAGGTCTCGCCGATGGTCCCGGCCGTGTTGCCGATGATCATATCCATCACATTGACGCTCTCCCCCGCCTTGATGGCCGCCAGAGGCGTCGCCCCGGATACGGCGTCATAGGTAAAGTCCGTCATCAACGCCGGGAAGGAAATCAGCAAAAAACACCTTGCCGCCAGGGCCGGATTCATGAAATTCTGCCCCAGGCCGCCGAACAATTGCTTCACGATCAAAATGGCGAAGACGCCGCCAAGGACGGGGATCCACCAGGGAACGCCCACCGGCAGGTTTAACGCCAGCAAAAGCCCCGTCACCACCGCGGACAGAT
>CANPWC010000203.1 GCA_947581905.1 uncultured Acetatifactor sp.
CGGATCCCGATGACCGGATATCTGCCGATCAACCTGCTCTCTGCCATAATTACATCCCTTCCTTTCTAACATTCTATAATGGCTTGCTATAGCTCATCCCCTAAGCAGGGGCGGACGTAGGACGGGGACCTCCCCCGCCTTGTCTCCTTGCTACTTTTTCCATTATAGCATTGCAGCCGGGGCTTGTCTTGTGTTATAATCCCTTTAAATGGTAAAATAGTAACCTGAAATAAAAAGAAATCCACAGGCCCGCCAAAAGGGCGGGAGACGTCCGGCCATCGGTCGGGCTTTCAGCCTAAGGCAATCGTCCAGGGGAAAGGAGCGAGGAAATGTACAGCTTGATCTTACATGAGGAAAAACCACACGGAACCAAGGAATTTCCGGTAGAATACCATTATGTGGACAAGGACCACCCTCAATACCACATGGCGTTCCATTGGCACAAGGAATGGGAGATCATCCGCATCCTGGAGGGGGAGTTCCTGCTGCGCGCGGACGGGGAGGAATATCTTGCCCACGCGGGGGATGTTTTCCTTATGCGGGATGGGATGCTGCACGGCGGGACCCCGCGGGACTGCGTATACGAATGCTTCCTTTTTGACCTGCATGGCCTGTTCCGAGACGTGAACGCGGTAAAAAAGTATCTTAGGCCCATCTACCGCAACCACCTGCTGCCCCAGGTGGGCTTCCCGGGGAAGCAGGAGGACGTCTACCCCATCGTGGACGAGCTTTTAGGATATTTCCGGCAGGCGAAAAGGAATGCCTTGCGGACCGCCATCCCTGGGCAGGCCTCGCCAGACGTTTCTTACCAGGGAGACCTTTGCGAACTGGTCGCCCTGGGGGACATCAGCCGGCTTTTCGCCGTCATTTTGGACAAGGGCTACCTGCTGCCGGAAGCAAACGAGCCCCAAAACAGCTCCCGCAAAGTATTGCAGTTAAAGACCGTCCTGGAATATATCGAGAATCATTTTGCGGAAAAAATGACCCTGGAAGACTTAGCCAGGGTCGCCGGGCTCAGCCCGAAGTATTTCTGCCGGTTCTTCCGTTCCATCACCCAGCAGACGCCTATGGATTACGTGAATTATTATCGCATCGAGCGGGCGGCCAGCCTCCTTAGCTCCACGGATCTGTCCGTCACCGCCGTAGGGATGGAATGTGGCTTCAACGACGGCAGCTATTTCGTGAAAGCCTTCAAAAAATACATGGGGCTGACGCCCAGGCAGTACCAAAGGGCGAACCTGTAACGGGAATACTTCTTCTTTTTCCCGCATATATTTACGATAACCAAAAGCAGACAAAGGGAATCCTATGTCCGAACCCATGTTACATACAGCACAGTTTAAGGTCCCCCTTTCCCAAAAAGAGGACCGGCAAAGCATGCCGGCTTCCCAACCAGACGCGCCTGCCGCCATTCCAGACGCATCCGCCGCTTTCCCAGACGAATCAAAAGCCTTTCCAGACGCATCTGTCGCCTTTCCAGACGATCGCCTGAAAGGTCCGGTGCAAATCTCCCCCGGTCCAAACGCATACCTGCCCGGGCGCGACTATGCCCAACGGGGCGCCGCCCCTTTTCTGAAAGCAAACGACATCCCGGTCCCAAGCACCATCGATTCGCCCTATGCCGGATCCTTGAAGGTCAGCGTCATCTCCACCATCGGCTACCTTCCGATCGAGAACGCCACCGTGACCATCTCGTATGCCGGAGACCCGGATTCCGTATTGGAACGGCTGACCACTGACATTTCCGGGCAGACGGACGTCATCTCCCTGCCCGCCCCGCCCTTAGCATGGTCCTTAGAACCCGGCTCAGGCAAACAACCTTATTCTACCTACGACATCGCCGTAGAAGCCGACGGGTATGAACCCGTGCTGGTGTCCGGCTCCGAGGTCCTGCCGGATGAACTTTCCCTCCAAACCGTGCGCATGACGCCCTTGCAGGTGGCGGAGGGCACGGAAGAAGACGTGGTCATCCAGCCACACACCCTGTTCGCGGACTACCCGCCGAAGATCCCGGAAGAAGAGATCAAGCACCTGACGGAAAATGGGGAAATCGTCCTGTCCAGGGTGGTGGTGCCGGAATATGTCATCGTCCACGACGGCGCGCCATCCGATCCCACAGCCAAGAATTATTGGGTGCGGTATAAAGATTACATCAAGAACGTCGCCTCCTGCGAGATCTACTCTACCTGGCCGGAGGCCGCGATCTATGCCAACATCCTGGTGATCATGTCCTTTACCTTGAACCGTGTATACACGGAATGGTATCGGAACCAGGGATACGACTTTACCATTACCTCTTCCACCGCCTATGACCAAAAATGGATTTACGGCAGGAACATTTTTGAAAACATCGATTACCTGGTAGACAGCATTTTCGCGAATTACCTATCCCGCCCCGGGGTCAGGCAGCCGATCTTCACGTCTTACTGCGACGGCAAACGAGTGACCTGTTCCGGCCTTAGCCAATGGGGCTCCATGTACCTGGCGGAAGAAGGATATTCCGCCATCGAAATCATCCGTTATTATTATGGGAACGACATGTACATCAACACCGCCGAAGCCATCTCCGGCGTGCCCTCCTCCTGGCCGGGCTATGACCTGGCCCAAGGCTCGGCTGGGGAAAAAGTAAGGCAGCTGCAAAGCCACCTCAACCGGATCGCCCGCAACTACCCTGCCATCCCGACCATCGTGGCGGATGGGATTTATGGGCCGGCTACCGCCGGGGCCGTCAAGACATTCCAGCGGATCTTCAACCTTCCCCAGACCGGCGTGACGGACTATGCCACCTGGTATGAAATATCGGAAATCTATGTAGCTGTATCCAGGATCGCGGAACCTTAAATTATGCTAAGGAAGCCGACAAAAGAAACAGCCTCCAGTCTAAAACGCCGGCATGTCTTGCCTTGCCGGCGTTTGATGGAGGCTGCTTTATTTCCCTTTTTCATGGTCACAAACTTTTTTCGAATAGATCACGGCAGCCGTCGTCGCCAAGAATAAATAGACCAGCAAAAGGAGCGTGCTGACCATCCCGTTGGCAAAGGCGGCCGTAAGGATCGTCAAAAGCCCCGCCGCCATAATGCAAATGGCGCCAAAGCGGTTGCTCTTCCTCCAGGTAAGATCGTTATACATGCTCCAACTGGTCCTGACCCCTACGGCAGAATTTTTCTTTGCCTTTGGCATATAGTTTCCCAATACAAGGAGCAGCACTCCGCGCAAGGCTTGGATCCTTGCGATCATTGACATGATCATTACGTTTGCGGTCAGCATAGGTTTATTTTTC
>CANPWC010000204.1 GCA_947581905.1 uncultured Acetatifactor sp.
CGGATCTGCGGGTGGCGGAAGGGACGCTGGTCAGCGCCCTGCCTTTAAGCTATAATGGCAGCATGATCCGGAATTTCCGCATTTCTTTCCATGAGGGCAGGGTGGTGGAATATTCCGCCGAAGAGGGAGAGGACGTCCTGCGTTCCATCATTGAGTCGGATGAAGGCTCCCATCATCTGGGAGAGGTGGCGCTGGTGCCGTATACCTCCCCGATCTCACAGATGAAGACGCTGTTTTACAATACGCTTTTTGATGAAAACGCATCCTGTCATTTCGCCCTGGGCGCTTGCTATCCTACCACGGTCAAGGGCGGGGCGAAGATGGGCGAAGAAGAGCTGGCTGCCGTGGGCGGCAATTCTTCCATGAAACATGTGGATTTTATGGTCGGCACGGCGGATTTGACCGTCACGGGAATCAAGGAGGATGGCGGGCAGGTCGTCCTGTTCCGAAACGGGGATTGGGCGATCTAAAAGATGGTAAAGGCGGGGGATTGGACGAAAGCTTGCCCCTGCTTAGGATAGGAGGTTTTGGAAATGAATGGAAATGGGAAACGGATCGGTTATTTTGCCTTGGGCGTGCTGGCGCTTCTGGCCAGCCTTGGCCTGCAGGTCGTCATGGGCGTCGTGGGAGGCGTGGCGTTTGCCGTAAAAGAGATCATCATGTCTCCTGCGCAGGAAATGACGGAAGAGCTTCTCACCGAGCTGTTCCAGGGCGCTGTCATGGAGGGGGCGGTCTGGGGCGTGTTGGCGTATCATATCATATCCCTTCCGGTGTTCGGTCTGTGGTTTTATTTTGGATGCGGTAGGAAGAAGCCGCAAAGCCCGTTGAAAGTCCTGACCGGGAAAGCGGTTGGGCTGGTAGCGGTGATGAGCCTGGGGCTGTGCGTCTTCGCCAATGGCCTGGTGGTGCTGGAGGAGTTCTTGATGCCTGCCCAATATGCGCTGTATGAGCAGCTCATGGAGGTCGCCGGATTAGGCGTGGACCCTTTGACCATCATTGCTTCCGTGGTCCTTGCGCCAATCGGGGAGGAACTGGTTTGCCGCGGCATCATTTTCCATTATATGTATCAAGTGGCGGCAGGCAGGACGGGCAAGGAAGCCACGTTCTGGATCGCCAATGTGCTTCAGGCCCTTTTCTTCGCCATCATGCACGGCAACCTCATCCAGGGAAGCTACGCCTTCCTGTTGGGCTTAGGGCTGGGCTACTTGAGGTATCGCTACGACAGCCTCTATCCGTCCATGCTGGCGCATTTCCTGATCAATTTCATGTCCACGTTCCTCATGGGCTTTTTGTTGAGCGGCGTGCCGGAGAACTACTTGGGCGCGGCGGTGATGTTGGTGGCAGGAGGCGCATTGACGGCGGTTTCCGTCGTATGGATCGGGAAAGGAAAAGAGGCGCAGGAAGCCTAAGGGCGGCTCATCGCCTCCATACCTTGCTGGGCTGCGCTTTCGTCGTCGGATAGCGGAAAAGGAGCGTCCTTAAAGCCTCCCAATGGAAAGGGAACAGCGGCCAGAGATAGGATTTTCCGGCAAACGTGGGCGTAGTGGCGGCGGACAGGGCGATGAGGATGCTGCCGGTGATAAAGCCTCCTAACCCGAAGAAGGCTGTGGCGAGGATCAGGAAGACGCGATAGACCCGCAGCCCTTCTGCAAATTCCATGCTGGAGAGCGCCAGGGAGGACAGCAGCGTGATGGCGGCATAGAATAGGATTTCCACGCAGGACCAGTTTAACTCCACGGCGACGTCGCCGATGATGAGCCCGCCCACGATGGAGAGGGACCCGGAGAAGCGGCTGGAGCTGACGGAGCCGGAGTATTTGAACAGGTCCAGGAAAAACTCTGCCACCAAGATGTAGAAGATGATGAGGGTCCCCGGAAGCTGTTTGGTGGATAAAAGGTTCCATTTTGCGGAAAGCTGTGGATAATATGCCGTGATCAATAAGAACACGGGCAGCAGGAACAGGTTGATGGGAATGCAGAAGAACCGCGTCAGGCGGAAATAAGTCCCGACGAGGGGGCTTTTGTAATAGTCTTCCGGGCTTTGGGTGAATTGGAAGATCGTGCAGGGCAGGATCAGGACGGCGGGCGAGTTGTCCACCAGGATGGCCACATGCCCCTCTTCCAGGAAGCTGCAGGCGACGTCTGGCCGTTCCGTCAGGTGGATGCTTGGCAGGGGGTGGAACCATTTCCTGGGGACTAAGAGTTCTTCCAGGCTTTTGCTTCCCATGGTTAAGGACGTGACGGAAAGGTTTTGCAGCGTTCCCTTGATCTGTTGCAGGAAGTCTGGCTCCACTTTGCCCTCCAGATAGGCGATGGAGACGTCCGTTTCACTTTCCGCGCCCACGGATAGGGATTCAAAGACAAGCTTGGGCGAGCGGATGCGGCGGCGGATCAGGTTGGCGTTGGACAGCATCGTTTCCACGAACCCGTCCCTGGCGCCGCGGGTGACATGCTCGGTGTCGGGCTCCCCGACGCTTCTTGTCGGATAGGCCCGCACGTCAAGGAGGATCGCCCGGTCGAAGCCGTCCAGGAAAAGGACGGAGGGACCGCTGCAGATGTTGTGGAGGATTTCTCCCCAGTCGTCCGTTAAGGAGGCTTGCGCGTAACCGATTTTCGCCCGTAAGTAGCGCTCGATGTCTTCTATCGTTGCGTCTTCCATGTAAAGGGGGTCCTGCAGGTTGGAAAAGATCTGCTGCAGGACCTCCGTTTTGCAGAAGCCGTTGATTCCGATCCAATAGCCCCTCGTCTTGCCAAACAGCAGGTTCCTTGTGTTTATGTCGAAGCTTTTGCCGATTGGCAGGGCCGACTCTAAGTAGAGGATGTTTTCTTCCAAATTCGTTGATAATCTCATAATGACCTCGCAAAGGAAATTTTGGCGGCAGCGCAGCCGCGCCTTGAAGCGGATGGCGGGAGGGAAAGCCGAAAAGGTGTATCCGGTTCCCGCGAAAGGGGCGTCTTGCTCTCCCGAAAAGGAGCATCTGGTTCCCCCTATTGTCGTCCCCGTCCATGATTGTTTGGCTTATAGTGTATGCAAAAATAGGGAGTTCATACGTTGATGAAGCTTGAAATGGTAGGATAATATGGATCCAACTAGAAAAGAAAGGCAAAAGAAAAGCGGGTGCAATCCCCCGCAGAGCGAGTGCAATCCCCCGCTGAAGCGGGTGCAATCCCCCGCTGAAGCGGGTGCAATCCCCCGCAGAGCGGGTGATGGGAATCGAACCCACGTGTCCAGCTTGGAAGGCTGGTGTTCTA
>CANPWC010000205.1 GCA_947581905.1 uncultured Acetatifactor sp.
GCAGCTACCCTATTTCAGTTTGTAGGTTGATACTGTTTTATGCGTAGCTACCGTCCTGCCCGTCTTTTTTTAATCCAACTTTTCTTCCAAGGTCCCTTCCTTAGCGCATCTTATCCCCTGCCAGGATGGCGCGCACCACCTGCTTCATCTCATCCTTTTCACAAACCGTGTCATGCACGACTTTCGCGTTGCGAATCTCCTCGATCGCCCTGGGCACCTTCACATTGGCAATCCTGGACAACTCGTCCGCCAACTCGAAATCCCCTAAGCTGGCGACCTTCGGATCAATCGCCTCCATCACGCTGCGGGTGAATTTGAAAGGACTGGCCGTGGACGCGATCACCGTCACCCTCCCGTCGCCCGTCTCTTCCACGTATTTGCGGTAAACCGTGGCGGCCACCGCGGTATGGGGGTCGATGACATAGCCGCATTCCTCATAAAGGGAACGGATGGTCCCCGCCACCTCTTCTTCCCTGGCATAATTCCCATAGAAGTCGCCAAGCTGGGCGCGCATGCCCTCTGTAAGCCCGTATCTCCCTTCCTTGTTCAAGGCCTGCATCAGTTCCGCGTCCTTGTGCGTGTCATTGCCCGCAATCCAATAAATCAGGCGTTCCAGGTTGCTGGATACCAAGATGTCCATGGACGGGGACGTGGTTAGGACAAACGGGCGGTTGCGGTCATAGGAGCCCGTGGAAAAGAAATCGTACAACACCTTGTTCTCATTGGAGGCGCAGATCAGCTTCCCAATGGGCAGCCCCATGTTCTTGGCATAAAACGCGGCAAGGATGTTGCCGAAATTGCCGGTGGGCACCGTTACGTTGATGGTCTCCCCCTCCGCTATCTTGCCTTCCCCAAGCAGCTTGGCATAAGCATAGACATAGTATACGACCTGGGGCACCAGCCTGCCGATGTTGATGGAATTGGCGGAGGAGAACTGATATCCCATGCCCGCCGCTTCCCGGGCGAACTGTCTGTCGGAGAAAATCGCCTTGACGCCGGACTGGGCGTCGTCGAAATTCCCATGGATGCCTACGACATACGTATTCTTGCCTTTCTGCGTCACCATCTGCTTCTCCTGGATGGGGCTGACGCCGTTCTTCGGATAAAAAACGATGATCTTCGTCCCTTCCACGTCTGCAAAGCCTGCCAGCGCCGCCTTGCCGGTATCCCCCGAGGTAGCGGTCAGAATGACGATCTCGTTCTTGACGGCATTTTTCTTAGCCGATACCGTCATCAGATGGGGCAGGATCGACAAGGCCATGTCCTTGAACGCGATCGTCGCCCCATGGAACAGCTCCAGGTAATAAGCGCCCTGCGCCCAGGCCAAAGGGGCGATTTGGGATGTATCAAACTTCTCATCATAAGCCTTGCGGATGCAAGACTTAAGCTCCTCTTGCGTAAAATCGGTGAGATATAGCTTCATCACCTCATAAGCGACTTCCTGGTAACTCATTTGGGACAATTCCCGCAAAGAGCGGTCCAAGGCCGGGATATGGTCCGGCACGAACAGGCCGCCGTCCTCGGCCAAGCCTTTCAAGATCGCCGTGGAAGCGCTGACCGCCTCCGCATCGCTTCTGGTACTATGATATAACACTTCCATACTTTCCTCCTCTGTAACAAGGACTTCTACAGGATGCCTGTCCTTGCGCCCTATTGGTACATTCTAACACGCGCCCGTCCTTGCGTCCTATTGGTACATTCTAACACGCGTCCGGCCAACGCGCAACAAAAGAATCCGCCGATCTCATGAAAAGAATTCATGCCCGCCATGACTAAACAGAAAGGTAAGCTTCTCGTCGAACCAGCGCATGCTGTCACTGTCCGCATGCCTTCTGGCCGCAAAATAAAGGGCGCCCTGGGAAATATCCTCCCCCTCTAACGCCCTTTGCACCGCCATCCTCGTATCTTCCGTAACGTCCACCTCCCAGATCCTGCCGGATGCCACAGGAGAAAACTGGGTCACGCCCTTGGATTGCTGAAGCACCACTTCGGAAACCGTATCCGGGAACTGTTCACTGTTCACCCGGTTAAAAACCACGTTTGCCACCAGCAGGCGGCCGTCCTCATCCTCGCTCCCGGCCTCCGCTTCCACGATGCGCAGCAACAGGTCATAATCCTCCTCATCCAGGACATAAGCCGCGCCTGACTGCCAGGCCTCTTCTTTGTCCGGGGCGGCGCAGTCTGGGACGGCGCTGCCTGGGGCGGCGCTGCCTGGGACGGCGCTGCCCGCTTCCATCTCCGGCCATGGCCGGCTAGCTTCCGCGTTCGATAGGGTACGCCCTCCACCCGCGTTTGACAGGGCGCGGCCGGCTTTTACATCCTCTTCCAGCAGAAAGCAAGGAACGACACGTTGGTCGCCGGCCGCCATGGCCGCCAGGCCGAACCTGTCGCTCTTTTCCTCTGGGAACGCGTCCCCTTCTTTCCCCTGGAACTCCTGGAACGCTACAGTGGCCGCCGTCTGGTTCCATTCGATGCCTGTCACGCAGAAAACCCCCACAATGACCACCAAATGGAACAAGGCCAATGCGCTGATCGCCTTCTGATACATCCTTTTTCGTCCTTTCCCTATAGAATATGCTCCGGTTAGGCCACAGGACCCTAACAATGGTTGGTCCAACCTGCCTTACTATCTATTCTATACAGCAAGTCCAAAAAATATGACAACCCAGCGCACAAGCCCAAAAGGCCCTACCTGCAGTCCACGATGGACTTCTTCGGGCATTTTTCCTTACAAAGCCCGCAGGAGACGCATTTTTCATAATCAATGGAGGCATGGAAGTCCTCCACTGCGATTGCCTGTTTGGGGCAGTTTCTCGCACATAAGCCGCAGCCAATACACCCTGCCTGGCACGCCTTCATGGTCACGGGCCCCTTATCCGTGGAACTGCAAGCCACCGCCACTTTCGCCTCGTAAGGCACCAGGGTGATCAAATGCTTCGGGCAGACGGCGACACATTTCCCGCATGCCTTGCATTTCTCCCGGTCCACCACCGCCACGCCTTTTACGATATGGATCGCGTCAAAAGGACATTCCTTCACGCAAGTCCCATAACCGAGGCAGCCGCTGTTGCAGGATTTAGGGCCGCCCCCCGGCACATAGCTCATCATGCGGCAATCTTCGACCCCGCAATATTCAAAATCCTGATGCGTCTTCTCGCAATCCCCCTGGCAATGGACGAACGCCACTTGACGTCCCTTGCTTTCCGCGGCCACGCCCATAATGGCGGCCACCTTGTCCGCCACGGCCTG
>CANPWC010000206.1 GCA_947581905.1 uncultured Acetatifactor sp.
CATGGCGGCGGGAATGGAATATCCCATGGTGCCCATGCCGCCGGTCGTGAAGAACCTCCCTTTCCTGACGATGTGGTAGGTGCAGGACCAGATTTGGTTCTGCCCCACGTCCGCCACATAGATGCCATCCTCTTCCATCCGCTCGGACAAAAGCCGGATGAACTGGGCCGGATCCACGAAAGCGGGATTCGGATTGCGCTTCACTTCCATGGAAGAACGGTATCCATCCAAAGCCTTCAGCCATTCCTCATGCTCGCAGGTAAAATCTTCCCGGGCGAAATCCCGGATGATATGGCCCGCGTCTCCTACCAGGGGAATGGTAGGTCCGGCATTCTTCCCGATCTCCGCCGGATCCACGTCGATATGCACCAATACCTTGCCGCGGGTGATCAGCCCGGGCTGGCTTACGGCACGGTCCGCCACCCTGGCCCCTACCATGATCAACAGGTCGGATTCATTCATGGCACGGTTGGCGCAGGGACGCCCATTGTTCCCCACCATCCCATAATAGAGGGGGTGTCGCGTGGGCATGACCCCAATCCCCATCATGGTGGACACCACGGGGATCTTATGCTTCTCCACAAAGTGGCGCAAGTCCTCCTGGGCGTTGCTTAAAAGCACGCCGCCTCCTGCGCAGATGATCGGCTTCTTCGCCCGCTCCAGCTCTCGGATGACTTTCTTGATCTGGACGGCATGTCCCTTGACCGTGGGCTTGTAGGTGCGCAGGTTCACTTCCTCCGGATAGTTGAAATCATTCAAAGGGGCGTTCTGGATGTCAATGGGCACATCGATCAGCACAGGGCCTTTCCGCCCGGTATTGGCGATATGGAACGCTTCCTTGAAGACCCTGGGGATGTCGTTTACATCCTTGACCAGATAGCTGTATTTTACAAAAGATTCCACCGCCCCCGTAATGTCCGCTTCCTGGAACACATCGCTGCCTAGCAGGTCGCTGACCACCTGGCCCGTGATGCAGACCAGGGGGATGCTGTCGGCAAAAGCCGTGGCGATGCCTGTGATCACATTGGTCGCGCCCGGACCGGACGTGACGGCGCATACGCCCGGCCTGCCCGTCACCCGGGCCATGCCGCTGGCGGCATGTGCCGCGTTCTGTTCCGTGCGGATCAAGATCGTGCGGATGTCTGATTGCAGGATGCTGTTATAAAACGGACAGATCGCTACGCCGGGATAACCGAACACGACCTTTACGCCCTCGGCCTCCAGGCATTTGATGATGGCATCTGCTCCTATCATATCCGAACCTCCCTTAGTATGGACTTGCTGCCTTGCTTTCTCATCATGTTTTCCCATCATATCACAAGAGCATAATACAATCAACTATATTCTTTTATTTGGTTAAAAAAAATCAACCTTAGGCTAAAACCGCTCCAGCAGCCGTTTCGCCACCCGGACCGCATCCGCGGCATCCTTGGAATACCCATCCGCGCCGATCGCGTCCGCGTAATCCTGGGTGACGACCGCGCCGCCGACCATGATCTTGGCAGGCAGCTTCTCCTCGTGCGCTAAGTCCACCACTTCCTTCATGCGCTGCATGGTGGTGGTCATCAGGGCGGACAGCCCAATGATCTTGGCATCGTTTTCCCTTGCCGCATCCACGATGCGCCTGGCAGGCACATCCTTGCCCAGGTCGATGACCTGGAAGCCATAGTTGCGCAACATCAGGGCGACCAGGTTTTTGCCGATGTCGTGGATGTCCCCCTCCACGGTGGCCAAGACCACGACGGGCAGGCTTTCCTTCGTGTCACGCAACAACCTGGGTTCCAGCACTTCGATGGCGTTCTTCATGGCCTCGGCGCTGGAGATCAACTGCGGCAGGAAATATTTGCCCTTGTCGAAATATTCCCCCACGGCCTGGATGGCAGGAAGGAGCGCCTGGTTTAAAAGCGCCTCCGGCTCCTGCCCCGCTTCCAGGGCGTTCAGCGTAAGAGCGGCGATGCCGTTGCGGTTCCCTTTAAGGACCGCCGTATATAAGCCTTCCTGGAAAGAAGAAAGACCGGTCCCGTCCGGGGCGTCCTGCGCCGCGGCCCTTTGACCAGACGAGGCGCTTATAGTAGACGCCGCGCTTACGTTGGGCGAAGCGCTTCCTGCGGATGCCGGGCTTACGTTGGACGAAGCGCTTCCTGCGGATGCCGCGCTTACGTTGGGCGAAGCGCTTTCTGCGGATGCGGCGGCCTTTCGCCGGGCAAGCTCCTGTTCCTGTTCCCGCCTCTCTTTCACCTGGGAGGCGAAATCCAGATAGCGCGCATCCCCCTCTGGCCTGGCAAGCAGCAGTCCGGCGGCATAAGCCCCGCCCATAAGGAGGTCCTGGGACGGATTGGCAATGGCCATGGTAAGCCCCTCACGGATCGCAAGGACCAGGAAGGTCGAATTGATGAAGCTCCTCTCCGGCATGCCGAAGGAAATATTGGACAGGCCGCAGATCGTGGCCAGCCCCTTCGCATGACAGCTTCGGATGGTTTCCAACACCTGCAGGGCGGCTTCCCGGTTCGCGCCGACCGTGGTCACGAGTCCGTCCACGATGACGTCCTCTTTCCTCATGCCCAATTCCAGGGCACGGTCCAATATGGCCTGGATGATTTCTTCCTTTTCCTGTAAATCCTGGGGAAGCCCTGCATCCGACAAAGGCAGAAGGATGAACATGGCCCCATACTTCGCGACCACGGGCAGCAGCTTCTCGAACTTCTCTTTCTCCAGGGAAACGGAGTTGACCAAGGCGCGTCCGGGATAATGGCGCAGCGCCGCCTCCAGCACCTCCACATGGCTGGAGTCCAAAGATAAAGGCAGGTCCGTAACCGCCTGGAGCTCCTCCAGGGCTTCCAGCATCAGCCTCTTTTCATCCACGCCAGGCATGCCCATGTTCACGTCCAAAACGGACGCACCCCGCGCTTCCTGTTCTTCCGCGAAGCGCCCTACCAGGTCGAAGCAGCCGTTCTTTAGTTCCTCCTGCAGCGCTTTCTTGCCGGTAGGGTTGATACGCTCCCCCACCACCAGGAAGCCGCCGCCTAGGTCGAAAGAGACGGTTTTGCGTTCCGAACACAGATAGCGTACCCCCTCCCTAGGGTGGCGCTCCTTAGGCTCCTTCCCTGAAAAGGTGTGGGTAAGGAGGCGGATGAAATCCGGCGTCGTGCCGCAGCAGCCGCCCAGGATGGACGCGCCCGCCCCCGCCAAAAGCTCCATTTCCCGGGCGAACGTGGCGGCGTCCATATCA
>CANPWC010000207.1 GCA_947581905.1 uncultured Acetatifactor sp.
TCGACGCCGCTGAGAACAGTGAGCTGGTGTATGACGACTTCGCCCATTATGAAGTCGCTCCTTACTACGTCTATACCAAACATATCGTACATCCCGATGTGGTACTGGCCAGCACGGAGTTCCTTGATTCCATGAGCGAAGAGGACCGCGCGATCTTTGACCAGCTGGTGCTTGAATCCTCCATCACCGAATTCGAGACTTTCAAGGAGAAAGTCGCGGAAAAGCATGACATCATCACGGAGAAAGGAACGCAGTTCTGCTATCCCGATGTAGAGGAGTTCAGGGCCCTCTGCCAGCCTCTTCTGGATGAGGTTGCCAATCAGTCCGAAGTGACAAAGAAAATCTATAATGACATTGTCGCGCTGAGGGAGGGAAATTAATATGCAAAAAATCAAAAAAGTACTTGATAAGGTACTCATGACCGTATGTATCGTGGTCTTTATCGCAATGGTCCTCTTGACTACATATCAGGTCGGCATGCGTTACCTGTTTAAGAGCCCCAGCAGTATCAGCGAAACCTTGACCCGTTACCTGTTTGTATGGCTGGTCATCCTTTCCGCCACTTTCGTGTTCGGACAAAGGGACCACATCTGCATCACCTTTGTAAAGGATAAGTTTACCGGCGCCGCGAAGAAGATCCTGGATCTTGTCATCAACGTGATCACGATCGTGTTCTCCCTCTTGATCATGGTTTATGGCGGAGCCGTAATCACACAGATGAATATGCTGCAGTATGATTCCATCCTGAAGATTCCTACCGGAATCATCTATTCTGTCATTCCGGTCTGTGGCGTATTGATCATCTTTTACAGCGTCTTAAGCATCATAGACGATGTACGGAACAAGGAATAGGAGGTAGGGTATGTCTGTAGCAGCACAAGTTGCCATCGTAATGGCAGTATTATTGGTCATTTTACTGGTGATGGGAGTCCCGATCGGCGTCAGCATCGGACTTTCCTCAGCCATCTCCATGATATGTATGCTTCCGGGGAATATTGCATTCGCGACCTCCGCGCAGAGGCTTTTTGCGGGGACCAACTCATTTTCCCTGGTCGCCATCCCGTTCTTCATATTGGCAGGCAATATCATGAACAACGGCGGCATCGCGATCCGTCTCGTGAACTGCGCAAAGGTGATCAGCGGCCGTATGCCTGGTCCCCTTGCACAGACTAACGTGGTCGCGAACATGTTGTTCGGCGCCATCAGCGGTTCCGGCGCCGCGGCAGCGGCGGCCATCGGCGGAACCATCGGCCCCCTTGAGAAGAAGGACGGCTATGATCCCAATTACGCCGCGGCCGTAAACGTCGCGTCCGCACCGGTAGGAATGTTGATTCCTCCCAGCAACACAATGATCGTATTCGCGACCGTGGCAGGAAGCGTATCCATTTCCGCCCTGTTCATGGCAGGCTACATTCCCGGGCTCATCTGGGGCATCGGCATCATGATCTTTGCCGGGATCACCGCCAAGAGGCTGGGATACCAGGATAAAGAGAAGCTGACCTTTACCGTTGCTTTAAAGACTTTCCTGGAAGGCATCCCCAGCCTGCTTTTGATCGTCATCGTAATCGGCGGTATCCTGGGCGGCATCTTCACCGCGACCGAGGGCTCTGCCATCGCCGTCGTATATGCGACAATCCTGTCTTTGATCTATCGTTCCATCAGCATTAAGGATATCCCCCGGATCGTGGCGGATTCAGCCAAGATGACCGGTACCATCACTTTCATGATCGGTCTGTCCTCCATTATGTCCTGGGCTATGGCTTTCACGGGAATCCCTGATATGATCGCCGAGGCAGTGTTAGGCATCACGACCAACAAGATCATCATCTTCCTGTTGATCAACGTCGTCCTGCTGGTTGTCGGAACCTTTATGGATCCTACTCCCGCCATCCTGATCTTCACGCCGATCTTCCTTCCGATCTGCGTAAGCCTTGGCATGAATCCGGTCCACTTCGGCATCATGCTTTGCTACAACCTGTCTGTAGGAACGATCACCCCTCCTGTCGGCACGATCCTCTTTACCGGATGTAAGGTGGGCGGCGTTACCATTGAGAGCGTCATCAAATTCCTGTTGCCCTACTTCGCCATCATCATCGTTGGCCTGTTGTTGGTAACATATATTCCGCAGATTTCGTTGTTCATCCCGTCCGTCCTGGGCTTGATTGAATAACAAGGGTCTGATGGATTGGTCAAGCCTTAAGAATCTTACAGAATATTAAAGCATAAGGAAAAGGACCTCCTGTGGAAGCCGGGTTGCAAACCCAGGTCTTCCACAGGGGGTCCTCCTTTTATACGCTATAGGCGGTCCATTTCCATGGAACCCTTTTCGAGGATACCTCTTTCCATGTACCTCTTTCCATGGAATCTTTTCCATGGAACCATTTTCCATGGGGCCGCACTTATTGTTTGAAGAATTTCTTCTTTTTTGACTTGCCGTCTCCTCCATCTTCTGAGGGGGGCGGCGTTAAGTTCAGGGTATTGCCGGACTCCGCGTCAAACTGGCGCAGCAGTTCTTTCGCTTCCGGCTTCAGGCGGGAAGGGACCTGTACGACCAGCGTCACATAATGGTCGCCACGGAACTCCGGGTTCCTCCAGGAAGGGACGCCCTTACCCTTAAGGCGTACCTTGGTATCTGTCTGCGTGCCAGGCTTCACCTCGTAGACGACCTTGCCGTCCACGGTATCGATCATCACCTCGCCGCCTAAGGCAGCTACCGCAAAGGACATGGGGACAGTGGAATAAATGTTCATGTCCTGCCTCTGGAAAATAGGATGCCTGCCTACGCTGACTTCCACCTTGACGTCTCCCCTGGGGCCGCCGTTTTGACCGGGATCGCCCAAGCCGGGCATCAAGATGACCTGCCCGTTATCAATGCCTGCCTTCACTTTCACGGCATAGCGCTTCTGCATCGCCACATAGCCCGTGCCACGGCAATCCGGGCATTTCTCTCGGATGATCTTGCCTGTGCCCCGGCAATCCGGGCACGGCTGCACATTACGTACCGTACCAAAGAATGATTGCTGGGTGAACACCACCTGTCCCTTGCCTCCGCACTTGCTGCAGGTCTCCGGGCTGGTGCCCGGCTTCGCGCCTGTGGAATTACAGGTCTTGCAGGGCTCTTTCACCGTCAGCTCTATGGTCTTCTCACAGCC
>CANPWC010000208.1 GCA_947581905.1 uncultured Acetatifactor sp.
AAATAAAGCATTTTCCCATTGCGAAAAACAACATCATTTGATGTTTGCTTGGAATAACGGTTTATAAGTTTATCCTGGTTAAAAGTCCTGGTCTCTTGACAAAATGGGGCAAGGGTGATACCCTGTACTTTAGGGCTGCCCTGCCCCATTATTCTGGAATCAATCATTGGGCAAGATACATGAGACAAAGGGAGTGAGGCGTTATGTTCGGAACAGCTTTATTCACCCTTCTTGGTTATTTATCCGGCAGCATCCTGTATGCCAACGTATTTGGAAGCCTCTTCGGCAAAGATAAGCTGTACCAAGACAGCCCGGACCAAAATCCCGGGACGGCGAACGCATATCGATACGGCGGCTTTTGGTGCGGCACCCTGACACTGTTATGCGACCTCTTAAAGGGCTTCCTGCCGGTATTTCTCTATTCCCGGCTTGTGCCGGATGCAAAAGAGTGGGGGATGCTGCCGGTGCTCATTGCACCAGTGGTAGGACATATTTTCCCGATCTTCGGCAAGTTCCATGGCGGAAAGGGAATCGCGGCCACGTTCGGCTGCCTGTTAGGGCTGCTTCCCGATTTCCAGCCCGTCTTCTTATTTGCGGCCGTATTCCTTTTCTTATCCATCGGGCTGCGCATCACTCCACACTACTATCGCACCATCGTCGCCTATCTGCTTACTTCCCTCGCCATGATTTTAGCAGGAGTCTCTCCGAAAATCTGGACCGGATTTTGGGCGATTACGGCGACCGTGTGCCTCAAGATGCATTTAAGCAAGGAAGAAAGGGGTAAATTCCAGGTAAAATTATTATGGATGCATTAATTCTTTCCTGTGGGACAGGCGGCGGCCACAACAGCGCGTGCATGGCCATTGAACAGGAATTAACCGCGAGGGGACACCAGGTTAAGATCCTTAACCCGTATCTGCTGGAGGGCCCCAAAACCGCCGAAGCCGTCAATAACGCCTATAACATCCTCGTCCAAAAAGCGCCGAACGCCTTCGGCATGGTATACCGCTTAGGGGACGCTTACCGCAAGCTGCCCGTGTCCTCCCCGGTCTACCATATCAACCACAGAATGGCGGAGCTGCTTGAAAAGTATCTGACGGAGAACCATTTTGACGTGATTGTGGCGACCCATCTTTTCCCGGCGGAGATCATCACGAATATGAAGCGGCATGGCCTGCCGGTGCTTCCTTCCTATTTTATCGCCACTGACTACACCTGCATCCCTTTTACGGAAGAAACGGACTGTGATTACTACGTGATCCCCTCCGAGGAACTGATCGACGAATTCGCGTCCAGGGGGATCCCCAGGGAGCGCATCCTGCCGTTCGGGATTCCCGTCGGACGGCAATTCCTGGAAAGGGCAGGGCAGGCGGAGGCCCGGGCGCGCTTAGGGCTGGACCCGCACGGCAAATATATCTTAATTGCAGGCGGAAGCATCGGCGCAGGCCAAATCGAACAGGTCCTGTCCCTGCTTTTGGACCACTACGGCGATACCGTACAGATCATCGCAATCTGCGGAAGCAATTCCACCCTGCATCGCCATCTGGAACAGGCTTACCATAACCGCCTCCTCCTTCTGGAATATACTTCGCAAATGGCGGATTATATGCGCGCCTGTGATTTGTTCCTGACCAAGCCGGGAGGGTTATCCTCCACCGAAGCGGCCATCATCGGGACGCCGTTGATCCATATTACGCCAATCCCAGGATGTGAAACCCGCAACATGGCGTTCTTTGAAGAAAGGGGGATGTGCTACGCCGTAAGCTCTCCCAAAAGCCAGTTGATCGCTGCCTGCGACCAGCTATTTGATAAAGCCCGGCAGGAGGAAATGAAAGCGAACCAGCACAGGGTCCTTACGGCGCATGCCGCCGCGTCGATTTGCGATTTTATAGAGCAAAACCAAGCCGGCAGGATGCCCATACGGGCTTGAAGCGGCTACCGAAGGGGATTCCTATAGGCATCCCGAGCGCATAAGGTCAACGTTGCGGCTTCCTCACGATATCCGCAACGTTTTGCAGGGATATAAACGCGTCGCTATCGATATCCGTGACGGTCCTCTTTAACCTGTCAATCTGGAAATGGTTGACAACGAAGTAAATGATCTGCTTTTCTTCTTTGGAATAACCGCCGGTCGCATTCACTATCGTACCGCCGGATTTGAAATTTTCCGACAGGACCTTGGAAATCTCTTCCGCCTTATTGGTAACGACCATCGCGCACATGGACCTGTCGAACCCCTCCACGATGAAATCGATCGTTTTGGAGCCGACAAAATAGGTAACAATGGAATAAAGCGGCAGGATCCAGCTCTGGATGACGATGCCGCAGGCGATATAAAGGATCGTGTTAAAAATCATCACAAAAGAGCCGATCGAGATGCCGATCCTTTTTGCAAAGATGACCGACAATACATCCAGGCCGTCAATCGCCCCGCCGAACCGGATCGTCAATCCGCTTCCAATCCCCGAAATGACCCCGCCGAAGACGGCGCACAAAAGCAGGTCGCTTCCCGCCAGGGGCGAGACAAAGTTTACATCAATCGGCAGCACGTGCATGATGAGGAACGAGACCACGGAATAGACTATGATCGTAAAGAGGGAGTATACGGTGAACGGTGCTCCCTGTTTCTTTAACCCGAATAAAAAAATGGGGAAATTTAAAAGGATGAGGAACACGGAAAGGGTAAATGTCGTCGGGGTAAGCTGGTCGAGCAGCATGGAAAGCCCTGATATGCCGCTGTCATATAGCTTTACCGGAAACAGGAACAGGCAGACGCCAAACGCGTTTACAATTCCCGCCAAGGTCAAAAGGATGAAATTCGTGATACGCAGTTCTTTCCAACTATTCTTGAAACCCAATTCCCATTCCCCCTTCTTCCAAAAACAAGCCAGCCATTCATGGGCTGGTCAAAATCATAACATAGATTGGAAATGGTTGCAAGGCTCTAAATGTATCTTTCCTTCTTTCCTTCTTTAACAAGATAAGGGGCGAAATGCCCCTTATCTTGTCCTTGCTTGTCACTGCGACTCGCTGATGATCAGTTCCACGCGGCTCTGGATGTTCCTTACCACGTCCTCAAGCGTCCGGTCCCCGTTAAAGTACCCGTCCGCCTCTTCCACGATGACCTCCATCACGTCCCGGTCCCACTTC
>CANPWC010000209.1 GCA_947581905.1 uncultured Acetatifactor sp.
CCTCATTGCAGCGCATCGCCTCCAGTTCCCGTACCGGCTTCTGGATCAGACGCCCATCCTTGTCCAGGGAAATTTCCCGGGGCAGGGTCATCTGCCCGTACCATTTCCGCTCATGGTCATGTTGGTTGCAGGTATCCCAGTTCTGCATCCAGCCGATCATGATCCGCCTGCCGTCCGCCGCCAGGGTCGTCTGCGGCGCGTAGAAGTCAATCCCGTAATCCACCGACTGGTCATGCTCTTCCGTAAAGGTCCCCGTCTTCGGATCGAAGCTTCCCACCAGGCACAGGCTGCCATATCCGTTATGGTATTCAAAGCCCTTAGGGAACATATCCTGGGGGCTGGTCAACAACACATGCTTCCCATCCATCTGGAAGAAATCCGGGCACTCCCACATCCTGCCGAAACGTCCATTGTTTTTGGCCAGGACGGACACGAAATCCCAATGGTACCCATCCTTGCTTTTAAAATAAAGGATCTGGCCGTCCCGATCCATCGTGCAGTTCCCCACGACGCAGGCATAGCCCCCGTCCTCGTCCACCCAGATCTTGGGATCGCGGAAATCGTTCCTGCTGGCTCCGGAAGGGAGGTTTTTCTCCGTTATGACCGGATTGGCACGATATTTCTCATAGTCCGTCCCGTTCCCGGCAGCCACGCACTGGACCTGCACGTCCAGGAAAGAGCCGTCCAGCTGTGGTTCCCTGACCACGCCGGTATACATCAGGAACTGGCTTCCATCAAACCCAGTGATGGCGCTCCCGGAGAAGACTCCATCCTTATCATAAGGCATATCCGGCGCCATTGCGACCGGGCAGTACCTCCAATGCAGCAAATCCTTGCTGACCGCGTGCCCCCAGTGCATGGGCCCCCAAAACGGGCTGTAGGGATGATACTGATAGAATAAATGGTACTCCCCCTGATAATAGGAAAACCCATTGGGATCGTTCATCCAGCCCACCCTGGCAGACAAATGGAAATCCGGGCGCTCCTCCGGTAAGATCCTGACTTCCATCATCTCCTCATATTTCCTGGCTTCCCTCAAAGTTTGGCTAATCATGCTGTTCCTCCAAATTCCAATCGATATAGTCGGCATTTTCGTCTTCGGCCTATCCCTGCCGATAATGCCCATTTGTAAATCCCAGAACCGTTTCAACCGATAAAATTGTACATTTCTTTCTGAATCACTTGAAAAATTTGTAAAATTAGGCTACATTAGAAAGAGATTATTTCCAAAGGAGTCCTTATGAAAAACAAAACCACCATTCAGGATATCGCTGATTCCCTGAACCTTTCCAGAGCCACCGTTTCTAAAGTCGTGAACAATTCGCCAGGCGTATCCGATGATACCAGGCAGGCCGTCCTTAAGAAAATCCAGGAGTTAAAATATAAAAATGCGGAACGCATCCTTACCGGCCATCCCAAGCCGGCAAACGGCAAGCCGCGCTATTTCGCCTTCCTGATGCACACCATGCCGGGCGACCTCCATGTAGGCTCCGCCATCATGACCAAGCTGGAGCAGGAGATCCGCAAGGAAGGATATTCCCTGACCATACACATCATCACGGATGAAGATTATGCCAAGAGGGAGCTTCCACCCAATTTTTACTTGGACCAGACGGTGGCCTGCGTCTGCCTGGAGCTGTTCCACAGCGATTACAGCAAGCTGCTTTCCTCCCTTGGGCTCCCCATCCTTTTCGTGGACGCCCCGTCAGACTTCCGCAGCCTGGACTTGAAATGCGACCTCCTCATGATGGAGAACCGCTCCAGCGTATACCGGATGCTTTCCGCCCTCTGCGAACGTCACCCGATCAAGACCATGGGCATTTTCGGGGACGTGGACCATTGCTTAAGCTTCCGGGAACGCTACGAGGGCTTCCGCCTGGCTGCCTTGGACCATCAGATCGAGACGGACGGATACCACATCATCGCCCAGGATCGCTCTTTCTGGAGCCCGGATTGGATTGAGGCCTCCTTAAGGAACATGGAGAAGCTGCCCGACCTTTTCTTCTGCGTCAACGACGTCCTGGCGCAAAACCTGGTCCTGGGACTGAATAAGCTTGGGCTCAAGGTCCCTGACGACATCCTGGTCTGCGGCTTCGATGGGATTCCTACCAAGGACCCCATCATTTCCAACCTGACCACGGTACGCACCCCCAGCCAAAACCTTGGGGTCGTCGCCGCCCAGATCCTGATGCAGAGGATCCAAAACCCCAACGCCATCCCCACGGGCACTTACCTGCGCACGGACGTGCTTTTCCGGAAATCCGCCCCCTGATCAGATCCTTGTGGACTGCCTGTAGATGATCTCCGAATCCACATATACCACGTTACGCAGGCGTTCCGGATTCTCCATCCGCTGTAAAAGACAGCTGACCACGCTCCTCACCAGCTCCTGGGAATGGCTGTCCACCGTGGTAAGGGGTGGGTTGACGCGCTCCACCTCTTCAATGTTGTCAAAGGAAACCACCTGTACTTCCTAGGGGATCTGGATCCCCCATTCCTGCAGGACGTTCACCAGCCCCAGCGCGATGCTGTCATTGGCCACCACGAAGGCTTCCGGCATCTGCGGCATGGCTTTTAAGCATTTGCGCAGCTTCCCTTCCTGCCCATACCCTTCTTCATCCGCATAATTGATGCAGTATTGCTGCATCGGCGAAAGGTTATAATCTCGCAGGGCGCCGCAATAGCCCAGGTACCTTTCATAAAACCCTCTGCAATGCGTGAAATCCCCTACGAACCCGATCCTGGTAAGCCCCTGCTCCAAAAGCTTCGCAGTCAGCGTATAAATCGGATATTCATTGCTCATCAGCACCACGTCGTATTTTCCCTCAACCGCCCAAAGGTCATAGTAAAATTCCAAAAACACGGTCGGGACGCCACATTGGATCAGCTTTTCTATAAAAGGGCGGCGGAAGATCTCGATGCAGACGATCCCGTCCACTTTCCCTTCCAATATGATCTGCGGAATCTGCTGCCTATCCATTTCCTCCCGCCCGATCCCATAGAACATCAGGATATAGCCCCTGGACTCCATGTTGCGCTGGATCTCATTCACCAGCGGCAGGAAGAAGCTCACATGCGCAAGCTCCCCATGGGACAATAGCAGGATGGTCTTGATCTCCTT
>CANPWC010000210.1 GCA_947581905.1 uncultured Acetatifactor sp.
CTTCCGGAGGGAAAGGTAAGCATCCTGGCCACGCAGGAAGGCTATCAGCTGCAGGATGCCACGAAGAACCGCCTGGCTGTGGAAAACGGGTATCAGGGCTTCGTGCAGGCCGTGCTGCTTGGTTACGGCGAATACGACATTTCTGGCAAGAACCTGTATTCCGACCTGCCGTACGGGGAAGAGGACATGGCCGTCCTAAAGTTATGGGAGACCCTGCAGGCGTACCTGGGCTGCAGGATCGTCCTGGATATGGGGGCTGAGCAGATCGTCCTGGACGCAACGTCGCTGCAAGGGTTCCTGGCGGTGGATGAAGAGGGGCTCCCCCTCTTGGACGGGGACGGACGTCTGGTCATCGACGACCAGAAAGTGGAGTCTTACGTGGCAAAGCTTGTGGAGGATTATGATACGCTGGGGGAAGAGCGTGAGTTCCAGAGCACAAGGGGCGATGTGGTCACTGTGCCGGCAGGCACCTATGGGACGCGGCTGGACCTGGAAGCGGAACTGGCATATTTAAAGGATGCCCTGGCACGCTGCGTGGCAGCTGGCAAGACGCCTGTCAATGAGACGCATACCCCCTCATACCTGACGCAGGCATACAGCCGCGGAAGGAACGATATCGGCGACACTTACATAGAAGTAGATATGACGGAACAGAAAATGTATTACTATGCGGATGGGGAGTGCCTGGTGGATACCGATGTGGTGACGGGCAATACAGGCAGGCGCATGGGTACGCCGGAGGGGGTCTATTTCGTCTATGCGAAGCAAAGGAACCGGACCTTGCGGGGGCAGGGCTATGCTTCTTTCGTCCGTTATTGGATGCCGGTCAACAAGAACATCGGCATCCATGACGCCGCCTGGAGGGATGAGTTCGGGGGGCAGATTTATCAGCGCAACGGCTCTCATGGCTGTATCAACACGCCGGGAGAGGAAATGGCAACCCTTTATGAAAACGCGGAAATCGGCACGCCTGTGGTGATTTTTTATTAAATTTTAACAATGCAGTTGACTAAAGCGTTAAAGCGGAATATAATGGTTAAGTCTTTGGGGGGATTTGGGAAGAAAAAGGAGGAAACCAATGTCTAGGGTATATAATTTTTCGGCGGGGCCGGCCGTCTTGCCGGAGGAAGTGTTAAAAGAGGCGGCGGATGAGATGCTGGACTTTCGCGGAAGCGGCATGTCCGTCATGGAGATGAGCCATCGCTCCAAAACTTTTGAGAAGATCATTAAGGACGCGGAAGCCGACCTGAGGGAATTGATGGGGATCCCGGACCAGTATCGCGTGCTTTTCCTGCAGGGCGGGGCAAGCCAGCAGTTTGCCATGATCCCCATGAACCTTATGAAGAACAGGGTGGCGGACTATATCGTGACCGGCCAGTGGGCGAAGAAGGCTTATCAGGAAGCCGGCCTGTATGGCAAGGCGAACAAGGTCGCCTCTTCGGAGGACGGGACCTTTTCCTATATCCCGGACTGCAGCGACCTGCCGATCAGTGAGGATGCGGACTATGTCTATATCTGTGAAAACAATACCATTTACGGGACGAAGTTCTGGACCCTGCCGGACACGAAGGGAAAGCCGTTGGTGGCGGACGTATCAAGCTGCTTTTTATCCGAGCCCGTGGATGTGTCCAAGTATGGGCTGATCTACGGAGGGGCGCAGAAGAACATCGGGCCGGCGGGCGTGGTCATCGTGATCATCCGTGAGGACCTGATCCGTGAGGATGTGCTTCCCGGCACCCCTACGATGCTGCGTTATAAGGTTCATGCTGACAACGCGTCCCTTTACAACACCCCGCCCGCCTATGGCATCTATATCTGCGGCAAGGTCTTCCGTTGGCTTATTAAGCGCGGCGGCCTGGCGGCGATGAAGGAGTACAATGTGGCGAAAGCGAAGATCCTGTATGACTTCCTGGATGCAAGCGAAATGTTTTACGGCACGGTCCGCAAGGAAGACAGGTCGCTTATGAACGTTCCTTTCGTGACGGGCAATGCCGAGCTGGACGCGAAATTCGTCAAGGAAGCGACGCAGGCCGGCTTTGTGAACCTGAAAGGACATCGTTCCGTGGGCGGCATGCGCGCCAGCATCTACAATGCCATGCCGATTGAGGGTGTGGAGAAGCTGGTGGGCTTCATGAAGAAATTTGAAGAGGAAAACGCCTGATCACAGGCGGCTTTTTCGGAAAGAGGAGAAACATGTTTCAAGTACATTGCCTGAACCCTATCTCCCAGGTAGGGCTTGACGAATTAACGACAGATTATCATTTGACGACAGAATTATCGGAAGCGGAGGGCATCCTGGTCAGGAGCGCCTCCATGCATGAGATGGAGCTTCCTGCGGGTTTGCTTTGCGTGGCGCGCGCGGGGGCAGGGGTCAACAACATCCCCTTGGAGGACCTGGCCCAAAAGGGCGTCGTCGTGTTCAATACGCCAGGCGCCAACGCGAACGGCGTGAAAGAGCTGGTCCTTGCCGGCATGCTGTTGGCGGCCAGGGACATCGTGGGCGGCATTGAGTGGGTGCAGGGCGCGGCATCGCGCCAGGACATCGCCAAGGCGGCGGAGAAGGAGAAGAAGAGGTTCGCCGGCATGGAGCTGGAGGGGAAGAAGCTGGGCGTCATCGGCCTGGGGGCCATTGGGGCCAAGGTCGCCAACGCCGCCGTGGAACTGGGGATGGACGTCTATGGCTATGACCCTTACCTGTCCGTGGACGCGGCCTGGAGCTTGAGCCGCAACGTGAAACATGTCCTGCATGTGGAGGACATCTATGCGCAGTGTGATTATATCACCATCCATGTGCCCCTGTTGGATTCCACCAAGGGCATGGTCGATGGGGAAGCCATCTCCAAGATGAAGGACGGGGTGGTGATTTTAAATTTTGCTAGGGATTTGCTGGTCCGGGAAGAAGATGTGCTTCAGGGGATCGCCGATGGCAAGGTGCGCCGTTATGTATCCGACTTCCCCAATCCTACCACGGCAGGCAAGCCGGGCTGCATCGTCATCCCGCACCTGGGGGCGAGCACCCGGAATCCGAGGATAATTGCGCCAAAATGGCGGTACGCCAGCTTCGTGATTATTTGGAAAACGGCAACATCATCAAC
>CANPWC010000211.1 GCA_947581905.1 uncultured Acetatifactor sp.
CACGTTGCGGTACCTTGCATCCGTTTCAACCAGGTCCTCTGCCAGCCCCAGGACGCCATCCTCCCTTAACGCCGCCTCTTGATGGAAGCCTTGGGAATGCGTCAGACTCGTCAAAGGCAGGAACGTGGCCCTGCCTAAGCGGTTCTGCTTCAGGTAACGGATCATCTTCTTGGCGGTCTCTTCCCCATCTGTCACGATGTTCTGGATGCTTCCCCCCAAGGCCGTCTCGATGGCCGTCTCATATTTCTTCTCTGTCTTAATGATATCCGCGACCACGCCGATGATGCCAGGTTCCTGCCCTTTTTGCTCCATGACCTTTTTCACGCTTCCGCCATAGCCTTCATAGCGTTCGGTCAGGTTCATCAAGGCTTCCAGGCGGGAACTTTCCTGATGGTACCTGCCCCTTGCCTCGATCAGGCGCGCGTCCTGGCTGGTCAGTTCGGCACGGAAACGCCCCAAGGAGGCATCCGTCTGCTTTTCCTTTTCCCGCAGGGCTTTCAGCTCTTCCGTGACCTTTAAGAAAGCGGCTTCCAATGCAAGCAAGTCTTTCTGCCGCTGTTGCTCATCCGTCTTGGCGCGAAGCAGCTTGGAGTTCAGCTCCGCCTTGCGGATGTTGACCTGTTCCTGGATGGTATCAAAACGTCCCAGCTTGGACTTGATGACGGCACGTTGGTTCAACTCCTGGATGATGGCGTTCTTGCCGTCCTCCACCGCCTGGGACAAGAGAGCGATCTTCTCCTGGACTTCGACAAGCTCCTTTGCCTTCTGTGCGTGGACCTGGGAAACTTCCTGCATTTCCACGTCAATCTGCGCCTTCTGCCCCAGAAGCTTATCCTTCTCTTCCGAACGTTCGGCGATGTCCGCTTCCACCTTGTCCCGGCGGTTCAACAGATGCGCCTCGCTCCCTCGCGCGGAATTGATCTGCTCCTTCAGGACGTTGACTTCCCCTTCCAGCTTGCCCCGCATCAGTCCGGCGTCCGTCATGTTCGTCCTGATCTTTTCTATGGAACGCTCCAGGGCTTCGGTTTCCGTTTCCACCTGGTCATATTGCGCCTTGATGCTTTCATATTCCTCATTGGTCCGCCCAAGGTCCTGGGAGGCGATGCCGTAATTGTCCCCTACCTGGTGGAGCTGGGCGTTTAAGCGTTCGTTTTCCAGTAAAAAGACATTGATGTCCAATGTCTTTAGCGCTTCCTTTTTCTTCAGGTAAACCTTGGCCACCTCGGCCTGACGTTCCAAAGGGGCGATCTGCTTTTCCTGCTCCGCCAAGATGTCCTTGACGCGGACCAGGTTCTGCTTCTCATTCTCCAGCTTCACCTGGGCGGCCGCCTTACGCCGCTTGAACTTCACGATCCCCGCCGCTTCATCGAACAATTCCCGGCGGTCCTCCGGCTTGCCGCTCAAGATCTTATCGATCTGCCCCTGCCCAATGATGGAATATCCTTCCTTGCCGATGCCTGTATCATAGAACAACTCGTTTACATCCCTGAGGCGTACTGGCGAGTTGTTGATGAGATATTCACTTTCTCCGGAACGGTAAATCCTCCTTGCCACCGTCACCTCATCGTAATCAACGGACAGCTGCCTGTCGCCGTTGTCCAAGGTGATCGCCACATAAGCATAGCTTAATGGCTTGCGCATCTCTGTTCCCGAGAAAATGACATCCTGCATGCTCGATCCGCGCAGCTGCTTGATCCTCTGCTCCCCCAGCACCCAGCGGACCGCGTCCGCCACATTGCTTTTGCCGCTGCCGTTGGGTCCGACGATGCCGGTGATCCCGTTATGGAATTGGAATACGATCTTGTTCGCGAATGATTTAAAGCCCTGTACTTCAATACTTTTCAGGTACATGTCTCCTCCATGCTATCGTGTTCCTGCTTTCCGCATAGACAAAAGCGCTTCATAAGCGGCTTTCTGTTCGGCGGCTTTCTTCGTGCGCCCTTCTCCCACGCCGACGCGCTGGGAATCGACATAAACCTCGACTACAAAGGTCTTGTCATGCTCCGGCCCATACTCCCCCTGTTCCACATAGCGCAGCTGCTTCTTAAGGGACTGGGTCAGCTCCTGAAGGCTGGTCTTGCTGTCATAAAAAAGCTGCTTGTCTTCCAAATCCGACAAAATGAAGCGGTTGATGAAGGCTTTCGCGTCCTCCATCCCCCCATCCAGATAAATGGCCCCGATCAAGGATTCCATGGCATCCGCGACGATGGATTCCCTCTTGCGCCCTCCCGTCTGTTCTTCTCCCTTCCCAAAACGCATGAACTGGCCCAGTTCCAGGTCCTTCGCGCAAAAAGCCAGGGTCTGTTCACAAACCATGGACGCCCTGGTCTTGGTCAGCTCCCCTTCCGGCATCTGGGGATGCTCCTTATACAGGAACTCACTGCTCACCAGCTCTAATACCGCATCCCCCAAAAATTCCAGCCGCTCGTAATGCTGCTGCTTGCGGATCCGCTGTTCATTGGTAAAGGAACTGTGGGTCATCGCCTGCCTTAACAGGGAGGCATCCCGGAAATGGTATCCGATCCGCTCCTCCAGCATGGATAAGGTATATTCACTCAACATTCATCCCACTCTCTTTTTGTTTTCTGGTTACAAAGATCACAAAAGAAAGTATTCCAGAATTCAGGGATTCCGGAATACTTATTTTACGAAATTCAGTTGAGGGCGTTGTTGATAAGCTCGACCGCTTCTTCCACGGTGGTGATCTTCTCCGCTTCCTCGGTAGGCACCTCAATATCGAACTCCTCTTCAATCCCCATGATGATCTGGTATACATCGAGGGAATCTGCACCTAAATCATCCATGATGGTCGACTCCATCTTAATCTCATCCGGATCCACATTCAGTACGTCCACAATCACCTTTTTCAACTTCTCAAAAACCATAATGACTCCTTCTTTCTCATCCATCCACCTGGATTTTTTCTTTTATTTTTTCATTTATCTTCTGCTCCTTAAATGCGATGCATTGGAGGATAGAATTCTTGATCTCCACGGACTTGCTGCTTCCATGGGTCTTGACCACCAGGCCCTTAAGGCCCAAGAGGGGGGCCC
>CANPWC010000212.1 GCA_947581905.1 uncultured Acetatifactor sp.
ACCCCTGGTGGGCGGCGCCGCCGATCATGGATACCAGGGTGGACTTGCCGGCCCCGGAGCGCCCTACGATGCCGAAGACTTCGCCTTCTTTGACGTGGAAGCTCACATCCTTCAGGATGGGCTTGTTCGCCTCATAGCTAAAGGTCACGTTCTTTAACTCGATCTCTCCCCGGAGTGACTCGGGATGGATGGCGTTGGGCGATTCCTTGACCTCGGGGACGGCGTCGATGATCTCAAACATACGTTGGGCGGCATTCATGCAGTCCGTATACCAGCGGATGATATGGGAAAGGAAGTCCAAAGGCCCCTTTAGCTGCCCTACATAGCCGGAAAAGGTGAGCAGCATGCCGACTTCGATGTTGGAGCCGCTGATGACCATGGCCCCGCCTACCGCCCAGACCAGGAAGCTGATGGTATCCTCGACGGCGCTGTACAGGGCGAAGAACTTATTGTCATAACGCGCCACGTCTAACTCCGCCGTCCGCACGCGGGAGTTATTCTTGGTAAAACGGTTCATTTCCTGCTCTTCCTGGCCGAACGCCCTGACGACCCGCGCCCCGGTGAAATTCTCGTTCATCTGGGCGTTCAGGCGGCGGTTGGCGCGATGGCGCTTGCCATAATAGTGCCATAGGTGCGGCATCATGCGGTAGCTCATGATGACCAATAAGGGCATGAAAAGGATGGAGGTCAACGCCAACATGGGATCGAGCAGGAACATGATGACGCAAGTCGCCACCAAGGTCCCCACATTGATGAAGAAATACGGTATCCCATCAATGAAGAAGCTGGAAATCTCTTCCGCGTCGTCCGAAACCCTCGTCATTAAGCCGCCCGTCTGCCTCCTGGAATAGAAGCTGATGGAAAGCCTTCCCATGGAAGAGAAGACCTGGCTTTTCAGCGTGGCGATGACCTCCGGCGCAATCTTCGCGGTCATGACGCCCTGCAGGATGCCCAGCGCCTGGATCGCAATCTTGGTGATGACCATGGCGATGACCAACACGATCAAGGCGATGGTAAACCTTCCCGCCGGGATGTGCAGCATCTTCAGGAAATCCTCATTACGCGCCAGCACCTGGTCGTACAGGACCGTGCCGCTTAAATAAGGCCAGACCAGGTTCAGCCCTGCCGTGGCCAGATAACTTAGGATCATGAGCGCCAGGGCCAGCTTGTATGGTTTAAAATAAGAAATGACGCGCAGGAGGATGGAGCCTTTGTCCATACATTTCGGGCAAACCTTGCGTTCCTGGTCGGGGTAGATCATGCCGCATTTTGGACAGCATTCACGCCCACGCTTCACGTCCAAGTCTTCGGGGCGGATTTCTTCCTTTTTCTTGATCTTATCCAGGATGCGCCCCATGCGCATGAAAGATTCCATCCTGGTATTGGAAAAGTGGCACAGCGCGCGCTCCGTGCCATCTATGCACGCCAGGAGGACGCCGGTGCTGATCTCTCGGATGACCTCCAGGCGTTCCACCTGGTCAAGGTCGTAGAGCTTAAGCGCGGGTTCATCCACTAAGGCGTCCTCATCCCCGGGCTGCCAGCCGGCATAGCCGCCAAAACGATATTCCCGTTTCTCCCGATAAGGGTAGGCGGCTAAGATCAGCTTCTTTGCAGTCAGGGCGACGATGGTGTCGGCAAAGCGGTATTCCATGTCGAAGTCCGCGGCGGCAGCGAAGATGACGTCTTCCTGCCCTATGCCATAATTGCGGATCACGCGAACGAAAGTCGATGGTAATTTCATAAAAGCCTCCGTATGTCTTTTGCTAATCACTTGCTTCCCCGTCAGACCGGCGATTCGCGGCGCTTGCCAGGGCGATAAAAAAGCCCATGGCTTCCGCAAATGAGCCATGGGCTTACATCCTTTATCAAGGCGGCATATTGCCGCGATAGACTTTAGCCAGGTATCTTCCGGGAGACAGAATCATAATAGCGCTTCAATTGTATCAATCTTGCAGTTCTGATGGTCATGATGCTTGCCTCCTTTCCTCTTTTTATTGATCTGCGTACAGTATAGCGATATTTTTGGGGGATGTCAACTGTTTTTTTAACTATCTGACACTGTTTTTTAACTATCTGACACAAATTCGAACTGACAAATATCGCCTTTTTTTTACAGTTCTATGTTGGAAGGGTTTACCTTTGTTATCTGCCCAACGGTAATCGGCCTTTGAAAAACGTTCCATTTCATCAAGACTGTATGCGTTATTCAGGATGGTTGCATTTGTCTTGATCTGTGCTTTCAGGTATTCTCTCAAGATAGAAATTTCCTTTCCATAGGAAAAACCAGTGCCTCAATCTTTTTTCTCTTTTTGTTTTGTGCCCACGCCGCCTCAGCAGAAGCGGCAGTTAAGAATTTTCAATAAAACTTTCGCGCTCCTCCAGCCACAACCGCAATGTGTCCAAGCTAACCTTCACCATATCGGCAATTTCTTCAACCGACATCCCCTTATCACAAAGACGATACGCCGTTTCCCTCGCCTGCTCCATTTTTCCCGCCGAAAGGCCAGAATCATAACCCGAATCATAACCAGAACCATAACCCGAACCATAACCCGAATCATAGCCCTTACTATATACACCCGTACTCAAATTACACACGGAAAGCACCTCCTCGCTCATTTCTTTGCTCACGCTGATTCGAAACTCATTCTGCAGCGTATTGATCTTTTCCTCATAGCTCAAATCCAAAGAGAACATTTTGCTGAGAAGTCGGATGGCATTATCTTCGCTGTTCTCTCCTTTGCTTCCAAGCCGCAGCACCACGACGGTCATCAGGTCATAGTCCTTTTTCTCCTCATGGAAATCCCCTCTCAAGCACTCCTCTGTGAAAGAATACCGGTTGATGGTATCGGACCGGAAATTCGCCGTATCTTCACAAACCCAGATGCTTACGGATTTTTTTATCTTCCCGTACTCCTGATCCTTAAATATTGTGCCCCGCTGGGAGGAAATCATTCTCGCTGCATAATAGATACCACGCTTCGGAATCGGATAACCGGGAGTATCATCGTTCTGAATCTCGCAGTTCACAAAAATTTCAGCCAGCTCGC
>CANPWC010000213.1 GCA_947581905.1 uncultured Acetatifactor sp.
GCTGCCGCGTTGGCCCCTGCGCCAGTCCAGGCGATGGTTCCCGCGCCACCTCTTGCGTCGGTCCAGGCGATGGTTCCCGCGCCACCTCTTGCGCCAGTCCAGGCGATGGTTCCTGCGCCACCTCTTGCATCGGTCCCTGCATCAATTCCCGACTCACTTTGCTTCCTCCCGGTTGCTGACCTGGATAAAGCGCTCCAGGGTCTGACAGGCTGCGCCGGAATCAATGAGCTTGGCTGCCAACTCAATGCCCTCTTTCATGTCCTGGGCCTTGCCTCCGATATAGAGGGCCGCGCCGGCGTTCATCAGTACGGCATCCCGCTTCGGGCCTTTCTCCCCTTTCAGGATGGACAGCGTGATCTGGGCGTTTTCCTGGGGCGTGCCGCCTACCAGGTCCGCCTTGGCGCAGCGCGCAAGGCCGAAGTCCTCCGGCTTTATCACATAATTTTTCATCCAGCCGTCCTTAAATTCACAGACCGTGGTCGGCGAGCTTAAGGAAATCTCATCCAGCTTATCCTGCCCATATACCACCATGCCGCGCCTGACGCCCAGGTTAATCAGCACCTGTGCCAGAGGCTGCACTAAATATTCATCATAGACGCCCAAAAGCTGCATGCTAGGGCTGCCCGGGTTGGTCAGGGGCCCCAGGATGTTAAAGACGGTACGGAAGCCTAGCTCCTTACGGATCGCTCCCACATATTTCATGGAAGCATGGTACTGCTGGGCGAAGAAAAAGCACATCCCCACTTCGCTCAACAATTCCACGCACTTTTCAGGGTCCTGCCGGATATTTACGCCCAGCGCCTCCAGGCAGTCCGCGGTCCCGCACTTGGAAGAGGCCGCCCGGTTGCCGTGCTTTGCCACCTTGATGCCGCCGGACGCCGCTACCAGGGCAGCCGTGGTGGAAATATTGAAGCTTTGCGCGTTATCCCCTCCGGTTCCCACGATTTCCAAAAGCTCCAGGTTCGTTTCCACGCGGGTGGCATGGTCCCGCATGGCTGCCGCGCAGCCCGCGATCTCGTCCGTGGTCTCTGCTTTCGCGCTCTTCGTGGAAAGGGCGGAAAGGAACGCCGCGTTCTGGGTAGGGGTGGTTTGCCCGCTCATGATTTCATTCATGACGGAATAGGCCTCCTCATAGGTCAGGTCCTGCTTGTTGACGATTTTCTCAATTGCTTCTTTGATCATGGCTTTTCTCTCCTTTTTCATTTTCATATGATGATATATATGCCAGGGCAAAAGCCCAGATCCACGGCAGGGTTACATGCCGATGGATATATGTGGACTGGTTAAAATTGCCGCCACCAGCGCAAAGGTTCACAGGGCAAGGAAGTTTCGCAGCATCCTGCCCCCGTCCGGCGTCAAGATGGACTCGGGATGGAACTGGACGCCGAAGATAGGGTATTGCAGGTGTTGGACCCCCATCACTTCCCCATCGTCCGTAAGGGCTGTGACGCGCAGGGACGCCGGAATGGTGGACGGATCCGCCGCCAGGGAATGGTACCGGGCTACCGGCGCGACTTCAGGGCATCCGGCAAACAAGGGGCAATCCGCCTCGAAACGGACCAGGGACTGCTTGCCATGCATCAGCTTCTTCGCATACGTGATGGTCGCCCCGAAAGCGGCGCAAATCGCCTGGTGTCCCAAACATACGCCTAAGATGGGGACCTGCCCTCCCAACTTCTTTACCACATCCAGGATCACGCCCGCCTCCTGCGGCCTGCCGGGACCTGGGGAAAGGATGATGCGATCCGCGCCCATGCGTCCGATTTCCTCCACGGGAAATTCATCGTTCCGGATCACGCGGATATCGGGATCCAGCTCCCCCACCATCTGGTATAGGTTATAGGAAAAGCTGTCGTAGTTATCAATCAACAAAGTCATTCCTCCACCTCCTGTCCCAGTTCCAAGGCTTTAAGGGACGCCCTCGCCTTATTCAGGCACTCCTCGTATTCCTTTTCCGGGACGGAATCCGCCACGATTCCCGCCCCGCTTCGGACGAACACCTTGCCATTCTTCTGATAGGCGATCCGAATGGCGATACAGGTATCCATGTTGCCGGTAAAATCAATATAACCGATCGCCCCGCCGTAAATGCCCCGCTTATTATCCTCTAATTCGCCGATCAGCTGGCAGGCGCGGATCTTCGGCGCCCCGGACAAGGTCCCTGCGGGAAGCACCGCCTCTATGGCATCCAGCGCGTCGCATCCTTGACGGATTTCCCCACGGACCGTGGAGCCGATGTGCATGACATGGGAGAAACGCTCTATGGAATGCAGCTTTTCCACCTGCACCGTGCCAAAACGGCTGACCTTGCCCAAGTCATTCCTGCCCAGGTCTACCAGCATGTTGTGTTCCGCCAGCTCTTTTTCATCGGAAAGGAGTTCCTCCTCCAAAGCCTGGTCCTCCTCTTCCGTCTTGCCCCTTGGACGGGTGCCGGCCAGGGGAAACGTATGCAGCACCCCGTTTTCCAGCTTGACCAAAGTCTCCGGGGAAGCTCCCGCCACTTCCACGTCCGTGCCTGAGAAATAAAACATATAAGGGGAGGGGTTTAGGGTGCGCAGCACACGATAGGTATTGAACAGGCTTCCTTCAAAGGGGGCGGACAGGCGGTTGGAAAGCACGATCTGGAAGATATCCCCTTCCTTGATGTGGGTCTTCGCCCGTTCCACCATGGAGCAGAACGCCTCTTTGTCGAACAGGGGCCTCACCTCTCCCATCAGCCGTCCCGGCACATCCTGCTTCGGCTCGCCCGTCTTAAGCAGCTGGGCCATCTGCCGTAACTCCAGCACTGCCTTGTTATAACCAACCACGGGCTCCTCGAGCGACATGTTGACGATCAGGATGATCTTCTGGCGGATGTTGTCGAATGCGATGACCTTGTCAAAAAGCATTAGGTCGGCATCCTTGAACGCTTCGCCATCCTGCACCTTGCAGCGGACGCTGGGCTCGCTGTAGCCCAGGTAATCATAGGAAAAATAGCCTACAAGCCCTCCCGTAAAGGATGGCAG
>CANPWC010000214.1 GCA_947581905.1 uncultured Acetatifactor sp.
CCTTAGCCGCCGGATTCAGGGGCGTATCCAGCTCCCCCACCGCGCCGATGATGTACTGCGCCATGGTGCGCTCATCCGCATCGAACTGCTCGATCGCTTCCGCCGCTTTCTCGTAAACCTCCACGGTCTTCTCCAAATTCGGATCCCGGTAGGAGACGAAGTAGCTGTCGCCCGTCTTGGAAAAAGAGCACATACAGCCATAAGCGCCGCCTTTCACCCGGACGTTGACCCAAAGGTATTCATAGCCCAGCAGCACCTTAAGCACCAGGAGCGATCCCTTGTATGGCAGCCCTTTTCGAAGAAAGTTGCCGGCCCGGCAGACGTACTGCACCTGTCCGGAAGTCATCAGGCCCTCGTTGCGCTTTTCTAGCCGGGGGGCGAAGCTCCCCTTTTCCACCGGGCAGCGATACAGCTTCTCCCCCAGGGACCGCAGCGGCTCCTCCAAACTTTCTAAAGCCTCCCTGGAACCCGTGAAGTCCACAAGCAGGTTCTCAGGACGGAACACCATCTTAGCCAGTTCCTGCAGGGTGCGCCCCAGCTGCTCTTTTCTTTCCTCAAAATGCTCTTCCAGGCCCGCGATCAGGCGATAATGCTCCAGGCCGGATAAGACGTCGTTGGCGGCAGCGGCGGCGCTGCCATAGGACAGGGCGCGTCCTAAGGACACGATCTGTCCAGACTCCACCATCTGGGTGGCCAGCCTCGTCTTCCCCTCCGCTAAGATCTCTCCCAGGCGCTTGGCATCCGTAAACTTGCTGTGGAAGAACATCTCTTCCATCAGTTCCATGGCCCTCCCCAGGTTCTCATACAAAGCCTTGGACGCCACCTCCAGGAAAACGGTATACTTCCCCTGCTCCTTAACCTTTTGATAGACCCGGGTGGAGGGCACGATCCCTCCGGTCACGATATTCGTCTCATTGAACAAGTCTCCATAGGTGTAGTGTTCCGTATCCAGGTAGCCCAGCACCCCCTTAAGGATGCCCAGGTACGGGAAATACCGCTCCGGGACGTCTTTCACGTCGAAAAGCAGGCGCAAATAGCCGATGCCGTTCGTGAAGACTTCGTGGAAAAGGGTCCGGAAGCCTCCCACCTCACATTCCTCGTTCACCGTGCGGAGCGCTTCCTTCTTCATGTCCGCCCTGGTCAAAAACGGCAGCTTCGCCCGGTCTTCTTCACTGTCCTCCGATTCCTGGTATTCCTTGAGCAGGCGGGTATGCTCGACGATCTCCTGGACCTCTTCCGGGGACATCTTCGCCTTCCGCTTGGCCAATTCCTTCTTCAAGGCCTCCTCCCGGCTGGCCGCCAGGCCCTTCTTGGGCACAAGCGCCACCAGGGAACTATGGGGATTGTCCAGGATCCACTTCTGGATCAGCCCCTCGAAATAACCCGTCTCCACCCGGCTGCGCATCCTGGCGAAGGTCTCGTTGGCCGCCACGTGCAGGAACGCCTGGCCCTCGTCATAGAGCCAGCTGTCCCAGATCTGCAGCCCGTACATCAGGCCCTTGGGGATATAGCCGTAATCCGCTTCCCGATATTGGAACTCATAATAATTGATGCCCGCCAAAAGGGCTTTCCGGTCCAGCCCGTTTTGCACCAGACCCTTTAGGGTATCGTAAATCGTGGATAGGAACTCCTCCTTCCGCCCTATGTCCGTGCCCTTGGCGATGACGCTGAAATAAGGCTGCTTAATGCCGTTGTCATACTCGCCGAACACATCCTTGCCCAGCCCCTTTTCCACCAGGGCCTGCTTTACGGGCGCGCCGGGGGCGGAGCAGAGCACATAATCCAAAATCTGGAACGCGACATACAAGTCCTGGTCCAGGTTATCCCCTACGGAAACGCTGAATGCCAAGTTGGCGTTGCCCGCCTCCTCCTCGCCGTCGCTGATCGGATACTCCTCTTCCACATAACGAAGCTTTTCAAAGGGCTTCTGGTCCTCAATGTGGGAATCCACCTCCAACGCGTCGAACGCGGACAGGTAATGCTCATCGATAAAGCGAAGCTTCTGCGCCATATCCATGTTCCCATAAAGGTAAATATAGCTGTTGGAAGGATGGTAATACCGCCTGTGGAAGTCCAGGTACTGCTCATACGTAAGCTTAGGGATCACATCCGGGTCCCCGCCGGATTCCACGCCATAGACGCTGTCCGGGTATAGGGAGTCCATGATCCTTCTGGCCAGCACGTCGTCCGGGGAAGAGAAGGCGCCCTTCATCTCATTATAAACCACGCCGTTGATGGTAAGGGGCGAATCCGCATCCTCCATCTCATAATGCCAGCCTTCCTGCTCAAAAATATAACGCGTCCGGTAAATGTTCGGATAAAAGACAGCGTCCAGGTAGATGTGCATCAGGTTCTGGAAATCCTTGTCGTTGCAGCTGGCTACCGGGTAGACCGTCTTATCCGGGTAGGTCATGGCGTTCAAGAACGTGTTCAGGGAACCTTTCACCATTTCCACGAAAGGATCCTTGACCGGAAATTCCCGGGAACCGCAAAGCACGGTATGTTCAATGATATGGGCCACGCCGGTGGAATCCTTGGGCGGCGTACGGAAGCCGATGGCGAAACACTTGTTTTCATCCTCATTAGATAAAAGCACCACCCTTGCCCCGGTCTTTCGGTGGCGCAGCACCATCCCTACGCTGTTTAAGTCAGGGATGTCCCTTTCTTCGAGAAGCTCATATGCCTTTAGCTCTTCCACGTTCATTTCCTCTTCCTTCCTTTTTCCAAGATCCTTTTCCTTAAAATCCTTTTCCTTAAAATCCTTTTCCTTAAAATCCTCTTTTTAAAATCCTTTTCCTTAAGATGCTTTCCTGCAATCCTCTTTCAAAATCCTTTTCCGCGGCCTTTCCTTAAAACGCCATCAGGGCAAGCTTGCTCATCATGATCTCCTGGATGACCACGCCCTGCTTCTGCTTCTGGTCCGGCGTAAGGGTGACGAACTTCTCGATCGGCACCACGCGGGTGACATACTGAGCCCGCTTCCTGCCTCCAAG
>CANPWC010000215.1 GCA_947581905.1 uncultured Acetatifactor sp.
TGTCCGCGCCGGTCGCCTCATGCCTTGACAGCCTTCCGACCCAGTCCTCGATGCCGGCCTCATCCCCAGCGCGCCCCAAGACTTTCTCATACATCCGTTCCACGAACTTGCGCAGCTCCTGGCCGGCATCCGGCTGCTGCGGCACGTCCTCCGGCTGGGCGTTCCCCGCTTCCGGGTCGACCATGCTCCCCCTGATGATCCCAAAGCCCTGGCACAGGTCATCGAACTCCTGGGAGTTCACGAACCCTGCCAGCACGGATTGGCGTCCCCTGCCGCCATTCAATGCCGCCAGCCAGTTCGCCCTGCCCTCCTCATCCGCGTTCCTGCCGAACATCGCCAGGTAAAGCGTGTCCACGAACGCGTCGTTGCTTAGGGCTTTCTCCTGGAACTCATTGCTCATCACGAAGCCGAACGCGATGTCCGCGCCAGCCGCCTCATGGCTAAGCAGCTTGCCCGTCCAGTCCTCCACGCCGTCCTTGTCGCCCATGCGCCCTAGGACCACCTGGTACATCCGCTCCACGAAGCCATTGACCCGCTCATTCGCCTCCTGGTCAATCTGCGCCGCGTAGGCCCTTGCCGGGGTCTGCCCCAACGCCAGCAAAACCGCCAGTACGACGGCAACCACTTGTTTCATCCGTTTCATTCTTCTCCTCCTTGTCTGAATTGGTTAGAAGCCATCCCCGTCCCTTAGTCCAGGCAAAGCCAGCGGGATAGGGACAAGCGTCCTCAATTCCCATTGTACCATTTACCCCCCCCGACAGTCAATCCCATCTGGGAAATTCTGGTAAATATACTTCGAATAAATCCGGTAAATATAATAAATAGGGTAAACTTGCCTGTCTGGCTCCAAGGGACTTCGCGACCATAGGTTCCTAAAGATGAGCTTCCTATCTCCTTCCCATGCTACGCCAAGAAGGAAAGCACCACCAGCGCAAGCGCTCCGGCAAGGAAAAGCGCCGTCCCAAGGTTCCCGCACACCGTCTTACATTTCATCCCTTTAGGCAGCTCCAGCTCCGATACGGAAAAGCGGACCGTCCTGATGTTAATGATAAACAACACCAGCCCTACAAGGCTCAAAACGATCAACGAAAGCACATAAACAGCGAAAGGAATGAGCCGCAGCAGCAGATCCTCCAGCACCTCCAGGTTATTCAAATCCACTGCGCTCAAGGTCTCCATGTGGATGCTGTTTAACAAGGCTGGCGCCAATACCCCGCCCATGAAATTGATCATCATGTGCAAAGCCATGGAATACCGAAGCCGCCCGGTTTTCAAATAAATATATCCGAACACGAGCCCCAGGGCGAACGCGTAAAAGAATTGGGACAGGTTCCCATGGAAAAGCCCGAATGCGGCCGCGGAAGTGACGACCGCCAGCTTCTCGCCATATACGCACGTCCTGTCTATCAACTGCTTCCGGAAAATGTATTCCTCAATGGCGGGGGCTAACAGGACCATGACCAAAACCCGCAGCCACAGGGAATCGTCCATCGCATAAGCAAGGACCGGGTTCGCGGATGACGCTCCAATCGCGGCCTGTATCAACGCCAGGATGAGGGTGCCGATAAGGTTGCCCGCGTACATGGCGAAAATGCTTATGAGCGCGGCGCTGATCAACCTCCCCGGCTTCAGGGCGCGCCCCTCGCGGGGGGCGGCAGGCACCCGCTTCATGAGGAGCAGACCGATGGGGACCGCCACAAGGTACATCGGGGCGAACGTGCACAGCCAAAGCAGCCAGGACGGCTCCTCCCCCTCTGGATAAAGGGCTCCGGCTATGCCGCCCGCCGCAAGCTGTAAGAGGGAAGCCACCGCCAGAATGGCAAACAACGCCAGCCCAAGGAGGGAGAAATGCCGCTTTGCAAGCTTCAGGTCGCCGTGAAAGGCCGTGACGCCTTGCTTTCGCTTCCCGCCCTTGGGATCCAGGAAAAGGGGGGAAAGCCCGAAGAACAGGAACCCTAAGCCGAAATTCAGCGCGGCGGCGCAAAGCATTCCGACCATCGTATGCCCGAACACGATGGCAAGGGCGGCGATCGCGATATCCGGCAGAAGACCGAAATAAACGAACAGGATCTGGACGATCTGCTTCACCATCTTCCCGGCGGAGACCGGTACGGACAGCCCAATGAACGCCCCCACGTTGGTGGCATAAAAATCAACGGAAACGATGAGCGGGACCCAAGCCAGGGAAGCCAAAAGGCCTGTGCCGGTAATAAGCGCGCCAATCAGGATGGCGGGAAGCACATCCAAAAGGCAGTTTACCGTCCCTCCCATCAGCGACCAGAATAGTTTCGCCCATGTGTTTTCCGGGATGAGCAGGAACGAATCCATCTTCGTGTCCTGTTCCAAAGGATTCCCCATCGCGCGAAAGAAAGCGACGGCTCCCAGCGTCAGCGCGACTGGCAGGATGCCCAGGGCGTTCTCGGTAAACCTGCAATACAACGAAACCAAGGCCGCTATGGCCAGATAGGTCTCCATCGTCTTGGTAAAAAAGCCAAGGTGGGCAAACCGGAAGCGGTTATAAAGGGACTTGAAGAAAAAGATGTTCGCCCCCGCGCCGTGACGCAGGCCGTCCCGACGCAGCTTTTCGCTCCTGTCCTTTCCACGTTTATAAACTATGCCGGCGGATTTCCCGGACTGCGCTTTCTCTAACAGCTCCGCCGTTTCCTCGGACTTGGCCATGGCATCCTCATAGAAATCCGCATGGATATTCCAGATGATATAGATCAAGGCAGCCCCCGCCAGGATGAGCACAAGCAAGCAAAGCGCGGCTTCCAGGGGCTTATCCTCCAACAGGAACGCGCACAATCCCTTGATCTGGCCCCAGATGGGGATGTATCGTGTGGCCGGCGCATTGAAAAACAGCACGGCAGCTTTCAGGGGATCGCCTGCCGTCTTGGCATAAGACAGGAGGTACCCTCCTGCGACAAGCAGCAACAGCCCATAGAGGACGGGCCGTATAAAGCGCTAGATCGCCATATAGGTAGAAGAGAGC
>CANPWC010000216.1 GCA_947581905.1 uncultured Acetatifactor sp.
GGGCAGCAGCTCTTTGACCAGCCTGCGCTCCGCCGGGTTGTCGTCCCAGAACACGAAGGCGTCCAGCCCCAGGTTCAACTCTTCCGCGATCTGCCGGATGTTCTCATGCTTCGGCTCCCAGTTGATCCGATAAGCGGCGAAACACTCCGGGCGCAGCACGCAATGGGGATGATGCTCCAATATTTCCATGGCGTCCGCTTCATTATTCTTGGAAACGATGCCCAAAAGGACCCCCTGCCTCTGCATCTGCGCCAGGACGCGCTGCAGGTCCTTATAAGCCAGCCCCGCATGGTCCTCTCCCAGCTCAAGGGGCTTTATGTCCGCTTCTCCCGCGAGGCCGCCCCACAAAGTATTATCCAGGTCCAAAAGCAGCACCTTTTTCGGCGCTTCCCCTGACGGATAAGTCTTCCCCGCGCAAAGGGCGGCCATGCGCCGGATGAGCTCTGCCAGCCTCTTTTGGGCTTCCCCGCTGTGGAGGATGCGTCCCAGGTACCACATTTTCCGGGAAAAGAACGCCTCCTGGCCCATCTGTTCCACCAACGCCTGATAGGGAAGCCTATGCACATTCGGGAAGCGCCCGCACAGGGCGTCCAGGGCGTCCTGCCACTGCGCCTCCAGGGAACGCTTACATCCCGCATCATGCAGGACGGCAAGCTCCGGCCCATAGAGCCAGGCGTCGGACACGAAATACTCCCGCCCGTCCCTTAGGCAGCCCTCCAGGGCGGCAAACCACCTGGCGACCTGCTCCGATCCCGCGGATAAGTCATGCTTTATAAGCTCCATCAGGTCCAGGACCAGGAAAGTCACCTCCGGCGCAAAGGCGTTGTAGGAGGACTCCTCGTCCATCATCTGCCCCAGTTCGTTGCCGTACCCTTCCGCTTCCAGCACGTCAAAGTCCGCACGCAGCAGGCGCTTCAGGAAATCCAGGTTCACATTTGATAAAATCGCAATTTTCCGTTTCATGCCGTTCACTCCCCGAGCATCACCCGGTACTTCATCTCCGCGATCTCCCAGTCCGTCTGGTTGTCGATATCCTGCACTTCCAGTTCGGGCACCTCGTAAGGCAGGATGTTTCCCACCATCAGCTTCCGATTTTTAAAGAAAGCTTCCGTACGGAAGAAATAAAATTGTCCCACGTCGTGGAAATGGGGCTCCAGATCCTGGGAGCGGCTGTCCAGATACTGCGGGTACTCAAAGACCAGCCTCCCGTTTCGCACGATCATGGCCCGTTGCGGCGGGTAGGAAAAACGCACCACCGGGATCAGGGTATCCGCGTCGCTCTCCAGAAGCTTCTTCGCCGCATCCTTCAACTTCTGCGCGGTGACGAAAGGCGCTGTAGGGTACAGGCAGGCGGCCAGGTCAAACCGCTCGCCCCTCTTTTCATATTCCTGAAGCACCTCCAGCAACACGTCGTTGGTGGTGGCGAAGTCGTTGGCCGTCGTGGCGCTGCGTAAAAAAGGCACCCGCGCCCCGTAAGCGGCGGCGATGGAAGCGATTTCCGCGTCATCCGTGGAAACCATGACCTCATCAAACAAGCCGGAAGAGACCGCCGCAAGAATGGAATATGCCAGGATCGGCTTCCCACAAAATTCCTTGACGTTTTTGCGCGGGATCCGCTTGCTGCCGCCCCGCGCCGTAATGATCGCGATTGTTTTCATTCGTATCCCCCTATGCGTGCTTTGGCACGCGTACCAATCAATATTTGAAAGTTTACTTTCAAATTTTTTCCCTCACGATGATTTTCTAAGAAGCCCCTTTTTGCGGGGCAGGCCGCCCCTCGTCAGCAAAAGCAGCACGAAAGCCGCCACGCTTACCAGCTCCGCCACGCGCCAATGCCAGGGGCTGTGGAAAGCGACCCGGACATGTCCCTGGTATCCGGCAGGCACCACCAACGTGACGCTGTGGTTCAGCCCGTCCAAAATAGGGATCATTTCCCCGGTATCCGTATCATAGGCCCGATAGCCCTGATAATACAAGAGGGCCAGCTCCACGGTGCCCTCCTGGGAGCCCGCGTTTTCACAATCCATCTCCATGGCGCCCAGGTCCCGCCGATAGCCTTGTACCGTGACGCCATTGGCGATCGGGTCATGGTACGTAAACAAGGAAGCGTCCGTCCCATACGGAAGGTACTCCCCGCCTGCCACGTACCCTGTCCCCAACCCATTGGAGCCATATACCCGCAACGGTTCCGACTGGTAGAGGATGTCATCCAGCAAAAAGACGCTGCTGCACAGCACCAGCACGGCAAGCCCTCCACAGTAACCGGCAAGCCATGCTTTCTCCCCCTTCTTCCAAAGCCCCTTGGCAACCGTCCCCGCCAGGGCGGCCAGTAAAACCGTGGCGATGATCAAGAAACGATGGGGGAATTGCAGGCTGGAAACCAACGTCTGCACGATCCCTCCCAGGGATTGGATCCTATCCCATGGGAAAATGGCGCAGCTTGCCAGGATGGCAAACCCTCCCAGCCAGGCGCAAACCTTGCCAAAAGCCATTTCCTGGGCGTCCAGGGCTTCCCGCAGCTTTCCACGAGATCGGAAATACACCCAGGCCAACAGCACCGCCAGAAGCGCGGCCCCGATGCCTGCCGGGTCGCTTCCCTTAAGTCCGGTCGCATCGAAGAACCCATTCCCGCCCCGATGCAGGAACGTCATAAGGTGATGGGACAGGTAGAGCCCCCGGGACTGGATCGTGCGTCCCGCCACATGTTGGATGACGAAATCCCCCCGCAGCATATAGTCCAGGAATGGGACCAGGAACCAGGCGCTAAGCAGCGCGGAAAACAGGGCCGCCTTCGCCAGCACCAGGAAAGTTTCCTTGCGAAAGAGCCGCTTCCACAGGAGAATGCACAAAAGGACCGTGAACACGCCCACCAGCTCGCAGGTCAAAAGGTGGGTCTGGACCAGCCCCGCGAACCCTGCCGTCAAAGGGATCCACCCCTTTTGATAACCTTCTTTGGACACATCCCAGGAAGGTTATCAAAAGGGGTGGATC
>CANPWC010000217.1 GCA_947581905.1 uncultured Acetatifactor sp.
GCTCTACGACCGGGTGGACTGGAGCTTCTACCTGGACGGATCCAGCAACCTGTTTTACATGAGTTATTCCCCGGAGGATGGCTTCTCGGGACATTGGGACGTCTATGCGGAACAGCTCCTCCTCTATGTGCTGGGGGCCGGCTCCACGACCCACCCCATGGAGAAAAGCACCTACTATGCGTTCCGGAGGCTAAGCGGCAGCTACGGCGGCTATGAGTTCATCCATTCCTGGTTCGGCTCCATCTTCACCTACCAATATTCTCACGCTTTCGTGGATTTTGAAGGGCTGGTGGATGAGAGGGGGACGGATTGGTATGAAAATTCCGTTTTAGCCAGCCTTGCGGCCAGGCAGTTCTGCATTGACCAACAGGACCAGTTCGAGGCGTATGGGTCGGATGCCTGGGGGCTGACGGCCTGCGACACCATCGAGGGCTATAATGGATTGCTGGGAGCGCCGCCATCCGGCACGGACAACCAGGCGCACCAGTCCAACGGGACCATCGCCCCGGCGGGGGCCATCGGCTCCATGCCCTTTACGCCCGAGGAAAGCATCTCGGCTTTGAAGCATTATCGAAGCATGGAAGATCTGGTAGGGGAGTATGGGCTTAAGGATGCCTATAACCTGGACAAGAACTGGTTCGACCGGGACTACATCGGCATCGACAAGGGCATCAGCCTTTTGATGATCGCCAATTATGAGGATGGCTTCATATGGGACTTGTTCATGCAGAATGAGAACGTCATAAACGGATTGAACCGTTTGGGGTTCACCGCTTCGGACGAAACAGCGGATTGAAATTCCTTAAGGGGCGCTTCCCGGGGCAGGGAATCTGTCAGGGTTGCCTTAGGGTAAGCGCATCCTGCGGGATTTTCATAAAAAAAGCGCTAAAAGCGCAAAAAAATAGGAGGATAAACATGAAAAAGAAAGTATTAGCTTTCGTACTTACGGCAGCCATGGTGCTTGGCTTGGCTGCCTGCGGCGGCGGCACGTCTGACGGCACCCAGGATACGCCTGCGGACGGCGCCGGCACCACCCAGGATGCCGGCACGGCGGACGACGGCGGCACCGTGGAAGACGGCACGGCGGCGGATGACGGCGTTGTGGCGGACACGGGAAGCGACGCTGCGGATGGCGACCAGATCGTTTTGCGTTTCGCAAGCTGGGCGCTTGGCACCGAGGAAGAGAACAACCTGGACCGCCAGATGATCAAGGCGTTCGAGGATTCCCATCCGAACATCAAGATTGAGATCGCGGAAGACATCACCGGCGACTGGAACGCGGCCCTTACCGCGGCTGCGGCCGGCAACAACCTGCCTGACGTTTCCCTGATTTCCGAGCTTCCCGTAGCCGTGGCCAATGGCTGGGCGCGTGAGCTTAGCGACCTGATCGCGGCAGACAGCGATTGGGAAGGGATCCCTGAGTCTTTGAGGGAGTCCGGCTCTTACAACGGCAAGTATTTCGGCATCCCTTCCGCCATGCACCTTGCGGGCATCTTCATGAACCTGGATCTGTTTGAAGAGATGAACGTGACCCCGCTTTCCTATGGTTATACCTGGGATGAGTTCATGGATGCCGTAAAGGCGACCCACAATCCTTCCGAAGGCAAAGTCGCCCTGAAGTATGTCAACGACTTCGTCAACTTCCTTCCTTACCTGTGGGATTCCAGCCAGGGCTGGTACACCTATGACGGCACGCAGATGCACCTGGACAGCGAGCCTTTCATCCGTGCGGTGAAAGAGACTGCCAACCTAGTGAACTACTCCTGGGCGGGGCTGACCCCTGAGCAGAAGAACATGACCGCCGGCGCCGACGCAGGCGACTGGGACGCTTTCCAGCAGGGCTATGCGGCGATGTGGTACGATGCGACCTATTGCTGTGAAGGCTATGCAAGGGGCGATGTGAGCTTCGATACGGAGTTCGTAGGCCTGCCTGACGGCAAGACCGTCATCATCCCTGACTACTGCTTCATTTCCGCTACCACCCAGCATCCTCAGGAAGCTTGGGAGTTCGTGAAGTTCATGTTCTGGGGCGTGGATGGCACCAACACCCGTATGGACCTGGATGCCGCCGACGATGCGCACTCCTGGACGGCAATGCCGATCACGACCGATTCTTCCCTGTTGGAGCGCTGCTTCGAAGTGTTCCCTGGCAAGGGCGTCAAGGAAGCTTATGAAGGCATGAGCAACGGCACCGTCGTAGAAGCTTTCAAGTTCGCTCCCGGCTATTCCCTGGCTCGTTGGAACGGCACCACCGGCATCACGATCAATGTGGATGGCACGGATACCGAAGCTACCATGGCGAACATCGTAGACCGCTGCATCGCGGGCACGATGTCCATCGACGACTATGCGTCCCAGCTGAACACCCTGGCGAATGGCTTCATCAGCGCCGAGTGGGCGGCCGTGAACGAGAAGACGAAGTAATACTGGCTTTTCGAAGCTACACGAAGAAAGAATGGAGAACCCGGGCGGGCATGGGCTTCATGTCCGCCTACCTTGAAAGACGGGCTTGCTTGTGCCGCAGGCAGCACAGGCAGGCCTGTATCCATATCGCTCGTAAACTTTTTTGGCAAAGGATGGTCCGTTTGGAAGCGTTGCGGGCCCTCTAAAATGGAATGGATCGGAACTGGATGACGGATCGCAAGACCAGCAGGCGGGCGCGCATTCGACCGGACCTGGCTGGGATACGCTTCGGATTGGGGATTATTATGACGAATTGGAAAGTGTGGATAAAGAGCCTGATATTGGTGTTCGCCTTGACTTTTCTTGCCGGGGCCGGCGCATACGCCGCCGAGGTCGTCCCGGAGGGCGCTTATCAGGAGGCTTTGGAGTCCTGGGAAAAGGCGGGCGCTGTGCGCGTATCGGGCGGTCCTTTCCTTTTTTCTCCGGTGGCTGAGGCGACCACGGCCAAGGCAAGCGAAGATTCTTATGGTTATGAGGGCGACGCGCTCCTTATGGAAACGCAGGATGTG
>CANPWC010000218.1 GCA_947581905.1 uncultured Acetatifactor sp.
GTAAAAAGGAAGGCGGCAAGCACGTTACGGATTTCCGTATTGCTCAGGTAGGGATGCTCGTCCGAGATTTCCTCGAAGAGGTTTTTTTCCTCATGGAGCACATGGTGTTCCTGGTCATAATAGCCGATTTCCACATTGGTCCCAAGGCGGTAAGTCCCCTGGTCCGGACGGACCAGGCCGTTCAAGATCTTTAGGAAAGTCGTCTTCCCTGTGCCGTTGTCGCCGATGATCGCCACATGTTCCCCCCGCTTCACCTCCAGGTCCACATGTTCAAAGAGCTTTTGGCTGCCGTAGGATTTCCCCAGGCCGCGTACCGTGAGCACGTCTTTCCCGCTTGTCATGTGGGGGGTGAGGCGAAGCTTCATATCTGTACGCTCCTGTCTGGGACGTTCGATCACTTCGATCTTGTCCAGCATCTTCTCCCTGCTTTCCGCGCGCTTGATGGACTTCTCCCGGTTGAAGGAACGGAGCTTTTCGATGACTTCCTCCTGGTGCTTGATCTCCCGCTGCTGGTTCAGGTAGGCGTTCCAGGCGGCAATGCGCAGCTGTTCCTTTTTGCGGGCGTAGTCCGTGTAGTTTCCCTGGAAGACCGTGCATTTCGCCTGGTCCAGCTCGATGACCTTGGTGGCGATCTTGTCCAGGAAATAGCGGTCGTGGGAAACGACGATGACCGCTCCCTTATAGTTGAGCAGATAGGTTTCCAGCCAGGCGATGGAGCCCATGTCCAAATGGTTGGTAGGCTCGTCCAAAATGATCAGGTCAGGCTTGCCAAGCAGAAGCTTCCCCAGGGCGACCCGGGTCTTTTGCCCGCCGGAGAGGGTGGAGACGGACTTGTCAAATTCCTCCTCTGAAAAGCCCAGCCCCTTGAGCACGCCTACCAGCTCGCTTCGATAGGAGTAGCCGCCGCCCATCTCGAACGCATGGGTAAGGGAAGCATATTGCTTCATCAGCTCCTCCAGCCCCTCCCCCTGGGCATGCTTCATGTCCTCCTCGCATTGGCGCATCCCATCCTCCAAGTCGACCAGGTGGCGCTTTACGGAAAGGAGTTCGTCATAGATCGTGTTTTGCGCGTCCACCGCCGCATCCTGGGGCAGGTACCCATAGGCCTTGTCCTTGGCAAAGGTCACAAGCCCGTCGTCAGCGGGCATTTCCCCCACGATGATGCGCAGCAAAGTCGTCTTCCCCGCCCCGTTAATGCCTACGATGGCGGCTTTTTCATAATCTTCTATATGGAAGGAGACGTTGGAAAGGACCACGTCCTCCGCGAAAGCTTTGGTAATGTTCTGGCAGGATAGCATCATACCCATTCACCTCGGTCGTTTCTTTTTTGGCTAAACTACATTGTAGCAGAGCCGCCTTTCCTTGGCAAGAATTCTTTTCTCCTAATTGACTTTATTTTAACAAAGGGATATAATAAGGTACAGTCCACCCGGGTCCAAAGGGGCGCGGCGTGGATGAATCTTGGCCATGGAAGATGGGAGGTACCTCATGGAGGAGAAAGAGATATCGCAGGCTGTCGTGCAAAGACTCCCCAGATATTTCCGGTATCTGGATGAGCTTCGCAATAACGGCGTGGAGCGGATTTCCTCACAGGAGCTTAGCGAGCTCATGAAAGTGACGGCTTCACAGATCAGGCAGGATTTGAATAATTTCGGCGGATTTGGGCAGCAGGGATATGGCTATAACGTGGACTTCCTCTACCATGAGATCGGCAAGATCTTAGGGCTTGACAAGAAGCATCATTTCATTATCATCGGCGCGGGCAACTTAGGACGCGCCCTGGGCAATTATATCAAGTTTGAACGCAGAGGCTTCATCTTCAGCGGGATCTTCGACCAGGACGAGAAGCTGGTCGGCAGCTTTGTAAGGGGCTTGCCGGTGCGTCCCATGGAGGAGCTGGAACGCTTCGTCCGGGAAAACGATATCGACATCGCGGTCCTGACCATACCGAAGGCAGGCGCGGCAGAGGTGGCGGAACGGTTGGTGGGAAGCGGCATCAAGGCCATTTGGAATTTCGCCCATGTGGACTTAAACGTGCCGGACGGCATCCAGGTGGAGAACGTCCATCTGTCTGACAGCCTGATGAGGCTCTCCTACAACATCAATCACTATTCTCAGGAAAAAACTTGAAAAGCGGCTGGGACTGTTGTAAAACAGTCCTTTTGTGATGGATAAAGGTGGAAAGAAGCGATGGAATATCTGTTGACGGCAAAGGAAGCGAAGCAGGCGGATGAATATACGATCCGGGAGGTCGGCATCCCGTCCCTGGTCCTGATGGAGAAAGCCGCCATGGCGGTGGCGGAGGAAGCGCAAAGGCTGTCTTGCGAGGGCAGGGTCTTGGTCCTTGCCGGAGTGGGCAATAATGGCGGGGACGGTCTGGCGGCTGCCAGGCTTTTGGCGCAGCAGGGCAGGCAAGTGACCGTGGCCGTGGCGGGGGACAGGAGCCGCTCGACCCGTGAGTGGCAGGCGCAGGCGTCCATTTTGAGGCATTATCCGGTGGAAGTCCTGGATGCGCAGGGATTCCTGGGAAGAAATCCAGGCTTAGGGGAATATACTGTATTGATCGACGCGTTGTTCGGCGTAGGGCTGTCCCGGGACGTGGCCGGGGAAGCGGCCTTATTAATCGAGTGGTATAACAAGGCGGACGCCAAGAAAGTAGCGGTCGATGTTCCCAGCGGGGTGGACGCGGATGATGGAAGGATCCTGGGCGTGGCCGCCCGCGCGGACCTGACGGTGTGCTTGGGGTTCGCGAAAAGGGGGCTTTACCTGTATCCGGGCTGCACATGCGCAGGAAAGGTAGAGCGCCGTGACATTGGCATCCTGATGCCGGCTTCGGACGGGATGTCCCCTGGAATGTATCGTTATACGGAGCCTTTGCGGCAGCTTCTTTTG
>CANPWC010000219.1 GCA_947581905.1 uncultured Acetatifactor sp.
CCCAGGTTCGTCATTTCCGCAAGGTTCGCGCCCTTGCCGCCCAAAAGGTTCCTCATGTCCGCGCTGCCCTCTTTAAATTTGTAGACCCATTTTTTCATATTCTGTCTCCCTTTTCATATTATTCCCGGCATCGGGGGAAAACATTGCCGCAAACTCCCCGCAGCCGGACAAAAAACAAGGCCATCCCTAGCAGGCGCGCCCTGCGCCAACCGGGAATGCGTCATTGTCATTTATACCATTGTAGCAATCCAGGACGGTAAAGGCAAGGAAAAATTCATACTTTTTTAACATTTTTACCAATTTCGTACATATTAACCAAAATAACCTTCAAATTGTGAAATGTTTTGTATAGTACATTAGTACTAGATCTCCCCCTGTCCCCAATCCCCTGGGAAAAATTTGTTTTCCCTCTTGCAAAATCCTTTTTTTTCAGTACAATGAAAGTGTATGCCGACTGACGGAAATTGCGGATAGCGCTCTATTGCGCGGAAACGAGGGATTCATGATAAGTGCGAACAATGTGACCTATCGGGTGGGCAAGAAAGCCCTATTCGAGGATGTCAACATCAAATTCACCGAGGGCAACTGTTATGGGCTGATCGGCGCCAACGGCGCTGGGAAGTCCACCTTTTTGAAAATCCTGGACGGCCAGCTGGAGACCACGCGCGGCGACGTGTTCATCACGCCCGGGCAGCGCCTCTCCGTCCTGGAGCAGGACCACTTCAAATACGACGGATATTCCGCGATGGATACCGTCATCATGGGCAATATGCGGCTTTATGAGATCATGAAGGAAAAGGAAGCCATCTATGCCAAGGAGGATTTCTCAGAGGAGGACGGCATCCGCGCCAGCGAGCTGGAGGGGGAGTTTGCCGAGATGGACGGCTGGGAAGCGGAGTCCAACGCCGCCATGCTGTTAAACGGCTTGGGGATCGACCCGGACTACCATTACGCCCTGATGGGCACGCTGGAAGGCAACCTTAAGGTAAAGGTCCTTTTAGCCAAAGCCCTGTTCGGCAACCCGGACATCCTGCTATTGGATGAGCCCACCAACCACCTGGACCTGGACGCCATCGCCTGGCTGGAGGACTTCCTGATCGACTTTGAGAACACCGTGATCGTGGTGAGCCATGACCGCTATTTCCTGAACAAGGTCTGCACCTATACCGCGGACATCGATTACGGCAAGATCCAGCTCTATGCGGGCAACTATGACTTCTGGTACGAATCCAGCCAGCTTCTGATCAAGCAGATGAAGGAAGCCAACAAGAAGAAGGAAGAGAAGATCAAGGAGCTGCAGGAATTCATCTCCCGCTTCTCCGCCAACGCTTCCAAATCCAAGCAGGCGACCTCCAGGAAGCGCGCCTTGGAGAAGATCCAGCTGGATGAGATCCGCCCGTCCAGCCGCAAATACCCTTATATTGACTTTCGGCCCGACAGGGAGATCGGCAATGAGGTGCTCACCGTGGAGCATCTGTCCAAGACCGTCAACGGCGTCAAGGTCTTAAACGATGTCTCCTTCATCCTGGGGCATGACGACAAGGTCGCCTTCGTCGGCGGCAACGAGTTGGCCAAGACCACCCTGTTCCAGATCCTTTCCGGCAACCTGGAACCGGACGAGGGCAGCTATAAATGGGGCGTGACCACCTCCCAGGCCTATTTCCCCAAGGATTATAACGACGAGTTCGACAATGACTTAACCATCGCGGATTGGCTTACCGGCTACTCCCCCATCAAGGACGTGACCTATGTGCGCGGCTTCCTGGGGCGGATGCTTTTCGCCGGGGAGGACGGCGTCAAGCAGGTCAAGGTGCTTTCCGGAGGGGAGAAAGTCCGCTGCCTGCTTTCCAAAATGATGATCAGCGGCGCCAACTGCCTGATCTTCGACGAGCCTACCAACCATCTGGACATGGAATCCATTACCGCCTTAAATAACGGCATGATGAAGTTTCCGGGCGTCATCCTGTTCTCCTGCCATGACCACCAGCTGGTCCAGACCACGGCCAACCGCATTATCGAAATCCTGCCGGACGGGTCCATCATCGACAAGGTCACATCCTACGACGAATACCTTGCAAATGATGAAATGGCCCGGAAACGCACCGTATTCACAGCCCACACAGAGGATGATGAAAATTGACACAACATTGGAACCGACCGATTGACCTGCATGTCCACTCCACCTGCTCCGATGGGACCTATACCCCATCCCAGCTGGTGGACCATGCCTGCGCCCTGCATTTGGGCGCTTTCGCCCTGACGGACCACGACAGCGTGGCAGGGCTGGACGAGGCGTTCGCCTATGCAAGGAAGCTGGAACGGGAGGGACGCGACGTCCCGCAGATCGTCCCGGGCATTGAGCTTTCCACGGAATACCGGGGAAAGGACGTGCACATCGTCGGGCTCTTCTTAAACTATCATAAAAAGGACTTCCAAAACAAGCTGCAGGGCTTCCTGGACTCCCGTATACAACGCAACCTGAAAATGTGCGCCCTGCTGCGGGAAGCAGGGTTTGACATCACCTATGAGAAGCTGACGCTTTCCTTTCCCGGGCGCGTGATCACCCGTGCCCATTATGCCCGCTACCTCTATGAGCACGGCTACGTGGGGAGCACGAACGAGGCGTTCGAGCGTTATATCGGCGACGGATGCCCCTATTTCGTCCCCCGCAAGAAGATCACCCCCGCCCAGGCGATCCGCCTCATCCTGGAGGCGGACGGCATCCCCATCCTGGCGCATCCCATCTTATACCATTTAAGCGATAAGGAATTGGACGCCCTGACGGCGCAATGCAAGGCTGCCGGCCTGGTCGGCATCGAAGCCATCTACCCTACCTACCTGCCCTCCAACGAACGGCA
>CANPWC010000220.1 GCA_947581905.1 uncultured Acetatifactor sp.
GGGCATACTATAGCTTACAGGAGGGAATCCCTACTAACCTGCTAGAAAATAGACGCGTTTCCACCTTTTGCCACAGAAAGGATTGATCCATGAAAATAGAAAAAGTAAACGACAACCAAATACGTTGCACCTTGACCCGCGAGGATTTGGCCAGCCGGGAACTCAAGATCAGCGAGCTTGCCTATGGCACGGAGAAGGCGAAAAGCCTCTTTCGCGACATGATGCAGCAGGCGAATTACCAATTTGGCTTTGAAGCGGAAGACATTCCCTTGATGATAGAGGCCATTCCCCTGAACGCGGAATGCATTGTTTTGATCATTACCAAAGTGGAAGATCCTGAGGAGCTTGACACGCGGTTCTCCCGTTTCGCCCCCAGCGTCCATGAAGAGGAGGATGAGGGGCCGGAAGATGATTACGCTGAGAATTCAGACGATGTCATGGAATTGTTCCGCAAGCTGCATGAGGATGGCAAGGCCGATGGGGACGCACAGGGCAAGGAGCCTAAGGAAGCTGAGGAAGACCCACATCTTACCAGGATCTTCTTATTTGACAGCTTAAAGTCCGTCATGTCCTGCGCCAGCCTGCTTGGACGCCTCTTCCGGGGCGGCAGCACCCTTTATAAGGATGAGCATTCCGGGCAATACCTGTTAGCCATCATAAAAGGGGACATCCCGCTGACGGACTTCAACAAAGCCAGCAACCTCTTATCCGAATACGGACAGATCTTAAAGAACATGTCCCTCGGGCAATCTTATCTGGAGGAGCATTATGAGCCCCTCATCAAAAGCGGGGCCTTGCAGGTCCTTTCCGGGCGGTAAGCGCCCGATACGGCATACAAGACAAAAAGGGATGCTTCCGGCTTTGCCGGGGCATCCCCTTTTCATCCCTGCGGCGCGTGCGCTGCGCCTTTCCTTATGACTTATAAGGCTTCAATCTGGCTCATCAAGGCATCAATGTCGATGCCATGCACCATGGCGGCCTCCTCTAAGGTCTCGCCCTGCGCGGACGGGCAGCCCAGGCAGTGCATTCCCGCGTCCATCAGGACGGGTGCGACCGCCGGATTGGCCATCAAGATCTCGCCGATCGTCATGTCTTTGGTAACATTGCTCATTTCCTTGCTCCTTTCCATTGCTTGTGCTTGCTTGATTTCTATAAAACCGTTCTTTCGGGTACAGTATAATACTTTCCCCGGATTCTTGCAAGATATTCTTTTTCGGTCCCAGCCGGCCATATTCTTTTCCGGCCCAGCCGCCCATGCCGCCCATGCCGCCCGCGCGTCCGCCGCGCATGCTTACGGGCGCGCCCGTCTACCTTGCGCTGCGCCAGCCAACCTTGCGTCCGCGCAGCTAACGCCTCTTGCCCCTATCTTCCCGGAACACGATATTGCCGTCCTCGTCCATGGACTCCACGATCGCCAGGGATTCCAGCTGGATGCCCTGCCCGCGGATCAGCGCGCCGCCCCTCTGGAAGCCTTTCTCGATCGCGATGCCGATCCCTTCCACGCTGGCCCCGGCCGAACGCACCAGTTCCAACAGCCCCATGAGAGCGCATCCATTGGCGAGGAAGTCGTCAATGATCAGGACATGGTCCTGGGGCGTAAGGAACTTCTTGGACACGATCACCTCATAGGTCCGCCCATGGGTATAGGACTGTATCTGGGTCGTGTAATTATCATTGTCCAGGTTGATGCTCATGGACTTCTTGGCGAACACCACCGGCACGCCGAACTCCCTGGCGGCGATGGCGGCAATGCCGATGCCGCTGGCCTCAATGGTCAAAATCTTGTTGATGGGCTTGCCCGCGAAAAGGCGCTTCCACTCCTTGGCCATCTCTTCAAATAACCCGATGTCCATCTGATGGTTAATGAAGCCGTCCACCTTTAACACGTTCCCTTCCCTGACGATGCCGTCTTTCCTGATCCGATCCTCTAATAATTTCATCTGCCCGCTTCCTCTTTTCCTAGTGTCTTCCGTATCCAAGGGACGCGCCCGCCGCCGCGCCCTTTTAAGGTAAAGTCTACCATAACGGGCCCAAAAAGGCAATCAAAACACGCCCTGAAATATCGTCTGTTTTTCCTTTTCCGCGGTCGGCATCCAAGTGTTAAAAATTTCTAAAAATTATGACTTGTACCGAAAAAAGAACACTTTCCGCCTTGACGCATAGACAACTTTTACATATAATAAAGGCTAGGAATTAAAAGAAATTCTTCACTTTTTTCCACTAAATATTTTATAGGAGGCTATATCAAAATGAGACCAGAATGGACAGATTTTGTAAGCGGCAAGTGGGACAAGGAAGTCAACGTTCGCGATTTCATCCAGAGGAACTATCATCCTTATGATGGTGACGACGCATTCTTAGCTCCTGCTACCCAGAACACTAAGGATTTGTGGGCAATGGTGCTTGACCTTCAGAAGAAGGAAAGGGAAGCGGGCGGCGTGCTTGACATGGATACCAAAGTCGTTTCCACCATTACATCCCATGGCCCCGGCTATTTAGACAAGGACAAGGAGACCATCGTCGGCTTCCAGACCGACAAGCCTTTCAAGCGTTCCCTGCAGCCTTATGGCGGCATCCGTATGGCTGAGAAGGCATGCGCGGACAACGGCTACGAAGTTGATCCTGAGATCAGCGAGTTCTTCTCCATCCACCGCAAGACACATAACGCAGGATGCTTCGACGCTTACAACCAGGAGATGAGAGCCTGCCGTTCTTCCCATATCATCACCGGCCTGCCTGATGCTTATGGCCGCGGCCGTATCATTGGCGACTATCGTCGTGTAGCCCTGTACGGCATTGACAGGCTGATCGAGGATAAGCAGGATCAGAAGGATTCCACCGGCCGCGTGATGAC
>CANPWC010000221.1 GCA_947581905.1 uncultured Acetatifactor sp.
CGGAACAAAGGTTAAAAAATGCCGGCCTGCAATACAGCAGCGAGGCAAAACGCGTACTTTCCCTGTATGAGAGAGAAGAGGAGGAAGTACTTTCCAGAGACGAATATGCCTGGCTTGCAGAGCGCGGGTATATCAAAACCAACGGCGACTATGACGGAGATTTCAAGTCCTCCTGGCAGATCGTCGTATTGACCGATAAGGAGATCCAGAACAAACTCCTCGCTGTCGGCGAGCGAATTAAGACAAAGCACCGGGCTGACTTTGAAACGCTGAAAGCGCCCTATATAGAAGCGGTCCTGAAATCCGTTCCCGCGCATCTTAAAAAAGCAGAGGCGTATGAACTGCAGTTTATTTTCGGCAGTGACGGATGGTTTCTGAGCCACTGCATCAACGCTTTGCTTAAAAACGGCAAGCTGAAAGAGCCTACCCCCGGGCAGAAAAAGGCATTGACGACCTTGCTTGTCAATGGATAGCCAATGCCGCAAACGCCTATTCCCCTGTCCTTAGACGAGTTTGCAAAGCTTCAAAAAGCGATCGAACAGACAAATGTCCCGATCAGTGAAGGAATGGTTGCCAGATAGATCAAGGCATTGGTCGACATTAGAAAGCCCGAAGCACGGCGGAGTCTGCTGTGCTTCGGGCTTTTATGTCAGTTGGAAAAGTCTGGCCAGTCTTCCCTACAGGGCTTACATGGATTCATGGAAGGTCCTGCTGATGACGTCGGCCTGCTGCTCGGGCGTGAGTTTGATGAAGTTCACGGCGTAGCCGCTGACGCGGATGGTGAGCTGCGGATAGTTCTCAGGATGCTTCTGGGCATCTAAGAGCGTGTCGCGGTTCAGCACGTTGACATTCAGGTGATGGCCTCCCTTGGTGGCATAACCGTCCAAAAGGTTGACAAGATTTGTGACCTGTGCAGAATTCTCTTTCATTGAAATCCCTCCTTTTAATAATAGGAATAGTTACTGTTTTTGATAAATTAAGAATATCATGAATATTTCGTTTTGTCTACCCTTTTTTATATGAAAAATGTATTTTTTAGGATACAAAACCACTCATGGGATTAGGGATGGGACCGGGGATAGGATTGGGGCATGGGATTGGAGCAAGGGATTGATCGGAGCATGGGATAGGGCATAGGATTGGGGCATGGGATCGATCGGGGCATGGGACCGGGGATGGCTTTGGAATAACTGTGGGAGAGGATCGGGAGATTGCCAGGCATAAATTGGGGGCGGGTTCATATATTGAAGGTAGGAGGTGGACAAAGATGGCAGGCTTGGCGCGGCTGTTTCCTAAGGAAAAAAGGGAGTTCTGGAGGACGGTCCTTAAGGACGAGGAGAAGATACGGGAAATCCGCCTGCGGACGGGACAGGCAATCATCGTCCGTATCGATGGGCAAGAGCATTTCCTGGACGGGGACGGACGTTATACCATGCAAGCCGCGAAAGCCTGCCGGGTCCAACCGATGGAGGTAGACCAGATTTTGCAGCATATCTGCCAGTCCTCCCTTTACGCTTATGAAGATGAGCTGAGGCAAGGCTTCTTGACCGTCCTGGGAGGGCATCGGGTAGGCGTGGTCGGACAGGCGGTGCTGGAGGATGGGGGAGGCATACGGTCGATCAAGCATATAAACGGGCTCAATATCCGGCTTTCCCATCAGGTCAAAGGGGTGGGGGAGGCCTGGCTTTCCTGCCTGTATGAGGAAGGGAGGCTGGTGAACACGCTCCTCATCTCCCCGCCAGGCTGCGGCAAGACGACCCTTTTGCGGGACCTGGTGCGCCTGGTGTCAAACGGGAATGCTTTCGGCAGGGGGGAGTGTGTCGGCGTCGTGGACGAGCGTTCAGAGATCGCGGGCTGTTATCAGGGCATTCCGCAGAATGACGTGGGGATGCGGACGGACGTGTTGGACGCCTGTCCCAAAGCTTTAGGCATGATGATGTTATTGCGTTCCATGTCGCCCCAGGTCATCGCTATTGATGAGTTAGGGAGCAAACAGGACATGGAAGCGCTCCATACCGTTTCTTCCTGCGGCTGCAAGGTCCTTGCCACTGTGCACGGCGCTTCCCTGGAGGAGGTGTCGCGCAAGGAGGGCATGGGGAAGCTTCTTCAGGAGGGGATTTTTGAGCGATTCATCCTTTTGGGCGCTGGAGGCGGGCTCTGCCTGGACCAGGAAGGGCGCGTCCGTCTCAAGGTCGAACGGGCGGGCCTGGCACGAACGGGGTGGGGCGTTTGATCCGGCTGTTGGGAGGCACCCTGGTCATTTTAGGCTGTACGGCGCTGGGAATCTGGCATCGGGAGCAGTTTGGCTTGAGGATCCAGGGGCTCCATACCTTGGAAGCTTTGTTAGAGATGATGATGAGCCAGGTGCGTTACCATAAGGCGACCTTGCCGGAGTGCTGCCTCCTCATTTCCCCGCGTATGCCGTCCCCCTATCGAGAGGCTTTGCGGTCCGTCTATGAAGAGGCGGCGGACGTAGACGGCGGGGAATTTGGACCGATTTTTTCCGAAAAAATGAAGGAGTGCCTGGAGCGTACCCCGCTTGGGCGGGAGGAGAAGGAGTTGTTCCTGCAGTTCGCCTCTTGCTGCGGGTATCAGGATGCGGGGATGCAGCTTCGAAGCATGGAGCAGTATCGGGAACAGGTCGATGCCCTGGCGGCAAGGCTGGAGGGGGAGCTTCGCCCCAAAAGCCGTATGGCCATGGGGTTGGGAGTCATGAGCGGCATTCTCCTGGTCATCCTCCTTTTGTAAGATGGGAAGTGTGCATAACAAATGCAGAAACGAGGAGCGATATGGGAGTTGGCCTGATTTTTCGGATAGCGGCGGTGGGGATCCT
>CANPWC010000222.1 GCA_947581905.1 uncultured Acetatifactor sp.
TATCAGCTGGGCTTGGCTTACGGCCCCCAGGAGACCAACCGCCTGGTGGAGGAGCTGGTGCAGGAGGGCAGCCTGGTCCGCGTGGATGAGAAAACCGTGCGCCTGAAGGACTGGGAACGCTATACCTGGAACTTCCGATGAAAAGAATCCCTCCCCATCCGGGCAAGCACCGCCGCCAGACCGGCCAACAGGAGGAAGTAAAAGCTGATTCCACGGGTCACATATAAGGAGGGCATCAGGAGGCCCTCCGGAAAGATGCCCGCGAACACATATTTGTACATGAGTTCCGTAATCCCCTGTGCGCCGGGCACAGGCAGCATATCCACGGCGATGATGACGCTCGCCTGCAGGAATAGGATGGTCCATAACCCGGCCCCCGTCAGGGAAAAGCCCCGATAAACCACATATGTCAGGAAAAAGACGCTGCCCCTTTGCAGGAACGTGAACGCCACCACGTTCAGCACCTTGCCGGGATGCCGCCAAAGATACGCCACCGCGTCCTGATAGCTGTCAATGAAGCGGTCCGCCTTGTCCAGGCGGCCTTTTCGCGGCTTAAGGATGCCGTGCTTAAGAAGCGCCCCTTGCGCCAGGCGGAGTAATTTTTTCATCTTCAAAGGCACCGCCATGACGCCTAACAAGGCAGCCACCAGGATCAGGTTCAAGGACAAGCCCACCAGGTACAGGCTATAGTAGCCCTCCAGATTCCTTTTCAAGGGACCGTTCCAAAAAAGGAGGAGCCCCAGGCCGATGAGCACCAGGACGAGCTTGTAGACTAACGCCACCGTCATCAGCACCACGGAAGACGCCGAAAGGCTGTTCCCGTCTTTTTTCATATAATAAAGCTGGACCGGCTGGCCCCCTGTCGCGGAGGGCGTGATGCCGGAATAGAAAAATCCGATGAAAGAATAGCCGATGCAGCGCGCCAGCCCGCTCTTTCCTCCCATGGAACGTAACAGGTACCAAATCATGGCGCCTTCGGCGCTGACGAAAAACAAGGCGGCCGCCACGGCGACGCCCAGGGAAAGGGGGGACAGGCTAAGAAGCGCTTCCCGGACCTGTCCCGGGTCCTGCCCATGAAAGACCACATAGAACGCGAGCAGCATCACGGCCACGAAAAAGCCGGCCTGCGCCAGCTTTCGCCCTATGCCGCTTTTCTTTTTCTCATCCATATAACGCTTCCCCCGATCCAAGACGCCCCATCCGGGCCTTCGCCGCCTCTTTTTCCTGGACGAAATGGGCCAGGCTTCCCTCATAGACCACCCTTTTATGCGGATACTGCAGGAAGTCCTTGGGCGTCACCAGGGAAAAATGCTTCTTGGAGATGCCGATCCCGTTTTCCGATAAAAGCTTTGCGATGTAGGAAGAACAGGTATAATGGCCTTTCTGGTAAAACGGGCGTCCAAGCAGGATGAAAAACAGCCCCAGGACGGCGTAATGGTAATGGAAGCGTCCCCTCCAGGCCTCCTGGAGCGCCTTGCGGATGCGCGCTTTCTGCTCCGGCGTGCAGGCAATCTCGTAAACCATGTACCTGGCCGTGGGAAAGGCTCCCAGGACCTGTTCCTTGCGCTCCCTTTCAAAGCCAGCGAAATAGGGGATGTACGGGTTCCTCCTGCCCACGCTGTAGGCCTCGTCCAAAGCGTCGTCCATGGACAGCACTACATGGATGTAGCGTTGCTTCAACACCAGCCGGATCATGGCTGCCAATAGGCCCGGCGTATCCACCAAAGCGATGTAGATCTTCGTCGTCATATCCTTTGCACCTCCCCCTACTGTTGAAACCGATAGATCTTCTTGGCGGTCCGGTATCCCGCAAGGGTCACGGTCCGGCCAAGCTTCCCGGGCAGATAGGTCCAACCGCTTAAGGTTCGGTAGCGCAGCCTATGATAAAGCTTTTCATCCCTCTTTCGGATCCCTTCCCAAAGCTCCTTTCGCTTGCGCTCCCCCTCCGGGGCGTCCATGAGCAGCAAATGGATGGAGGCCATGGCCATCATGATGGAAAGGTTCCTCTCCAGATAATCTTTTAATTTCGGGTATTTCTCCCCCATTTCCCCGATGTCCACGCAATCCGCCACCAGGTTGACGACACGGATGACCTGGTCGATGCGTTCGATCATCACCTTTTCATTCACCGACTGGTCCGCCCTGCCCAGGTAATAATGGTACAGGTCCAGATCCAGGTAAAGCAGCCTCTTCGCATAGGGCAGGGGCTTGCAGGAAAACAGGTTGTCTACATAGAACGTGTGCTTTGGCAGGACGACGCCGGACTTTTGGAGCACCTTGGTCCGGAAGGTCAGCGCGTGCATGATAAGGTATTGGGAGGGCAGGAAAGGACCGATCTGTTTCCAGCCGCAGGTCTTTCCTGCCGGGAAAACATTCCGGTAAGACATCACCTTGGACTCGTTTTGGTCCAAATGGTAATACAGATAATTGCAAATGATCAAGTCGGGAATCCTGGACCCGCCTTTCCTGGCTTCCTCCACCCGTTCCTTTATCCTTGCCAGGAACTTAGGATAAGCCTGCGCATCCAGCCAATCGTCGGAATCCACGACTTTATAATAAAGGCCCTTTGCCAATTCCAGGCCCTTATTGACCCCGGAGCCATGGCCGCCGTTTGGCTGGTGCACAGGGCGCACGATTTCCGGGTATTCTTTCGCGTAGCGGTCGATGATCTCACCGGTTGAGTCCGTGGAGCCATCGTCAATGAGGATGATCTCCACGTCCTGTCCTCCGGGCAGCAATGAGT
>CANPWC010000223.1 GCA_947581905.1 uncultured Acetatifactor sp.
GGTAGGGCCGATCATCAGGATGTTGCTCTTCTGCAGCTCCACATCATCCAGCGTCCTGGGCGCAGTCACCCTCTTATAATGGTTATAAACCGCCACCGACAGCACTTTCTTGGCTTCCTCCTGCCCGATGACGTAATCATCCAGGAAGCTTTTCAGTTCCTTGGGGGTAAGGAGGTTGATGTCAGAGTGCTTCTCTTCATTATATTCCTCATCCTCCAGCTCTTCCTCCAGGATATCCGCGCAGATGTCCACACATTCATCACAGATGTATACGCCGGAGGGACCTGAGATCAGCTTTCTTACCTGATTCTGGGTCTTATTGCAAAAGGAACACCTGATGCTGCCCATGGAAATCTTCGTCGCCATACTCTCGTTACTCCTTATGCCTGCATCGCATGGGATGCGATCACTTTGTCAATGAGGCCGTATTCGCAGGCCTCCTCAGCGCTCTTCCAATTATCGCGCTCCGTATCCGCACAGATCGTCTCATAATCCTTGCCCGTATTCTCGGCAAGCATGCGGTTCAATTTCTCTTTGGTCTTCAAAATATGCTTCGCCGCGATCTCAATCTCCGTCGCCTGGCCCTGGGTGCCTCCCAGAGGCTGATGGATCATGATCTCCGCATTGGGAAGGGCGAACCTCTTGCCCTTGGCCCCTCCCGCCAACAGGAAAGCGCCCATGCTGGCCGCCATGCCGATGCAGACGGTGGATACGTCGCACTTGATATAGTGCATCGTATCATAAATCGCCATGCCGGCGGTCACGCTGCCGCCCGGGCTGTTAATATACAGGTGGATGTCCTTATCCGGATCCTCTGCCTCCAGGAACAAAAGCTGTGCCACGACCAGGCTGGCCGTCACCTCGTTGACCTCCTCGCCCAAGAAGATGATCCGATCCTTCAAAAGCCTGGAATAAATATCATAGGACCTCTCGCCCCTGCTCGTCTGCTCAATCACATAAGGTACTAAACTCATGTCGCATTCCTCCTTGCCTTGACGCTCCCCCTTGCCGATAAATCCGCCCCACACGGCAAAATGTGCCAGCTGGGGCGGACCGCTACATTTTATTCTATCGTAGTTGGAAGATTTTTGCAATCTGAAACAGAGGATTTAAGAAAAAGTTAATCCTCTCTTTAAAACTCTTTATGCCTCGACCGCATTCTCCACGGCGAACGCCACGGCCTTGTTCACGCAAAGGTCTTCCATGACCTGCTTCTTGCCATTCTCGCCCAGAAGCTCCTTCACCTTGTCTGCTTCCATCTTATAATTCTCCGCCATCTTGGCGACTTCCGCCTCATATTCTTCCTCGCTGGCGGTGATTTGCTCGGCGGCCACCACGGCCTCCATCACCAGGCGGGACTGGATCCTGCGCATCGCCTGAGGCTTTAACTCCTCTAAAAGGCGCTCCTGCGTCATGCCGGTGAACTGCAGGTACTGCTCCATGGACAGGCCCTGGGTCTCGATCCGGTTGGCGAAATCATCCATGATCTGCCTCTGCTGGGTCTCAACCATGGCGTCAGGGATCTCCATCTGGGCGTTGGCGATGATGGCGTCCACGACGGCGTCTTCCTTCGCCTGCTTCGCTTCCTGCTCTTTCCTGTCAGCGATCTTCTTCTTCACATCGTCACGATACTCCGCTAAGGTCTCGAAAACGGATACCTCGCTGGCGAACTCATCATCCAGCTCCGGAAGCTCCTTGACCTTGATCTCATGGACGGTGCACTTGAACACGGCAGGCTTGCCGGCCAGCTCTTTTGCCTGATAATCTTCCGGGAAAGTCACATGGACGTCCGTCTCCACACCGATCTGGGCCCCGATCAGGGCTTCCTCAAAGCCAGGGATGAACGTGCCGGAGCCGATGGTCAGGGGATAATTCTCGCCCTTGCCGCCTTCGAAAGGAACGCCGTCCACGAAGCCCTCGAAATCGATCACGGTCATATCGCCGTCCTGGACGGGACGATCCTCCACGGTGATGGTCCTGGCGCTGTTTTCCCTTTCCTTATTGATCTCCGCATCGATTTCCTCTTCGGTCACTTCCAAATCAGCCTTGGGGACCTGGACTCCCTTATACTCGCCTAAGGCCACGCTAGGCTTCAGGGCGACTTCCGCCGTGAAGATGAAAGGCTTGCCGGATTCCAACTGGGTCACGTCGATCCTGGGAGAGGAGACGATTTCTTCCCCACACTCCTCCACAGCCTTTTCATACGCGTTGGGAATGATCTCGTTGGCGGCATCCTCATAGAAGACTCCCTTGCCATACATGCGCTCGATCACCTGGCGGGGCGCCTTGCCTTTACGGAAGCCAGGGATGGTGATCTTCCCTTTATTTTTATGGTAAGCCTGTTCGATCGCTTTCTCCAGCTCTTCCGCGGGCACCTCGATGGTCAAAAGGGCCATGTTCTTGTCACGTTTTTCCACTTGTACACTCATTTGATCGCATTTCCTCCTTCTTGCTTCTGTGCCTACTTATCCTATATGCCCTATTTGGGCTGCCCGTGCCCTATACGGGCATGTTCACGCCTTGTTTGGGCTGCCCATACTTCGTTTGGGCTGACAACCTGTTTTAAACGACATAGTCACAGTCATTTTACGATTATAACACAGGCGCGGGAAAAATACAAATAGTTTTCTCACAAAAATCAGCAAAGCACCTCCAGCAGGTATGTTTTCGCCGCTTCGGACAAAGAAGAGGCGGCAACCAGCGCGGCGCGCCCTGCCTTGTCCGCTTCCT
>CANPWC010000224.1 GCA_947581905.1 uncultured Acetatifactor sp.
ACCAAAGCCAACAAAGAGCTTAAAAGCAGGTTGGTCAGGATATAGTAATCATTCAGCTTCCCTGCCTCTACTTCTTCCTCCAGGTGCCGCCTGCCGCCCCATAAGGACAGAAGCATGATGACCGAGAAAAACAACGCCATCAGCCCTTCCAGCACGCCGGCCCGGATCTCGTTGCCCCAGGGCGCGGGGAAATGCCCCATCCAGTAGACGAATGACTCTCCCGTCTCCAGGCAATACCCAAGCACGGCCCCGGATAAGACGCCCACCACGATGACGATGGCCGTATTCAGCCGCCTGGCGGCCTTGCCGCCCAAGATGGAGCTTACGATGCCGCCGAACATGCACAGGATGATGGAGAAAAAAGGAAAGTTGCGGATAAACTCCATTTACAGCCCCTCCTTTTTCAGGCGCACCGTGATCTGGTCCAAATCCAGGGTATGATACCGGCGGTATAAGCGGATGGTCAACGACAGCATCAGGGCGGACACGGACACGCTGACCACGATGCCGGTCAACACAAGCCCGCTTGGGATCGGGTTGATATAGGCTTCCACCTCCTGCACGCCGTCCGCCACGATCGGCGCGCTCCTGCCGGCGATATAGCCCTTCAGGGCCAAAAACAGGTATACCGCCGTATCCATGATGTTCAGCCCGATGATCTTCTTAATCAGGTTCCTCTGCAAAAGCAGGTTGAAGAAGCCGATGCCGAACAGGATCATCGCCACCGTTTCCCCATAATTGGCAATCAGGTTCGCGCCCATCAGAATCCTCCTTTACGGAACATGACATAAAACGTGTACATGGTACAGGCCACGACCAGCCCCACGCAAATGTTCAGGGGCAGGATCAGGCCGCTGCTTAAGATCGCGCCGGGCGTCCCCAGGGGGATGCCGCTCTCCAAGTGGTTCGCCCCCGTGAAAAAGGAATAGCTCTTGGCAAAGCAATAAAACGTCAGCGCACAGAAGCAGACCCCTTTGTAGGTCTTTTCCGTGAAAAGCCGCTCCGTCTTGGAAAAGCCGAACGCGTTCAGGTACAGGATCAGCCCGGAGCCGATGATCGCACCGCCCGAGAAGCCTCCGCCAGGCGACAAATGCCCGTTTAAGATCACATATATGCCGAAAATAATGATCATCGGGACCAGGAAGAAGGCGACCCTTTGCAGGATCACGTCATTCTTCGGCTCATAGATGCGGTCATTCGCCTCTTGCCTTGCCTCCTCCTTCGCCGTGTCCGCTTCCTCTTTCCCTTTGCCCCCGCCATGGCCGGGAAGCGCGCGCAGCAGGATCAGCACCGTGATCGTGGCGACGAACAACACATTGGACTCCCCGAAAGTATCAAAGGCGCGATAATCCAGGATCATGCCCGTCACGATGTTCACGGCCCCGGTTTCCTGCAGCCCATCCTCGATATAGCGCTGGGGCACCTCATTGTTGACCGGCTTGTCCGCCACGCCGATGGGCGGCAGGTAAGACACGGTAAGGATCATGATGGTGATGAACAAGCAGCAGCCCAACACCCCCAGGATCCGGTAAGCCTTCTCAAAATATTTGATCTGGCGGTTGTTCGTCATGTCATAGACCTGCGCCACCGCCTCTTCATGGTCTTTTTTATATTTTTTCAAAAGGGTGCGGGGCAGGAGGCGTTCCTTTTGCGGCTTCATCTCCACCTTGCCCAGGTAAGGGTCCCTTTCCCCGTTCAACCAACTTTCAAACCTTTCTTTCCTGCCCATCCGTCATTCGCCGCCTTTCTGCTGCCCGGAACTTTCCTTGTCGGAATCTTCCCGCTCGATGGCATGGATTTTTTTCAATGTGACGAAAAACAATACGCTGGTCACGCCGGCCCCGACCGCGGCTTCCGTGATCGCCAGGTCAGGCGATTCCAAGATGATCCAGATGATGGACATCACCAGGGAATAAGACATATAAATGATGATGGAGTTCAACAGGTTCTTGGACAGCGTCACGGATATGGCGCACATCACCAGGAAAACCAACAGAAGGCACTCAAATACAGTCATTCGTCCTCCTCCTTTTCTTTGCGCCCGTTCGCCAACTCCCACTCCGACACGCCGTCCTGGGTGTAGAAATTGGCGATTTCGCTGGCGCGCTTCGCCTCCGGGGATACCGTGCAATCCCGCTCCAACCCCTCGTTGGTCGTCACCTCCAGCCGCGCGATCAGGTGCGAGGACACCGGGGACGCGAACCACAGGAAAAGCACGACCAACCCCATTTTCAGGGTGGCGAAGCGAAAGCCTGACAATACCATCAGCCCGGCCATGCTCAAAGCGATGCCCAGGGTATCCCCCGTCGCCGCCGCGTGCATCCGGTTCAGCACATAACGGAAGCGGTACACCCCGACCACCTCCACCAGGAACACGAACAACCCGCAAAATAATAGAAAGAATCCTACAACCAACCTGATCCAGGAGAACATCACGGCACCTTCCTTTCCGCCTCTTCCACGTCTTCCCCCTTCGGCACAAGCGCCCCCTGGGACGGGGCCTCTTTCCTCTCACCCAGCTTCTTCTGCCGATAAACGCCCATGTAAACCTTGGTCAGCACGATGATGGATAGGAAGCTGATCATGGCGTAGATCAGGCAGATGTCCACCAAATAGCCCTCGCCCAGCAGAAGCGCCAGGACGGCGATCATGACCATGACCATCGTGCCCATCATGTTCACCGCCACCAGCCGGTCCGCCACCTTTGGGC
>CANPWC010000225.1 GCA_947581905.1 uncultured Acetatifactor sp.
CCTTTCGTCACAGCCCCCTGAAATACTCTGTCAGTTTAAGCAACGCCCGTTCCAGCACAAGCTGCTCCTCCTCGTCGAGCCCCTCAAGGACCGCCGCCACCATCTCCTGATGGAACGCATGATGGCTTACGTAAGCCGCGCGCCCCCGCTCCGTCAGAAAGACCAGGACCACGCGCCGGTCCATCTCGCTGCGCGTCCTGGACACGAAGCCTTTTTTCACAAGCCCATTCACGGCAATGGTCAAAGCCCCCGTCGTCACCCCCAGGCACTTCGCCACAGTGGTCATGTTCTTCGGCTCGTCAAGCCCGATCGCTTCAATGACATGCATGTCATTTACGCTCAGCGCCTTAAACTCGCCGGACCGCAAGGCGCGTTCTTCTATTGTGGTAATGTCACGAAACAGCTTTACCAGCACTTCGTTCAAGGTCGATGTGATATCCACGGCTTCTCCTTTCCATCGTTCGGCATCATTCGTCCAGAAGCCTTCCCTCTGGCCGTCCGCCTTCCCGATCGTCCGTTCCTCCAGCGTTTCTTCTTTTTCCATCCTGTCCGCGCTATCGGCGCTTATCCTTCCTCCAGCGCGTCAGCGCTACCGGCGCCTATCCTTCCTCCAGCGCGTCGGCGCTACCGGCGTCCATCCTTCCCCCAGCGCGTCGGCGCTATCGGCGTCCATCCTTCCCCCAGCGCGTCGGCGCTATCAGGGTCATTCTTCCTCCATCGCCTCCACGTAATCCCCGTCCCACAGCAAAACCTTCAGCTTGCGGGCAAACGAAACGGCAGGCGCGGTGAAACGCTGGTTCGTCATGACCACGCCCACCATCCGGTCATAATAATCCTTGCCGGCATACACCTCTTGGATCGCCTTGATGCCCACCGGGGAGGAATAGCATTTACACTGGATGGCATAAGTCACCCCTTCCCGCTCCGCCAGGATGTCCACGCCGTAATCGCCGCTTTCCCTGGTCACTTCCACCTCTATAAAGCCATGGCTTTTCAACAGGTCGGCGCAATAAAGCTCATATTCATGCCCCTCCATCAGGTCCGTGCCCCTGTCCCGCCTCCTTTTGTGATACAGGAGGACGACGGCCAACACGCATAAGGCAGCCAGGCCTATGAGGAATACGGGCAGCCAGTTTACTGTAAATCGTTCATCCATATCTTCCCTATGCCACGGGACCCTGCGCCAAACGCAAAGCCTCGGGCCAAATCATTTTTTATCAAACAAAGACATACAATATAGCAAATAAGGAGCCCGCCAGGAAAGTCCTTGCAGGGCGGCTCCCGCCCGTTTTCGTCAGGAGAAGCCATCTTTGAACGCACTCAGCCATTTTTCCGACATCGTGATCCCGGCCATCCTCTTTTTCATCGTGGCTTATGGGGTCTGCGCCCGGATAAAGGTGTATGAATCCTTTTTGAAAGGGGCCCGGGAAGGGCTTAAGACCGTGGCGGACATCATGCCCACCCTGATCGGCTTAATGGTAGCGGTGGGAGTGCTTCGGGCAAGCGGATTCCTTTCTTTCCTGGGAAGCCTGTTGGGTCCCCTCGCGGAAGCGGTGAAAATCCCGGCGGCCATGGTGCCGCTTATCTTCGTCAAGCTCTTTTCCTCCTCCGCCGCCACCGGCCTGGTATTGGACCTTTTCAAGGAATACGGCCCCGATTCCTATGTGGGGCTGATGACTTCCATTTTAATGAGCTGCACGGAAACCCTTTTCTATACCATGAGCATCTATTTCCTGGCGGCCAAGGTCACCAAGACGCGCTACACCCTGCCGGGCGCGCTGCTTTCCATCCTGGCGGGCACGGCCATGAGCGTGGTCTTAGCCGGGATGCTGTGACCAGGCAAGCCCCCAGGCTTAAGTCTCCCCCACCGTCGGGCGCATGCCCTCCACTTTTTCCACCCAATCCAAGAGCCTTTGGCGCAGCCCAAGCTTGATGTCCTCATAACCTTTTTCCCCGATCAGGTTGTGGAGTTCAAAAGGATCCCGCCGCAGGTCATAGAGGAAATCATCCTCATAATAATCGCTGGACGCATAGGCAAACCCATTCTTTCCAGGGGCATAAATGGAATATTTGTAATCCGCGGTCCGGATCATGCGTCCCACGCGGCTTTCTGAAATCTGGGCATAGACCTCATTGGGGCGTGCGCAAGTCTTCTTTTCCACCACGTCCAACAGATCCTCCCCGATCATGGCGTCCCCAACGTCCACTCCCGCCAGGGACAGGATCGTTTTGGGCAGGCTCTCCGTGCTCACCAATTCTTCCACCGTAACGCCTCCCCGGAACGGTCCCCCGGCGATGACGAGCGGCACGCGCAGGCAAGCGTCATGGCAGGAACGTTTATAATCATCGCTGCCATTCCGATGCGCATCCTGGTTCCTAGTCCGAAAATGGGATCCATGGTCTGAAGTATAAAGAATGACAGTGTTGTCATAAAGCCCTTTTTCCTTAAGGCGCTCCACAAGCCTCCCCAAATTCCAATCCAGCCTGGCGCATGCCCCCAGATAATCCGGGTATTCCTCCCGGTAATCGCCTGGAAGCGCCGCCAGGTCCCCGGGAAGCTCATACTCCCGATAGGCTTCCTTGGAGCCCGCCGGACCCTCATAATGTCCATGGTCGTTTTGATGATGGGGCTCGATCTGGGAGACCGTTAAGAAGAACGGCCGGTCCCCGCG
>CANPWC010000226.1 GCA_947581905.1 uncultured Acetatifactor sp.
CCTTGACCACGTTGCTCGTAAAGGTGCCCGCCGCGCGGCAAGGGACCGTGCTATAGACCAACGCCATGTCATTCCTGCCCTGATATTTGATGCCAGCCGCGCAAGCCGCCGCCTCGAACCCTTTCGCGCTTGTCACGCCGCCATCCATCCATGTCATTTCCTTTTCCATGATCTGATCCATCTTTCCCCGCATTCTGCCGCCGATCAGGCGGCTATTTCCAATTTTTTGCCATTTTTCCCGTCCTCCTGCCGCATCCGGCATTCCGGGATCCTTATTGCCGGTTGAACGCGGTGATGTTCGCCTCATTCAACGTGAAATCATAATAATTGAGGTCCAGCCTCCTGGTCCAGCCGATCCGGTTCCAGAACGCGTTGCCGATATCGTTGGTGGTAAAAGCGATGAGGCTCACCTTGTTGATCTGCTCTTTCTTGAGCGCATTCATGCAAAACACCACCATGGCCTTGCCGATGCCCAGGCGACGGTAATCTTCCCGCACGCAGACATGGTACAGGCAGCCCCTTCTTCCGTCATGGCCGCAAAGGATGCCGCCCACGATGCTTCCCTCTTCATTTTGGGCGACCACGCTTGTACCAGGGTTTCGGGCAAGGAAACGCTCGACGCCCTCCCGGGAATCATCGATGCTGCGGATGCCGAAACCTTTAATGGTCATCCAAAGGGCGTAGAGGCCGCCGTAATCTTCAGCCGTCATGGGACGTATGGTATAATTCTGCATAAAATGAATAGCACTCTCTTTCTCGGATATTTTAAAAAAAGGAAATTCCCGCAATCTGCGGTCTGTTTCTATTCGTCCATATGCTCCATTATACGCATAATTGCATAAATGTCCATAGTTTTTTTCATGGATTGAAGCATCCTTTTTCATCACCTGGAGCCAAAAGCCAAAACAAGGTCAAGGGAACATGGGAGGCATAAGGAGCCCTTCGTCCTCTGGTAAGGAAAACAGCAGATTCATGTTCTGCACCGCCTGTCCGGCAGCCCCTTTTACCAAGTTGTCCAAGGCGCCCATAAGGATGACGCGTCCTGTGCGTTCGTCCAAGACGAAGTTGATGTCCACATAATTGCTTCCTTCCACCCACTTGGTCTCCGGACAGACGCCCGCATCCAACAGGCGGATGAAACGCTCTTTTGCATAATATTTTTCATATGCGGCACGGATCCTGGCGTAATCCGGCAGGCTGCCGTCAGGGCCACGTTTTAAGGAAGCATATTCCGTCACCAGGATGCCGCGGTTCATCGGGACCAAATGAGGCGTGAAGCTTAACGTCACAGGACGGTTGCCGGCATAGCCCAGCTGTTCCTCGATCTCCGGGGTATGCCTGTGGCTTGCCACGCCGTAAGCCTTCATATTTTCATTGACTTCACAGAACAGGTTCGCCACCTTGGCCCCCCTGCCTGCCCCGGAGGTCCCGGACTTGGCATCGATGATCAGGGTATCCACGTCAATCAGCCCTTCCTTTACCAAGGGATAAGCCGTAAGGATGGAACAGGTGGTATAACAGCCCGGGTTCGCCACCAGGCGAGTATCCGGCGTAATTAGGGCGCGGTTGATCTCGCATAAGCCATACACGGCCTCACCCAGGAACTGGGGCGACTGATGCCGGATGCCATACCATTTCTCATATACCGCCACATCCTTGATCCGAAAGTCCGCAGACAAGTCAACGACCTTCGTCTTCGACAAGATCTCCTCCGTCAGAAGCCCTGCTAAGAAGCCCTGGGGCGTCGCGGTAAAGATCACGTCCACCTGCCCGGCAAGCTCGTTCACGTCATCCGCCTTACAGACATCGTCCACCAAACGGAACATATTCTGATATACCTTGCTGTATTTCTGGTCGATATAGCTCTTGGAACCAAGCCATACGATTTCCACATCCTTATGGCACGACAAGATGCGCACCAATTCATTTCCCGCATACCCTGTCGCCCCGATGATCCCTGCCTTGATCATGAACTTTCCCGTCCTTTCTGCTTCAGACGCCGCGCGGCTGTCCACGGCTTGCCTCGCCTCCCGCCCGCGGCCTATTCCTGCATACACGATGCGCTTCCGTCCCGCGGCACGCTTCTGTCCGCATGCTTCGCTTCCGCCCGCGCGACCTGCCCGCGGCACGCCAACAACGCGGCTTTTCGCCACACTGCAACAATATACCTCACTTTCCTGTAAAAGGCAAGCCCAAATTCTTCGGAAAGCCAAAGAAACCAGGCCGCCTTCTGCGCAGGCCGCCGCGAGGGCTCCCCCAAGGAAAGGCGAAATGGGGCAGCCGTCCGCAATGCGAAGCTGCCCCATTTTCAGGAAAATCCCATCCCCACCGATCCTATCCGCGCCAGTCTAACCGCTATGCTTCCGGCACTTGCACGGCTCCTATCCCTGCGACAGGATTTCTGAAATCCGCTCGATCATCTCATCTTCCTTCAGGCGGAACTTGATCTCCACACGCCTGGATGCCGCCATATCCACTTCCTGGGTGCCCCTCTTATAGATCGGGTTGCTGTAAGAGCGCCCGTTCACGGTCAACAGTTGCTGCAGCTGCCCAATCTTCTCCTCCGACAAGCCGTTGCGGGGGTTCTGGCAGAATTTCGCCACGGAATTGGCCCGGTTGAAAGACAGGGTCATATTGCTGTCATAGCCGCCGTCCGTATCC
>CANPWC010000227.1 GCA_947581905.1 uncultured Acetatifactor sp.
TAAACAAAATAGAGGTGAAGGAGGCCGACTTCGGCTCTATCGTTGCCATCTCCGGCATCAGCGACATCCATATCGGGGATACGCTCTGCTCCGTGGAAGACGTGCGCCCCATCCCGTTCCAGAAGATCAGCGAGCCCACCATTTCCATGCAGTTCCTTGTAAACGACTCTCCCCTGGCGGGCAGGGAAGGGAAATATGTGACCAGCCGCCATTTGCGCGACCGCCTGTTCCGGGAGCTGAACACGGACGTCTCCCTGCGGGTGGAGGAAACGGAGTCCACCGACTGCTTCAAGGTATCCGGGCGGGGCGAGCTGCACCTGTCCGTCCTGATTGAAAATATGAGGCGCGAGGGCTTTGAGTTCGCCGTAAGCAAGGCGGAGGTCATCTACCGCCACGATGAGGCGGGGAAGCTCCTGGAGCCCATGGAGTTGGCTTATATCGACGTCCCCAATGACTTCGCCGGCATCGTCATCGAGAAGCTGGGACAGCGGAAAGGGGAGCTTTTGAACATGTCCTCCATTACCGGAGGGACCTATACCCGCCTGGAGTTCTCCATCCCGGCCAGGGGCCTGATCGGGTACCGGGGCGAATTTCTCACGGATACCAAGGGAAACGGCATCATGAACACCGTCTTCGACGATTACAAGCCTTACAAAGGGGACATCCAATACCGCAAGCAGGGTTCCCTGATCGCGTTCGAGGCCGGGGAATCCATTACCTATGGCCTGTATAACGCGCAGGAAAGAGGCATCCTCTTCATCGGCCCGGGGGAAAAGGTTTATGCCGGGATGGTCGTCGGACAGACTGGCAAGGGGGAGGACATCGAGATCAACGTCTGCAAGAAGAAGCAGCTCACCAACACCCGTTCCTCCAGCGCCGACGAAGCGCTGCGCCTGACGCCGCCTAAGATTTTAAGCCTGGAACAAGCCCTGGACTTCATTGACACGGACGAATTGCTGGAAGTGACCCCCGCAAGCCTCCGCATCCGCAAGAAGATCCTGGACCCCACGCTGCGCAAGCGTGCCGCCATCAGCAAGAAAGATAAGGCGAATGCCTGAAATTAAGCGAATGTCGGAAATTAATCCATAAAGCCAAAATAAGCGCCGCAGGACCATTACAGCCCTGTGGCGCTTCCTCTTTTCCCGATAAAGCCCGCATCACTGCCTGGTGGCGGCGATGCGGTCAAACAGCCTGGCGCAATCCAGGGTATCCTCCTGGGGAATGACATCGCTTTCCAATTTCCCCGCCCGGATGCAGTCCATGGCCTCTTTCGCCTCATATACGAAGCCGTTGACCGTCTTGTCATCTTTGTCATGCAAGACCAGGCGCCCCTCTTCATCATACAGGAACGCCTCATCCGCGAAATGCGGCCGCGGGAGCACGATCTTGCCCCGGTCCCCACACAGGACCACCCGCTCCTCCAAAGGGGTCAAGAAGCTGGTCGAAAGGCTGGCTATGGCATTCGGATAACGCAGCGTCACCTGGTTGACCAAATCTACCCCGGTATCCCCCCAAAGGGCGCATTCCCGGCTATCCAGGTAATCTTTTCCCAGGAAAAAGGTAGACAATTCATACGTATACACGGTAAGGTCGAACGCGGCCCCGCCTCCCAGCTCTTTGCTGTAATAGCGTTTCGTCGGGTCAACAGGCGCTTTGAACCCGATCTTGGCGTCACAGAAGCTGACCTGCCCGATCCTCCCCTCTTCCACCCAGTCTTTCACCTGCCGGACGCTGGGCAGGAAGCGGCTCCACATGGCCTCCATGGCGAACACGCCCTCTTTGCGGGCCAGGGAAAAGGCCGCCTGGGCCTCCGTGCTGTTGCGGAACATGGCTTTCTCGCACAGGATGGGCACATGATGCTCCAGGCAAAGCATGGAAAGGCGGAAATGCGAGCCCGTATCCGCCCCGATATAGACGCAGTCCGGCTTCTCCGCCTCCAACATCTCCTGATAGTTCCCATAGGCTTTCTTCAGCCCGTTTTTCTTCGCGAAAGCCTCCGCCCTTTCCAGGGACTTGCTGGCGACGGCGGCGACTTCGCAGCCCTCCAGCCTCGATACCGCGTCACAGAACTTGTTGGAGATCCCTCCCGCTCCCATTACCGCAAAACGAAACTTACCCATCTGACACACCCTTATCCTTTCTTCCACCCTTTTACGCCCTGTCGTCCCGCTTCCTCAAGATCAGGATAACCTGCCTAATCCCCCCTGTCAACTCATTTCCTGCCAAAATCTGCTTCTCCTTTATGCCCTGTCGTCCCGCTTCCTCAAGATCAGGACGCTTGCGGCGGCTCCCAGGATCCAGACGGCCACGCCGGAAGCTATGCACAGGCAGCAGAACAGGCCCGCATTCCCTATGACCCACTGGATCGCCCTCGGAAGCAGGTCCACCAGGGAACCTGCCATCGGCACCACCATCATGATCAATAAATAGCCCGGCAAAATCTGGAGCAGGTTCGTCCAAAACCCCTTCTTCATCTTTCCGATCGCATAGAAAAGGATGTACTGCAGCCCGCAGACCAAAAGGGCGATGCCGAACAGCACGAGGAACATGGACGGGGTCCCGATCCGGGATCCGAACAATAGGTAGAGGACGAAGT
>CANPWC010000228.1 GCA_947581905.1 uncultured Acetatifactor sp.
ACATGGTACAATAAACTCCAGAATCCGCCTGCTACGCAGGCGCAGTGCTGCCGCACTGCCTGATTCTGTCGTTACCATGTCAGGTGAAATCAAATGCTCACTTCGTTCGCGCTTGATTTCCTGCTGACATGGTAGAATGTTGCTTAAGAGCACGGGTTACATAGGGTAAAGGAGGGGTCGGTCTTGAGCCAGAATCCAAGGAATGTGGAACTGAAGAGAAAGGAAAGCTTCAAAAGGCTGATCAACCTCAGCCTTTCCGGGATCTGCCTTGCTTTGGAAATCCTGATCTTTACCTATTTTTACCTAAAGGACATTTATCCGAGCGCGGATACTTTGCTGGATTTGAATTATTGGTTCCGTGCCTATGTGCTCCAATATGTGTTCTACGGCTCGTTGCTGTTCTTCTTTTCCCACATGTACGGGGGACTTCGGATCGGCTACCTGCGTAATGTGGAGATCATTTTTTCCCAGATTTTCGCCACCCTGATCGTGAACGTGTTCACTTATGTGCAGATGTCCCTGATGGTGACGCAACTCTTCATCCCCATCCCTTTCCTGATGATGTCCCTTTGCCAGGCGGCGGCGGTCATCGTTTGGATCAATATCGCGACGAAGATTTACCAGAAGATTTTCCCGCCCCGGAAGCTGCTTTTGGTGCATGGGACGCGGCAGGCGGAGGATATCATCCGCAAGTTTGAAAGCCGTAAGGACAAGTACGCCGTCGTCCGGTGCGTGGACGTGGCGATCGGCATGGAGGCTTTGGAAAAGGAGATCCTGGAGGGGTATGAGGAAGGGGTGTTCGCGGCCGTGGTCATATGGGACATCCCCACGGAGGAGCGCAACAGCCTGTTAAAGTTCTGCTATGCCCATTCCATCCGTTCTTACACGATGCCGAAGATTTCGGACGTGATCCTGTTGGGCGCGGAAGAAATGCACCTGTTTGATACGCCCATGCTTTTAACCCGGGAATACAGCATCACGATGGAGCAGCGAGTCATAAAAAGGCTGATCGATATCGTCTGTTCCGTCCTGTTGCTGATCATCGCGTCCCCGATCATGCTGGTCACGGCCGTGGCGATCAAGCTGTATGACGGCGGGCCGATCCTTTATAAACAGATCCGCTGCACCCAGGATGAAAGGCTGTTTTCCATCATGAAATTCCGCAGCATGCGGGTGGACGCGGAGCGGGACGGCGTGGCCAGGCTGGCGCAGAAGAACGACAGCCGGATCACGCCAGTGGGAAATTTCATCCGCAAGGTTCGGATTGATGAATTGCCGCAGTTGTTTAATATTTTAAAAGGGGATATGTCTTTCATCGGGCCGCGCCCGGAGCGACCGGAGATCATCGCCCAATATGTGGAGATCATGCCGGAATTTGCTTATCGGATGAAAGTGAAGGCGGGGCTTGCGGGGTACGCCCAGGTCTATGGGAAATACAATACGACGCCTTATGACAAGCTGAAGTTGGATTTGACTTATATTGAAAATTATTCTTTGTGGCTGGATCTGAAGCTGATGCTGTTGACGTTGAAGATCCTGTTCTGGCCGGACAGCACGGAGGGCGTGGAAAGCGAGCAGGTGACGGCGTTCCGGGAGGAATACCGCCTGCGCACCCAGAACGCGCCGGACGGGGATAAGCCAGGCGATGATGAGCCTGACTAGGGTACGCCAGGCGGCAGAGAAGCCAACTAAGCGTGCCGGTGCTTGGCGAGGGCGGGCCAGGTGATGATGAGCCAGGTGGCGGGGCGTGAATCCCCAGGCCGCATCCAAGAAGAGGAGGGATGGAAGATGCCGGAAAATCAATATCTGTCGGAACCGCTTGATCTGGCGCTTCTTTGCCTGCGGCTGCTTCGCCAGGCCAAGAAGCTTCTCTTCATCACGGTGCTGGGGACGGTGCTCTTGGGCGGCGGCTATTGCCTGAAAAAGCTGGTGCTGGAGCCTGCCCGCTTCGTGGCGACCTCCCTTTATGAAGTGGAATATGCCATCGATCCGGCGACAGATAATGAATATACCTTTATTAACGGGGAAACCTGGAACCAGTGGATGGATACCAAGGAGTTTTTGGACTTGCTGTACCATAACCTGGAGGGGACCCCGGAAGCTGACATTGACAGGGAAACGATGAAGGAATATCTTTCGGCGCGGCTGCAGATGTCTTTGCGCATGCCGGACACCATGGTGACTACGCCGGACCCTGCCCTAAGCCTTAAGATCGCCGCCGCCCTGGAGCAGAGCATGGTGGATTTCGCGGCAGGGCAGAAAGGGATCGACAATATCCGGGTGGTGGACCCGGCGGTGGAAGCGCCTCGTTTTACGGACGCCAGACCTTGGAACGCCTGCATCTTAAGCGCCATCGTCACCTTTTTCCTGACGTTGTTGGTGATGGTCATCCGGGAATTAGGGCAGGATGGCATCTGGCTTCCGGATACGCTTTATAACCGTTACGGGTTGAACGCGCTGGGGACGGAGCAGAGCAAGGGGCTTGGCGAGAATTTATCCTATGTGCTGCGCGATTGTAAGGCCGTTGGCGTCCTGCCGGTAGGGGCGGGGAGCGTTTCGGAGGATGTGGCGGAG
>CANPWC010000229.1 GCA_947581905.1 uncultured Acetatifactor sp.
CAAAAGACGGCATGCGTGTCGCCTATTGGCTCTTCATGTGCTGCAACGCTCCTTTGCTGATGTATACCTCTTTCGTTTACGGGGAAATCCCCTCTTTCGCCCTTTTTTCCATCGGGCTGTATTACCTGTTGCGCCTGCTTCATCCGACTTGCGGGAAAGCTTCCCGGAAAGCTTCCTTTTCCTATGCGGCCCTATGCTTCCTCTCCCTGGTTGGAAGCGTTTTCCTGCGTAAAAATTCCCTAATCCTTATCCTTGCCGTGACCATCGTCGCCGTGTTGGAGGGCTTAGCTTCCCACAGGTACAGGCTCCTTCTCCTCTTAGCCGCCTGCCTGATAGGCGCTTTCAGCATCCTGCCCGCCACTGTTTCCATATACGAACGCCGCAGCGGCAGCCGCTTAAGCACCGGAGTCACCGCCTTATCCTACATTGCCATGGGCATGCAGGAGGCTTCCCGGGCTGACGGATGGTACAACGGCTTCAACTTCAATGCTTATCAGGAGGCCGGCATGGATGCCGAATCGGCCAACCAAGCCAGCATGCAAGCCATCCGGGAGCGGCTTCAATATTTTAAGGGACATCCCGCTTATGCGGCTAAGTTTTACCGCAACAAGTTCCTTTCCCAGTGGTGTGACGGCACATATGCCTCCCGCCAGGCCACCCTTGCGACGTTTGGCGGCCGCAGCACGTTCTTCCAATCCCTTTACGAGGGCGGCAAAAGCAAATACTATATCGCGTTCTGCAACCTTTTCCAGGACGCCCTTTATCTGGGAAGCCTCTTTTTCTGCATCCTTGCCGGGAAAAAGCGGGCAGGCGGCCCTTTTGGGCGTCTTACGTCTTACCTGGGGCTCGTCGGCTGCTTCGGCGGGCTTCTGTTCCACATGCTTTGGGAGGCCAATTCCCGCTACATCCTTCCCTATGGCCTGCTCCTTGTCCCTTATGCCGCTTACGGGTGGGGGATGCTGCCGGAATTTCTCTCCCTGCGCCAAAAGAAGCTTTCCAGCCGACGCGGTTCGTGATATAATGAATTCCAGAATTTAACCCAAGCATTGGAGGGAAAGAACAGCATGGAGAAATTAGCGATCTTGGGCGGCAGCCCCGTAAGGCAGACGCCGCTAAGTTATGGAAGACAATACATTGACGAGGAGGACATCCAGGCAGTGGCCGAGGTCCTGCGAAGCGACTTCCTCACTTGCGGGCCTAAAGTCACGGAATTGGAACAAGCCCTTTGCCAGGTCACGGGGGCAAAGTACTGCGTCGCCGTCAACAGCGGCACCGCGGCCCTGCATATCGCCGCCATGGCTGCCGGCGTCGGAGAGGGGGACGAGGTCATCACGACTCCCATCACATTCGCCGCTTCCGCCAACTGCGCCCTATACTGCGGGGCCAGGCCGGTCTTCGCCGATATTAACCCTAGGACCTATAACATTGACCCGAAAGCCATCCGGCGCTGTATCACGCCCAGGACTAAGGCGGTGGTGGCTGTGGATTTCACGGGACAAGCCGTGCAACTGGAGGAAATTCTCGGCATCTGCAGGAAGCACCACTTAACCTTGATCGAAGACGCCGCCCACGCCATCGGGACCTGTTACCAGGGACGTCCTGTAGGCAGCATCGCGGACATGACCGCGTTCAGCTTCCACCCGGTCAAGACCGTCACCGCCGGTGAGGGCGGGGCCGTGACCACCAATGACGAAGCGCTCTACCAGAAGCTTTTGCTCGCCCGGACCCACGGCATCACCAGGGACCGGAGCCAAATGGCCCATCCCACCGACGACCCCTGGTACAACGAACAGGTCAGCCTCGGCTATAACTATCGTATCACGGATTTCCAGTGCGCCCTGCTTTTGAGCCAGTTGAAGAAGCTGCCCCTTTTCCGTGCCCGCCGCAAGGCGATCGTGGAAAAGTATGACGCCGCGTTCCTACAGCTGCCCGAAATCCAGGTCCAGGAGGAGATCCCGGAATCCGATACCACCAGGCACCTTTACATCCTGCGCCTGCGAAGCGGCATGCTAAACTGCACAAGGCGGGAATTCTTCGACGCCCTCCATGCGGAAAACATTTATTCCCAGGTGCATTACCTGCCGGTCTATCGTCATTCCTACTATGAAAAATTAGGCTACCCGAAAGGGCTCTGCCCCAACGCGGAAGCCTATTATGAGGAAGTGCTAAGCCTCCCCCTCTACTATTCCCTGACCGATTCCGATGTGGAAGACGTCATCCATGCGGTGAACAAGCTAGTCGCCTACTATCGGAAATGACCGGTAAAAACAGATATCACCCAAATAACATCCATTATTATGGCTTGCTGATTTTCTGTTGCCAAAATGTTGCCATATTCTGGGACAAGGTTGCGAAAAAGTCTGTAAAATCAATGGTTTCATGGTCAGTAAAGGTGTTTACTACACCACTACTACACCATTTGGGGAAGAGCTTTGATATGACATTATTTTTTTCTGGAATTATTTTATGATTTATTCCCAACTTTATTCCCAATATATTATAATAAATATAGTTGGGAATAAAAGTTGGGTAAAGGAGCATACTAATGGAGGTCAAACAGATCGTTTTAGATTT
>CANPWC010000230.1 GCA_947581905.1 uncultured Acetatifactor sp.
ATGTGGAGATAGGGAGATGTACCAGGCATGAAAATACTTCCCTTTTTTTGTGTACGCACTTCATGAAACAACCCTGAGGGGCGTCATTTGGGACTTGCTAGGAGCCTTAAAAAGGGATATAATGGGAACAAGGATCAAGGTTTCCTTAGAGGAGTTACAGGGTTCTGCGTCGGCGCCGCTTTACGTAGATGCCCATTTCAAGCGGCGCAGAAATGAGGTATAACATGAACGCAGTACTTGAGAAACTCAGCAAGATCGGCATCGTCCCCGTCGTGAAGATCGACCGGGTCGAGGATGCCGCGCCCTTGGCAAAGGCTTTGTGCGCGGGCGGCCTGCCCTGCGCGGAGGTGACGTTCCGTACGGATGCGGCGGCAGGGGCCATCAAGGTGATGACGGAGAACTTCCCCCAGATGTGCGTAGGCGCGGGCACGGTTTTGAACGCGGCCCAGGTGGACGCCGCGGTGGAAGCGGGGGCGCAGTTCATCGTAAGCCCCGGCTTAAATCCCAGGACGGTGAAGTATTGCCAGGAGAAGGGCATCCCTATCACGCCCGGCACCTCCAGCCCCAGCGACATTGAGCAGGCCATCGAGCTTGGCCTGGACGTGGTGAAGTTCTTCCCCGCGGAGCAGTCCGGCGGCCTGGCGAAGATCAAGGCGATGGCTGCCCCTTACGTGAACATGAAGTTCATGCCTACCGGCGGCATCAATGCCAAGAACCTGACTTCCTACCTGGACTTCAATAAGATCATCGCCTGCGGCGGTTCCTGGATGGTTCCCGGCGACCTGATCAATGCGGGCGAATGGGACCGTATCGAGCAGTTGACCAGGGAGGCGGTCCAGACCATGCTGGGCTTGGAGCTGGCCCATATCGGCATTAATACGCAGAACGAGGAGGAGGCCCTTAAGGTGGCGAACCGCTTCGCGTTCCTGCTGGGGATGCCTGTCAAGAACGGCAATTCCTCCGTTTTCGTCGGAAGCGCCGTGGAGGTGGAGAAGTCCATGTACTTAGGCAAGAACGGACATATCGCCATCAGGACCAACTATATCGACCGGGCGGTGAATTATCTGGAGAGCGTCTTAGGCTTCGGCTTCCAGTGGGATCGTGCGGTGAAGAATGAAAAAGGAGGCCTTAAGGCGATTTACCTGGATGAGGAGATCGGCGGCTTCGCGGTACATCTTGTACAGAAATAATGCCTGGGACGGGATGGACGGAAAGGCCGCGACGTTTTCGCCTCCCGCACCACATGGAAAGGAAATCAGAAGAAAATGGCTAAAGTAGTGACCATGGGTGAGATCATGCTGCGATTATCCACCCCTAATTTTGAAAAGTTCATTCAGGCGGATGAGTTCGATATCAACTATGGCGGCGGAGAGGCGAATGTGGCGGTATCCCTTGCCAATTATGGTTATGAGACGGAGTTCGTGACGGCCGTCCCTGACAATGAGATTGGGGAATGCGCCGTGGCGGCCCTTAGGAAATATAACGTGGGCACCCGATACATTGCAAGGTGCGGTGAGAGGCTGGGCATCTATTATCTGGAATCCGGTTCCTCCATGCGCCCCTCCAAGGTCGTGTATGACCGTGCCCATTCCTCCATTTCCACCGCGACGGAGGCGGATTTTGACTTCGACGCGATCTTCGCGGATGCGGATTGGTTCCATTTTACGGGCATTACGCCTGCTTTGTCCGATTCCGCGGCGCTTCTTACGAAACAAGCCTTGATCGCGGCCAAGCAGCACGGCGTCAAGGTGTCCGTGGACCTGAACTTCCGGAAGAAGCTGTGGACCCCGAAGAAGGCGCAGGAAGTGATGACTGGCCTGATGAAGTATGTGGACGTCTGCATCGGCAACGAAGAAGACGCGGAGCTGGTCTTGGGCTTTAAGCCCGGAGCGACCAACGTGGCGAGCGGAGAGCTTGAGATGGCTGGATACCGGTCCATTTTCGAGCAGATGGTCGACAAGTTCCAGTTTGAGTATTGCGTTTCCTCCCTGCGCGTCAGCCATTCCGCTTCCGACAACGGCTGGTCGGCCTGCATTTTTGACAGGGACAGTGGAGAGTTCTATCACTCCAAGGAATACAGCATCCATCCGATCGTGGACCGCGTGGGCGGGGGAGATTCTTTCGCGGGCGGCGTGATCTGCGGCCTGTTGGACGGCAAGGATTTCAAGTCCGCCCTGGAGTTCGGCGTGGCGGCTTCCGCCCTGAAGCATACCATCCCCGGCGACTTTAACCTTGTCACCCGCAAGGAAGTGGAAGCCCTGGCAGGCGGAGACGCTTCCGGACGCGTGCAAAGATAAGGAAGGTTGGAAAGCTTGTCCGTCCAAGGCGGTTTGCCCTGTGCAGGCCCGCCTTGGGCGGATAGGCAGACAGCAGGCATGGCCCGCATTTTGGATCGGTCATGGCCAAACCCTGATCGGCAATTCCAGACCGGCAATTCCAGGCCGGCAATTTTTTGGAAAATGTCAAGAGTAAATGCGAAAAAAATCAAAAAAATTTTATAGAGCCCCCAGAAGGGCCTCCACCTGCT